>CAJXMI010000076.1 GCA_913056145.1 uncultured Spiribacter sp.
GCCCGCTTCAGTCGCGCCGACGAGCGTGGGGTGCGCGCGTTGGCCGAGCGTACGGGCAAGACCCTGATGGTCGAGACACTGGTGCTGCCATGAGCGATCGCGCTGATTTCTCGGTTGAGCGCTCGCTGGTATTGGGTGTGCTGGCGCTGCTGGTGTGGTTGCCGATTCCGCTCGCCAGCGCGCGCCCCTGGTCAATGGCACTGACGGTGATGGCGGTGGGTGCGCTGCTGGTGCTGTGGGGCCTGCAGCTGCTGCGCCACCCCGAGCGGCGCGAGTGGCGCGCACTCAAGGCCGGCGCGCCGCTCATTGCCCTGTTGCTGATCGTGCAGGCCTGGGCGGCCGTGCAGTATTTTGCCGGGCTTACGACCGACCCCGGCCAGACCCTCGAATACCTGCTGCTGGGACTTGCCTATACCGGGTTGTTTGCCCTGGTGCTTGGCATCTTTACCACCCGCAAGCGCCTTAATTGGCTGCTGGGTACTCTGATTGTGGCGGGCACCCTGCAGGCGTTCTATGGGGCCATCCTGGTGCTGACCGACTTTGAGTGGCTGCGCATTGGGCCCGACAGCGGCGGTGTTGTCACCGGGACATTCATCAACCGCAACCACCTGGCGGGCTACCTCGAGATGACGCTCGCCTGCGGCATCGGGCTCATGCTGGCGCTGCGCGAGGAGGGAGCGTTTCGCTGGCATCACCTGGCCGGGGTTTTGATCGGGCCCAAGGCGCGCATCCGGCTTGCGCTCATCATCATGGTGATCGCGCTGGTGATGACCCACTCGCGCATGGGCAATGTCGCGTTTTTCTCGAGCCTCATAATATTGGGCGGTTTTTTTACGCTGGTCACACCGACAAACCGCCTGCGCAACCTGCTGATTCTGGTGAGCGTGCTGATTATCGACGTGCTGGTCATCAGCCAGTGGTTCGGGCTTGAAGAGCTGCAAAAGCGGCTTGCCAGTACGCAAATCGAGGATGAGGTGGCGCTGGTTCGCGATGCCGAGACCGGCATCGAGCGCGAGGTCATCGTCCGGCGAGAGAATGTGGACCGCGATGATGTGGTGGCATACGCCCTCCCGCAGTTGCGCGAGCGCCCTGTGACGGGCTTTGGCGCCGGGGCGTTCGAGACCAGCTTTCAGCGCTTTCCCGGCCGGGATGTGACGGGGCTTTTCAACCACGCGCACAACGACTTTCTGCAGTTTGCCATCGAGTACGGGCTGGTGGGGGTGGTGCCGCTCGCCGGGTTTGTGTTGTGGGCGTTCTGGCATGGGCTGCGTCCCATGATCCGGCGCCGGTCGATTTATCGCAGCGGCGTGGGGCTGGGTGCCTGCATGGGTATTTTGAGTTTAATGATTCACAGCGCGACGGATTTCAACCTGCAGATGCCCGCCAATGCCGCCACTTTTGTTGTCCTTTGCGCCATTGCCGTGCTGGCCGGGCACCATCATCGCGGCAATCGCCGGCGCTCGTCGGGGCGACACCGGGGCTTGGCATGACCGCCTGGCTGCTGTTGCTTGCCGCGGTGTTCATGGAGGTCATCGGCACCACCGCGCTCAAGCTGTCCAATGGCTTCACCCGCCCCTGGCCGATCGTCGCGGTGGTGCTTGGCTATGGCTTTGCCTTCATGGCCCTCGGGCTTGTGTTAAAGCGCATGGAGGTGAGCGTCGCCTATGCCGTGTGGGCGGGCCTGGGTACCGCGCTTGTCGCGCTGGTAGGGGTTATCTGGTTTGGCGAAGCCATGAACTGGGTCAAGGCCGGCAGCCTCGCGCTCATTATCATCGGGCTCATCGGGCTTAATCTTGGCGCGCGCTAATCCGCCGGCGCGTTGAGGTGCTGCAGCGTGAGCTCCCAGGCGCCGATGAGTACCAGCAGGACGTCCCAATCGCGTTTCATGCGCCGGCGCAAAACCGGCGGCCCCGGTGTGAATGCAGCCGCTGACAGAACCCCCACCTGCTGGTCAATGGCCTCGATGAGGTCGCACTCGCTCAAGATGCTGGCGGCGTGGGCATCGACGACACCAGCGCGCGCGGATTGCAGGTGCCGCTTTGCCTGGGGTGCGAGTTGTTCGACCGACAGACAGTCCTGTATTGCGTGCTCGGCCTCCAGAAGCACATGGATCTCGGTGAGTCGCAATGCCTTGAGACGCTTTTCCACCGGGAGCAATGCATCGGTCAGCCGATCCTGGATCGCCAGATTATAGCGGGCCTCCCGCCGGAGGCCAGCGCGTCGAATCTGCGCCGGGCTTTGCGCGATGAGGGGCGCTGAACCGGCATGCTGCCGCCCATAGTGGTCCCTCAAAGTGGTCGCCATAAACCCACCGCTCCGCTGGTCATGGATTAATACGGCCCTTATTGCAGCATGATCCAATCACTCAACCTCTTAGTTGCTCTCACTGCAGACGGCCCCCGGGTCTGGCCCTGCTGTGTTGCGCCGCGTAATCTGGAACGGCCGGGGAGGGGCGGTGTCGCTTGGGTTGAGCCGGGCGACATGTTACTTTGTAAAGGTTACAAACAAGGATGAAAGGAGGTCAGTCATGGCCACACCCGCAATCAATATCGGTATCAATGAGGGCGCCCGCACCGAGATCGCAGCCGGTGTCTCCCGTGTGCTTGCCGACAGCTATTCGCTGTATCTCAAGACCCATAACTTCCACTGGAACGTGACCGGGCCCATGTTCAACTCGCTGCACATGATGTTCGAGGAGCATTACACCGAGCTGGCGACAGCGGTGGATGAGCTCGCCGAGCGCATTCGTGCCCTGGGTGAACGTGCTCCGGGCAGCTACAGTGAGTATCAGGCGCTTACCCGCATTCCCGAAGAGACGGGCTCGCCCGATGCCACGGAGATGATCCGGCAGTTGGTGGAGGGACATGAGGCGGTTGCCCGGACGGCGCGCGAGACCTTTGCGCTGGCCGATGGGGCCGCTGATGAGCCCACGGCCGATCTTATGACGCAGCGTATGCAGCTCCACGAGAAAACCGCCTGGATGCTGCGCAGTATGCTGGAATAACGGCCACCCGAGCCGCCATTGCACCGGAAAACCCCGCGGGATATTGACCTGCGGGGTTTTTTGTTGGATATAGGGAGAAAGTTTAACGGGCGTCAGGGAGAGACGATCAATGCCAGACAGCAACGCGCTCCTGCGAGCTACCAGTCTTGCCTATGTGCTGAGGGAGTGTGCATCCAGGCATTTGCCGATGCAGGGCTCCAACATACCTCTCGATATCTGCCTGGCGGTTGCTCAGTATTTCGAGACCAACCGCCCGCTCACCATGAAGCAGCTTGTCCATGAGCTGCCGTACTCCGAGGCCGGCATCCAGTACAACCTGCGCTGGCTGCGGCAGGGCGAATGGGTTGACATGGAGCGCAATGAGGCCGATCGCCGGGTCCGGTGTCTGGTGCCGACCACGCGGTTGCTCGAGGCGCTCAGGGCCTTTCAGGAGGAGGCCTTTGAGCTGGTCGACCTCCTCCGCACCCAGCCCGAGCGTATCGCCCGGGCCGCCCAGGAGCAGATTGATGCGCAGCAGTTAAAGCCGGCGCAGGAGAGCCTGATGGAGCGGCTGCGCGGCAGCTAGCCGTGCCGGGCTAGTCCTTGATCTCGAGGGGAACGGCCAGTCGGTAGCCGACGCCACGCACTGCCACCAGCATTTGCGCATCACTGCCGATGAGTGACTGGGTTTTTTGCCGCAGCCGGCTGATGATGTTCTCGAGCGAGCGCTGACTGGCACTGCGTTGCGGGAATTGGACCTCGATCAAATCCAGCAGGTCGCCGGTATCGGCCGTTTGCGCCTCGGAGAGGGCAAGCGCGCGGAGCAGAAAAGCCTCGACGGCCGTTAGTGTCACGCGCAGTTGATTTTGCGTGTTTACCAGGCGCTGCTGGCGGGTATCCAGATGCAGGGTGGTCGCGTCATGCTCGGTGGCAAGCCGCCGGGTCAGGCTCGCGGTTGCCGCCAACAGCTCGCTTGGCTCGGCGGGTTTGGTCAGATAAAGATCCGCCCCCACGTCAAACCCCTGCACTCGATCCTGCAGCTCCGCACGGGCGGTCAGCATGAGTATGCCGACGCCGGGGTGGGCCTCGCGCAGGCTGCGGGCAATCTCATAGCCGCTGCGCCCGGGCAGGTTGAGATCAAGGACGATAAGGGTGACGGTGTGCAGACGCAGGACGTCCTGCAGCCCGCTATAGTGCCCGGCCTCATGGACCGTGTAGCCCTCTTCGCGATACAGGCCAACCAGCTCCTCACGCAACAGTGCGTCGTCTTC
Organism: uncultured Spiribacter sp.; assembly: GCA_913056145.1. Classification (GTDB taxonomy): domain Bacteria; phylum Pseudomonadota; class Gammaproteobacteria; order Nitrococcales; family Nitrococcaceae; genus Spiribacter. Next base: position 4,255 of record CAJXMI010000076.1, read on the forward strand.
GACGATGGCAATGGCGGTCATGATGGGCTCCCGCTGTGGTCTGGCAGTTCCAGTCGCAGGGTGACCCGGGAGCTTTCCACCTCTGCGGTGAGCGTGCCGCCGAGCAGTTCCGCGAGCCGTTGGGAAAGCGCCAGGCCGAGGCCCGAGCCGCCGTGCTGGCGGGCGCGCTCGTGGCGGTAATAGCGCTGGAACATCTGGGCGGGGTCGGGGCGCATTGCCGGGTCGACCGCGTTGCGGATGCTGATTACCCAGTCGCTGTCGGCCTCGGCCGGGGCTTGCTCAATGCACACATCAATCTCCGTCTCCGGCGGTGAGTAGCGCAGTGCGTTGTCAAAGAGGTTGCCCAGCAGGATCTGCAGGAGCTGGGCATCGCTGCAGACGGTGGCGGCCGTCTCACCGTGGCGGACGATGCGTGGGTTGTCGCCCCGCTGGCCGGCGAGGCTGTCCATCAGTGCGCCCAGCTCCAGCCTCTGTGGCCGTAGCGGGATGTCGTCATCCAGGCGATTACTGAGGTTGCAGCGCTCTATGACGGCGTTAATGCTGGCGATGGCCGCCTGGATATTGGCAAAGCGGCGCTGGTCCTGGCCGGCGGGGTCGGCCTGCAGCCCACGGCTTGCAAGCTGAATGGTGGCAAGGGGGTTGCGGACCTCGTGGGTCAGCATGTCGATGAGGGTGCGTTTTTCCTCGCGCGCGGCGGTTTCCGCCTGGAGTTGGGCCTGGTTGCGGGCAAGATCCTGTTCGGCCCGCGCCAGTTGCTGATCGCTTGCCCGGTTGCGCAGCAACACCGTCCCCATCGCCAGCAGCGGGAAGATCAGATCGAGCGCGCGGGTGATCAGCAGGGGCAAATCCGAGCCGCCGGTGTTCTGCACGACGATGCCGAGTGCCACGATTTGCAGCGCCTGATAGATGAGCAGGGAGCCGATGAGTGCGCGCCGCAGCAATGGGTCAAGGCTGTAGGCCTTGATGGCGGCCACCGTGTGCAGCAGCGGGATGGCCAGGATCAGGCCAAGGCTGAGCAGCCGCGCCACAATCAGCCAGTCCAGTACATAGGCCAGGATCACGACCGCCGTTATGGCGTATCCCGCCTGGCAGGCGCGCTGGTAGATGCGGTTCGGGACGTGGTCGCGGTAATGGGGCTCGATCAGTCCCTGGTAGAGCCAGCTCCATAGCGCTACCCGAATGGCCACCAGACTGGCAAACGCGGTCATGGCGGGGCCGCCGGGCAGGCCGGGGAGGAGCCACGGCAGAAAGCCGCTACCGAGGCCTACTTGGGTCAGCACGGCAACGTTGAACAGCAGCAGCCGAATGGTAATGGCGCCGGGTCGGAGCATGACGCCCACCAGCGCGATACCGGCCAGCATGGCGAGCATGCCGATGTGCAGGCTGATCCCGATGGGGAGGCGCTCGAGCGTGTCCAGAGCGGCGTCAGGAGGGGCGTTAGTGGCGGTGGCCGGGGGCGAGGCTGGAGCCGGGGCCGGGGCCGAGGCCGGCGCTGGGGCGACGGCGATGGCGAGATGCGCAAAGCCCGGTGCGCGTATTTGCAGGAGGAAGTGGTTGGTCCCCGGCTCAAGCAGGACGTTGAAGTAGTGCCCTCCAAGCCCGCGCGCGGCGCCCGCCGGGGGCACGATGGAGCCGCTGCGGCCGAGGGGTTGAAAGGCTCCAGTGGGGGCCGATGCCGACAGGGCAGGAGTCGAAGGTTGGGTCGAAGCCGAAGCCGAAGCCGAGGCCGAGGCCGGCGCCGAAGCCGAGGCCCGCGCCGAAGCTGGCGTCTGGGTAGCTGAGTCCTGCCGCGCCAGAAGCTCAATATGCGCCAGATAATAAGGGCCGACGCGGAGGCGGGCGACGCGGGGCTTTTGGGCGGCATTGATGAGCGTCAGGCGCAGGCGCTGCGGGGCATTGGCCATGGAGCGGCTGCGCTGCGCGGGCCGGGCTTTGAGCGTGCAGCGCGAAAGCGCATCCGCCTGGCTTAGATCGAGGTCGAGCGGGCAGTGGGCGAGCTGGTAGGTGATCGGGTTGGTGATCGGGTTGGTGTTGATGCCGGTCGCCTTCTCTGCCCGGGGCACGCCCTCGGGGAGGAACACCAGCATTATGGCGATCACCATCAGCGTTGCTTTTGCCGCGAGATCCTTGTTCAAGCGTATGCCCTGTGGTCGACGCCCGGGCGCGGGGCGCAGCCGGACGGGCGGTTGGGGTGAGTGCCTTGTATCACGGGAGTTGTACCCCCTTTTTGGGCCATGGAGACGCATGGGCTAAATCAATTCTCTGCATAACGTAACGCGTGTCGCGTGCCAGACCGAGTGCGTCCCCTTCAAACAGGGTAGATGCCGCCGTTGGGCGGCGCCAAAACAATGGGTTACACAACGTGTCTCGATACGCAGCACACTCCGGTCGCAATGCGTGTGACGACGTGCAAAGTGGTGAGTTAGCCCACGCGTCTCAACCCGCCCGAAAGAGGTGACAAAACTGATCTCGAATCCTCCCCACCGTCGCGCACCGTCCTGCCCGCGGGCGGACCACTTTCGCTGACCGCCATCGTTACCTGGCCAACCGGTCTCTCGCCGGCCGCCCACCACCGGCCGGCCTCCGGCTGCTATCGCTTGCCGCCGTTCGCTTCGCGTCCCAGTCGCGATCTTGCTAGAACCGCACGGTGAACTCGACGTTGCCCTGGTGCGAGGTGGTGTTGCTGCCGAGATCGCCGGTGTAGCCGAGGCGGGCGGTGGTGCGCTCGCCAAGCCGGGCGCTCACGCCAGCATCAATACGCAGGCGGTTGGCATCGCGCTCGGCATCGGCAAGGGCCAGCGCCGCCGTGCTGGCCGTCGAGCCCGTCCCACTGGTGCTGCCGCTGGCACCATCGGCGTCCGTGCCCGTCACAGCGCCAAGGCGCGCCTCGAGCGGATCCTCATCGGCATTGAAGTCGTGGATCCAGATCAGGCTGAGCTCGGGCGCCAGCGTGGTCTCGCCCCACTGGATGCGGTCCGTAACACGCATTCCGAGTTGCGTCACAACACTCTCCATTTCCCGCTTTTTCACATCATTCAGGAGCACACCACCGGCGCCATCGGCGCCTGCAGCCCCTGCAGCGCTTGTTTCGTCAAACGCCGACCGCTCGGCCATGAGATAGCCCGCTCCGGCAATGGCTGTCAGACGACGCGTGTCGTTGGCAAAGAACGTGTGCTCGCCGGTGAGTTGCACGCCAGCCTGCCAGGCATCGGTGTCGCTGTTGGCGACGGTGCCCGCGAAGGCGACCGGGCGGGTCGTCTCAATATCCCCGTAGCCAGCCGTTGCCGTCGCGCTAAAGCGGATGTCGCCGCGCGGCTCGAACGCATAACGCACCGCGGCGTTGGCCGTCTCGCTCTCGCTGCTGCCGCCATGGCGCGTGAAATCGGCGCTGGCCTGCTCATAGCCAAGGGCTCCGCCCAGGTAGCCGCGGGCCGATACGCGCCGGTCGGTGGTCAGCATCAGCCCGTAGGTGTCGGTGTCAAAGCCCGACCGCTCCGGCGCATCATCGGTCTCGGCGCTGCGGCCATACACCGCCACATGGATCGGCTGGGTGGCATCCGTATCACGCCCGCGCAGGATGGCCTGATTGATGCTGTCGCTCCAGCGCTGCACGCCCTCGAACCAGGCGGCATCGGCACTCAGCAGCCGCACGCCCGAGAGCTGATCCA
>CAJXMI010000077.1 GCA_913056145.1 uncultured Spiribacter sp.
GCGCCTTGGCACGATCCTCGTCTTTGTCACCCAGAAATCCGAACCATTTCGACAGTATCATCGACAGATCCGCATCTTTGACCGACGTATGGGTGCGTCGCATCATGGGGTCATTGATGTTGAAAGGGTGGCCTTCATGGCCGTCGATCTTGATCGACAAAGACCCCATCCCGGCATTGTCGACGACGGCCGGAAAGCGCTTGAGCATCGCTGCCGGGCCAAAGGAAAAGATCGTCCGGTCCCCCTGTACGCGGATCGCGGTGCCCACCGGGTGGAACGGCAGGTTGCCGCGGTAGACATGGGTGGCCTCATCCTCGGCATTCATGCCGGCAGTGACTGCCGCCTCGCCCAGCCGCTCGGCCAGTCGCTCGTAGCGGTCGAGGATTTTCTCGACCTGCTTGACGTAATAGGCCTGCACCTCGGTGGCCGTGTCGATGCCCGTGAGCCCGCCGCCCACCACCACGGCGGGCAGCCGGACCTGAAGGCTCGCAAGGCTCGAGGCCTTGGCCGCACCGGTAAGCTGCAGGGCCATCAAAAAGTCACTGGCCTGGCGCATGCCGCGCGCCAGGCTGTTGCCCATGTGCACCACCCGCGGCAGCCCCGCGCCGGTGGCATTGACCACATGATCAAAGCCAAGCGCCCAGGCGTCGTCCAGGGTGATCGTACCGCCCAGGCGCACGCCGCCAAACACCCGGAAGTTGTGACGCCGCGCGAGCGTGAGATAGATCAGCTTGAGGAAGTTCTTGTCCCAGCGCACCGTGATGCCGTATTCGGCCACGCCACCAAAGCCCAGCAGAATGCGCTCATCGAGGTCTTCCTGCAGATCGTCCCAGCGCTCGACAGGCGTGTTCAGCAGGCTGTCCGGCAGTGGTTCGATCTTGAGGCCGTCCACGCCCACCACGGCCGTCCCGGTCATGGTGAGGTGGTGTGCCATCGTGAACCCGGCCGGACCCATACCGGCCACCAGCACGCGGCGGCCGTTGTCGGGCTGCTGGATGAACTGCTCGCGGCGCAGCGGGTTCCAGCGCGTGAGCAGGTGATAGAGCTCCACGCCCCAGGGCAGATCCAGGGCATCGGTGAGCACGCGGGTCTCGATCTGCGGGATGTTGACCGGATCCTGCTTTTGGTAGATACAGCCTTTCATGCAGTCGTTGCAGATGCGATGGCCGGTGGCCGGCACCATGGGGTTGTCAACCATGATCATGGCCAGTGCCGCGAGGTTGTAGCCATCGCGGCGCAGGACGTGCATCTCGGAGATCTTCTCCTCGAGTGGGCAGCCGGTCAGCGTGACGCCCAGCGGATCCTGCTTGAGGCCAAGCTCGGGGCTGCCCTTTTTCTCGGGAAACCCGCGTGAGCAGAAGTCGCCCTCATGGTCGTGGCAGTAGATGCAGTAGTGCACCTCGCTTTGCACATCGCGCGGGGTCATGCGCGCATCGGTGAGCGAAAAGCCGTCGCGCGCGCGCCAGCGCTGCGGGTCGGCCTGACGCCGGGCAACGCCGTCGACCTCGACGGTCTCGGTGGGGACCCGGTCAAAGTGATCCACCCGCTCGGGCAATCTGAAGCTGGCCCAGCCGGCCACCCGGGCCTGGCCCTCAGGCGTTTGCCGGGCGAGCTTGCACCAGGCGGTAAGGAGCTCGATGGACTCGGCGTTGATCTCGGCGTCTTCGAGCAGCGCCATGCCAAAACGGGCAAGGGCGCCTTCCTCATCGCCATCGGCCACCGGGCCCACGCCGGCGCGCACCGCGTTGTCGAGCGCGGCAAACGACTGCTCGACCGGTCGGCGATGCTTTTTGACGCGCTTTTGCACAAAGGCCTGCTTGAACTGCATGACCACATCATCGGCCAGGATGGCGTCACGATCGCTCGACAGACGCGCCTCAATGCCAAACAAACGCCCCAGAAACGCCTCCACCCAGGGCCCCAGCGCAATCAATAACTCGCTGTTCTGAGTGCCGGGCAGATCGGCCTCGCGGCCGCGATAATCACGCAGCCGTGCGGCGAGCGCGGGGTCGCCCAAATCCAGCTCTGCCAGAAAGCATTGATCCAGACGGGTCAGGCCCGCGGGTGTCTGCAGCGTCTCAAAATCAAGGCCGTAGCGGCTCAGGGCGTCGTTCAGGCTCATGGTCCCTCGTTGGCAATCGGTTCGACACGGGCGCCAAGGATGCGCCGTTGGGCGCGTCGCAACAAGCCAGACTAGATGCGGTTTTGCTCTGGATCAGTCGCCTGCACGCCATCCACCGTTGCCGTAAACGCCCCCTTGCCGAGGCGTGTCGTTACCCGATCGCCCTCGCGCAGATCCTTTGCCTCGCGCAGGATGGGGCCATTGGGTGCGTGGCGGACAATGGCGTAGCCGCGCTCCAGCGTGCGCAGGGGGCTCACCGCCTCCAGCGCGCGGGCGTTTTCGTGCAGGCGATGGCGCCAGGTGGTCAGATTGTTCTGAATTGCACCCTGAAGCCGCCCGGCCAGCATCCCGCGCTGTGCCTCGAGGCGCTCGATCAGCTGCCGGGGGGTGGCGCCCTGCAGGCGTCGTTGGGCGGTGGTCAGACGCTCAGCTCGGCGGGCCAGGCGCTGTTGCAGGGCATGGGTCAGGCGCTGCTCCAGTCCATCCAGGCGCTGGGCGCGCTCCTGGAGCTGGCGGCCGGGGTGTTGGGCGCTCAGGCGCCGTGCCAGCCCCAGCACCTGTTCACGCTGTTGCTGCCGCCGCCGGGCCAGGGCCCGGGCAAGCCGGGCATCAAGACCGGCAATGCTGCGCCCCAGTGCCTCGGCGTCGGGCGAGAGCTGCTCGGCGGCCGCCGACGGCGTGGGCGCGCGATGATCGGCAACCAGATCGGCAATGGTGACATCCACCTCGTGGCCCACCGCGCTGACGATGGGGACCGTGGCCGCGGCAATGGCCCGCGCGACCTGCTCGTCATTGAACGGCTGCAGGTCCTCGAGCGAGCCACCGCCGCGGCTGACCACCAGCACATCAGCGTCGGCGCGCTGATCGGCAAGCGCGATGGCACGGGCAACCTCGGCGGCCGCGCCCTCACCCTGGACGCGCACTGGATAGACCAGCACCGGCAGCGCCGGAAAGCGTCGCGCCAATACACTCAGGATGTCGCGGATGGCGGCCCCGGTGGGCGAGGTAATGATACCAATGCGCCGGGGCAGGGCGGGCAGCGGCTGTTTGTGCTCCGCATCGAACAGGCCCTCGGCATCAAGACGGGCCTTGAGGGCCTCGAACGCCTGCTGCAGGGCGCCATCCCCCGCGGGCTCCATGTGCTCGGCAATGAGCTGATAGTCGCCGCGGGGCGCATAGAGCCCGATGCGCGCCCGGATGCGAACCCGTGCACCGTTCTCGGGCGTAAACCGCAGATACCGCGAGCGGTTGCGAAAGAGCGCACAGCGCACCTGAGCGTCGCTGTCCTTGAGCGTGAAATACAGGTGGCCCGAGCGCGGGCGAGCCAGATTCGAGATCTCGCCCTCCACCCAGACGAGGGGGAAGGCCTGCTCCAGCAGCAGCCGTACCTCCTGGTTGAGCCGACTGACGCTGTAGATATCGTGCGGGGCCGGTATATCCATACCAGTCAGCGTAGCAGGATCGTGGGACAGGCATCTTCCCCGACAGGTGATGTCGAGCCACGCGAGCGTGTAGAATGGCCGGTTATCCCGCCAGTGCCAGAAGAGGACGCCGCCATGCAGATCGCCCAGGAAGCCCTTACCTTTGACGACGTTCTGCTGCTGCCGGACTACTCCGAGGTGCTGCCGCGCGATGTGGCGCTGACCACACGCGTTACCCGCGACATTGCGCTCAATATCCCGCTGCTCTCCGCGGCCATGGACACGGTCACCGAGGCACGCCTTGCCATTGCACTCGCCGAGCAGGGCGGCATCGGAGTCGTCCATAAAAGCATGGGCGTGGCCGATCAGGCCCGTGAAGTGCGCACCGTCAAAAAATTCGAAAGCGGGGTGATCAAGGAGCCGATTACCGTCGCGCCCACAGCAACGATTCGCGAGGTGCTGCTGCTGATGGGCCAGCATGGTATCTCGGGCGTGCCGGTGGTGGAGGGCGAAAAGCTGGTCGGGATCGTCACCAGCCGCGACCTGCGCTTCGAGACTCGTCTGGATCTGCCGGTAACGGCCGCCATGACCGGTGAAGACCGCCTGGTGACCGTTCAGGAAGGCGCGGAGCGCGACGAAATTCTCACCCTGCTGCACCGCCATCGCATCGAGAAACTGCTGGTCGTCAACGGCGATTTCAAGCTGCGCGGCATGATCACGGTCAAGGACATTCAGAAGGCCGAAGACTTCCCCAACGCCTGCAAGGACGAGCATGGCCGTCTGCGGGTGGGTGCGGCCGTGTCGACCGGTGCGGGCACCGAAGAGCGGGTCGATGCGCTGGTCGAGGCGGGCGTCGACATGCTGGTGGTGGATACCGCGCACGGCCACAGCCGCGGGGTGATCGACCGCGTCGCCTGGATCAAGCAGCACTACCCGGATGTGCAGGTGGTGGGGGGCAACATCGCCACCGGCGCGGCCGCCGAGGCACTCGCCGGTGCGGGTGCCGATGCGGTCAAGGTGGGCATCGGGCCGGGTTCCATCTGCACCACCCGCGTTATTGCCGGCGTCGGCGTGCCGCAGGTCAGCGCCATCGACAATGTCGCCACGGCGCTCAAGGGCCGTGACATCCCGATTATCGCCGACGGCGGTATCCGCTTTTCGGGCGACATGTCCAAGGCCATCGCCGCCGGCGCGCACTGCGTGATGATGGGCAGCATGTTCGCCGGCACCGAAGAGGCGCCCGGCGAGGTCGAGCTCTTCCAGGGCCGGAGCTACAAGTCCTACCGCGGGATGGGGTCGATCGGGGCAATGTCGCGCAACCAGGGCTCGTCCGATCGCTACTTCCAGGAAGACGCGAGCGACGTCGACAAGCTCGTTCCCGAGGGCATTGAGGGCCGCGTGCCCTACAAGGGCGCGATGAACGTGATCGTCCATCAGCTGCTGGGCGGGCTGCGGGCCAGCATGGGCTACTGCGGCTGCGCCGACATCGATGAATTCCGCTCACGGGCCAAGTTTGCCCGCATCACCAACTCCGGCGTCCGCGAGGGCCACGTCCATGACGTGAGCATCACCAAGGAAGCGCCCAACTACCGCAGCGACTGATTGCCATGACCGCCGATATCCATGCCGAGCGGGTCCTGATCCTCGATTTCGGCTCGCAGTACACCCAGCTCATTGCCCGGCGCGTGCGTGAGGCCGGTGTCTATTGCGAGATTCGGCCCTGGGATGCCGAGGGCGACACCATTCGTGACTTTGCCCCGCGCGGCGTGATCCTCTCCGGCGGGCCCGAGTCGGTCCATGAGGATAGCGAGCAGACTCCGCGGGTTGATGATGCGGTGCTTGAGGCGGGCGTGCCGGTACTTGGCATCTGCTATGGCATGCAGGCACTGGCGCACCAGCTCGGTGGCACGGTCGAGGCCTCCAGCACCAAGGAATTCGGCTATGCCGAGGTGCGGGCCCGCGGTCATTCAACGCTGCTGCGCGATATCGAGGACCGTACCAACGCCGAGGGGCACGGCCTGCTGGATGTATGGATGAGTCATGGCGATCGGGTGGCGGAGCTGCCCGACGGCTTCAAGGTCATCGCCAGCACCCCCTCGGCACCCATTGCCGGGATCGGCGACGATGCCCGCGGCATTTACGGCCTGCAGTTTCACCCCGAGGTCACGCATACCACGCAAGGCCAGCGCATTCTCGAGCGTTTTGTGCGCGAGATCTGCGGCTGCGCCGGGCAGTGGAATGCGGGCAACATCATTGAGGATCTGATCGCGCGTGTTCGCGAGGCGGTGGGCAGCGAGAATGTGCTCCTGGGGCTATCCGGTGGTGTTGACTCATCGGTGGTGGCCGCACTGCTGCACAAGGCCATCGGCGATCAGCTGACCTGTGTGTTCGTCGACAACGGCCTGCTGCGCCTTGGCGAGGGCGACGAGGTGATGCAGACCTTCGCCCGCCACATGGGCATCCGGGTGATTCGGGTGGACGCCGAGGCGCGCTTTCTGGGCGCGCTGGCGGGTGAGGCCGACCCCGAGGCCAAGCGCAAGATCATCGGCCGCACCTTCATCGAGGTGTTCGACGAGGAGGCCGGCAAGCTCGACAACATTCAGTGGCTCGCCCAGGGCACCATCTACCCCGATGTCATCGAGTCCGCCGGCGCCAGTACCGGCAAGGCCCATGTCATCAAATCGCACCACAACGTCGGTGGGCTCCCCGAGCGCATGAACCTGCAGCTCCTTGAGCCGCTGCGCGAGCTCTTCAAGGATGAAGTGCGCCGGATTGGCCTGGAGCTTGGGCTCCCGGCCGAAATGATCCACCGTCACCCGTTCCCCGGGCCAGGGTTGGGCGTGCGCATCCTCGGCGAAATCCACAAGGACTATGCCGATTGCCTGCGTCAGGCCGACGCCATTTTTATCGAAGAACTGCGCGCAAGCGGCTGGTACGACAAGACCAGCCAGGCCTTTGCCGTGTTCCTGCCGGTGCGCTCGGTGGGTGTCACCGGCGATGGCCGGCGCTACGAGTGGGTCGTGGCCCTGCGCGCCGTCGAGACCATCGATTTCATGACCGCGCGCTGGGCGCATCTGCCCTACGACTTCCTCGACCATGTCTCACGCCGCATCATCAACGAGATCGAGGGTATCTCCCGCGTGGTCTACGACATCTCCGGCAAGCCGCCGGCAACGATTGAGTGGGAGTAGTTCTGACTCTCTTATCCCGTTAGAGGTGCGATTTTTGGAATTAGGGATATAGTCGAAGAACAATCGGTTTTGTTTCTCGGCCTCAGAGGAAAAACGAAGCGATAGCCGTTGAAGGTCGGAAAATTAAAACTGCCTAACCCCTGGGGATTGTAACCAGCAGAGGTTAGGTGTTTTTTGGGAAACCTAAAATTTATATCCAATCCCTACATCAAAGAGGTAAACGTCAATATCCTCGTAACGGATGCCGAGATCATCCTCTCCGCCGTCAATTTGCATATAAGAAGCGCTAGCGGTTGCATACCAATTATCCTGCAAATCGTATTGGGCACCAACCGTTGCAGAAATGACATTCTCATCGCTCTTTAAACTTTTGATGTCTGCTTGACCGATACCCAAGCCAAGAAACGGAGTCAGGGGGTCGTCCGTTTGGAAGTCATAATATACTGATGCCAGGAGTACCTGGGCGTCGCTGTCAAAGGTTAAACCAAGACTAGAGACATCGTCTCTGGAGACAGGTGCATTCACATCAATCGTCGTGGTCCCATCGGTAGCCGATCCGGTTACGTTTGCAGAGCCGAATGATAATTCAATATCCCTGTAGGATAAGCCAACCCTGAACCCGTCGTTAAGGTCAACTCCAACCTCTCCACCAAAAAAGAAATCATCGTCGTAGTCCAACTCACCCTTGAAGTTGTTAAAGTCGATCCCAGCAGCGGTTCATGCGAATCCAGACATGGCCGTACTGGCCACGGCCACCCGACTGACGGACAAACTTGCCCTCGACCTCGATTTCGTCGCGAATGGCTTCGCGGTAGGCCACCTGCGGCTGACC
>CAJXMI010000078.1 GCA_913056145.1 uncultured Spiribacter sp.
GGCCGCGTCTGGACCAACTGCTACCACCTGTATCCGGCGCATGCCGCCTTCGGTGGCTACAAGCAGTCGGGCATCGGCCGCGAGAACCATCTCATGATGCTGGAGCACTATCAGCAGACCAAAAACCTGCTGGTGAGCTACAGCCAGACGCCGATGGGCTTTTTCTGACAGGCTGAGTGTCTGGTCGACCGGCCCCGCCGCGGGCCGGTCGGCATCCCGCAACCGGAGGAGAGTCATGACAGAAGCCACAACGCAGGTCACTGCCACCCCGGCGGCCGAGGCGCTGATTGCCGAGCTGCGCGAGCGCCATGGCCCGCTCGTGTTTCACCAATCGGGCGGCTGCTGCGATGGCAGCGCACCGATGTGCTATCCGCGCGACGAGTTCCGCATCGGGGCGCGTGATGTCTATCTGGGCGACATCGGCGGCGAGCCGTTCTACATTGGCGGCGCTCAGTACGAGCGCTGGGCGCATACCAACCTGATCATCGACGTGGTCGAGGGACGCGGCTCGGGCTTTTCCCTCGAGGCCCCCGAGGGCAAGCGCTTTCTGACCCGCTCCGAGATCTGCGCCCTGCCCGGCTAGCGCCCCGCGCTCAGATACCTGCCAATGCGCTCGACGCCCATGGCCAGGCGCTCGAGCCCGGTGGTGTAGGCAAAGCGCATGTGGCGCTCGGGGGCGGTGCGCTCAAAATCAATGCCGGGCGTCACGGCCACACCCGCCGCATCGAGCAGTGCGGCGGCCAGATCCCCGCTGTCGTTGCACAGCGCCGAGACATCGGCATACAGATAAAACGCACCCGCCGGCTCGCCGGGGATGTGAAAACCCAGCGACCGCAGCGCCGGCAGCAAAAAATCGCGGCGCTCGGCAAAGGCCGCACGGCGCGCCTCGAAAATGGCCTCGGCAGCCGGGGTGAAACAGGCCAGCGCGGCATGCTGGGCGGGTGTTGAAGCGCTGATGAAAAGGTTTTGCATCAGCTTCTCGGCCACCGGCACCCAGTCCGGCGGCAACACCATCCAGCCGAGCCGCCAGCCCGTCATCCCGAAATACTTCGAGAAGCTGTTGACCACAATGGCATCCGGCGCGTGAATGAGCGCCTGCGCGGGCGGCTCGCCGTAATGCAGGCCATGATAGATCTCGTCAACGACCAGACCGATCCCGCGGGTGCGCGCGAGCTCGGCAAGCCCTTCCAGATCGGCGGCACTGGCGAGCGTGCCGGTGGGGTTGCCCGGTGAGCCGACCAGCATCGCGGCGGTACGGTCGTCGCAGGCGGCCGCGGCAAGCCCGGCGGTGAGCTGATAGTTGGTGCCCGCGTCCACGCGGACCGCGCGCGGCTCGGCATCGACCATTTCGACGAAGTTGCGGTTACAAGGATAACCGGGATCGGGCAACAGCACGTTGCGGCCAGGGTCGGCGAGCAGCGCCAGCGCCACCACCAGCGCCCCGCTCGCCCCGGGGGTGATGAGAATCCGGCCGGGGTCTACCGCCACGCCGTGACGGGCTGCATAGTGCCCGGCGATCGCCTCGCGCAGTGCTGGCAGGCCGGCTGCAGGCAAATAACCGGTATGCCCCTCGGCAAGCGCCCTGCGGCCCGCCTCGACGACCGGCTCGGCGGTAGGGAAATCGGGCTCGCCGATCTCCATGTGCACAATATCGCGCCCCTGCGCCTCGAGCGCCCGGGCACGCCCGAGCAAGGCCATGACATGAAAGGGCTGGATACGGTGGCTGCGGGCGGATAGCGACACTTGTGTCATTGGCTGGGCTCCATCATGCCCGGCAGTCTAGCAGCGGCATTGCACGGCGCCGAGCGGTTACCATGGCCGCATGAGTACCTCAGGCGTGACTGGACGCTTTGCACCCAGCCCGACCGGGCCGCTGCACTTCGGCTCCATGGTTGCCGCCGTGGCCAGCTTTGTCGATGCCCGTGCCGCGGGTGGCCAGTGGCGGTTGCGAATCGACGATCTTGATACCACGCGCTGCCGGCCCGGGGCCGAGGCATCCATTCGCGCTGTCCTTGAGGCCTTCGGTCTGCACTGGGATGGCGCCGTGCAGTATCAGGATTCCCGCCGCGCGGTCTATGCCGATGCCCTCGAGCAGCTTTGCGCAAAAGACCTGGCCTACCCCTGCGCCTGCACACGCCGCGAGATTGCAGCCGTGGCCACATACGGTGCCGCCGGGATGATTTATCCCGGGACCTGCCGGCAAGGCCTGGCGCCCGGCCGCCAGGCACGCAGCTGGCGCTTCCGCGCAGGCGCCGAGACCGCCCGGGCCGGGCCGATACGCTTCGACGACCGCCGTCACGGCCCACAAACGCTCGATATGGCGAGTGACATCGGTGATTTTGTGCTGCGCCGGGGCGACGGACTCCACGCCTACCCACTGGCCATGGTGCTGGACGACGCCGCACTGGGTGTAACGCAGGTGGTCCGCGGAGGTGATCTGCTGGCCGCCACGGCACCACAAATCGCGCTGCAACAGGCCCTTGGGCTGCCCACTCCGCACTATCTGCATCTGCCCGTGGCGTATGACACCGATGGCCGCAAGCTCAGCAAGACCAATGGCGCGCCACCGGTCGCGGTTGATCATCCGGCGGCGACATTGGTGGCGGTGCTCGAGTTTCTGGGTCAGACACCGCCGCCGGGACTCGCCCGCGCAACGGCAGGCGAGGTGCTGGAATGGGCCACCGCGCACTGGTGCCCGGGCACGCTCCCCCCGCCGCCGCTTATGTGATACGTTCTGTAACAGCTTGGAGGAGGAGGGGCTATGTCCAGGCAGGATGCAGCCGCGGGATCAGTCGGATTACTGCTGTTCGGTATCGGGCTGTTGCTCTTTGCCTCGCCGCTCACACTTTGGTGGGCGCAGCGCAGCGGCCCCTGGTATCTCCCGTTTGCCATCTGGGCAGGATTCATTCTCCTGGTGGGCCTTCTCAACGGGCGCCGGCGGCGCAATGACCTTTAGCCTCGCAACACTGTTCGTGGGCGCCACGGCCTATCTGGCGCTTCTATTCCTTATCGCACACGCCAGCGAGCGCGGCTGGATACCCAGCCGAATCATCCAGCATCCGGCCGTCTATGTTCTCTCGCTCGGTGTCTATGCCACCACATGGAGCTACTATGGCAGTGTCGGGTTTGCCGGCAGCTCCGGTCTGGTCTTTGCCACGATCTATCTGGGCGTCACCCTAGCCTTTGCGCTAACCCCCGTACTGCTTATGCCACTGCTGCGGCTTACCCGCCGCCATCAACTCAGCTCGGTGGCCGACCTGTTCGCCTTCCGCTTCGACAGCCGTCTTGCGGGCGTCCTTGTTACCCTGATGATTCTTACCGGCAGCCTCCCCTATCTGGCGCTGCAGATCCGTGCGGTGGCCGAGTCCACGCAGATCCTGAGCGGCGACTCGCCGCCCGAGCTGGTGGCGATCGTCTTCTGCATCATGGTGACCGTCTTTGCCATCATCTTTGGCGCCCGCCATGTGACACCGCGCGAAAAACACAGCGGCCTGGTGGCGGCCATTGCCTTTGAGTCGGTGGTCAAGCTGGCGGCCTTGCTGCTGGTCGCCGCCATCGCCGTGGGAATGGCCTTTGGGGGGCTTGGCGGACTTGAGCGCTGGCTTGCCGACAACCCCGCCGAGCTCGATCGCTTTACCGCATCGGTTGCGGGTGAGGAGTGGGCCGGCCTGCTGTTTCTTGCCTTTGCCGCGGCGTTTCTGCTGCCGCGCCAGTTTCATATGCTGTTCACCGAGAACCAGCAGGACGCGGGTTTGCGTACTGCAAGCTGGGGGTTCCCGCTTTTTCTGCTGCTGCTGGCCGCCGCCGTGCCGCCACTGCTATGGGCGGGCCGTGCCATTGGCATCGACACGCCCAGCGACTACACCGTGTTGGGCATTGCCCAGCTAAGCGAGGTACCCGCCGTCGGCCTGTTTGCTTATCTGGGCGGCATTTCGGCTGGCAGTGCCATGATCATCGTCTCGACCCTGGCGCTCTCGTCAATGTGCCTCAACCATCTGGTACTGCCACTGATCCGGCTGGCACCCCTTGCCGATCTGTACGGCACGCTGCGCTGGGTACGCCGGGCCCTGATCGCGGCCATCATTGCTGCGGGGTATTTTTTCTATCTAACGCTCGAGCGCAGCGAGGGCCTGGTTTCGTGGGGGCTGATCGCCTTCCTCGCCATGGCCCAGCTCGTCCCGGGTGTCATTGCCCTGCTCTACTGGCCAGGCGCCACGCGCTCGGGTTTCATCTCCGGGCTGCTGGCGGGCGGGACCCTCTGGGGGCTGGCCGGCCTGTTCCCGGCACTCAGCACCGTCGGGCCGATCGAGGTCATCGGTGTGGACCTCACCGCCGCGCAAACGCCGGCGCACTTCGGGCGTCTGGCGTTCTGGTCGGTCAGCATCAATCTGCTGGTGTTTGTGGCTGTCTCGGTGTTCACCCGACAGGACCCGCGCGAGGCGGAAGCCGCCGGTGCCTGTCGAGACGTCAGCACCCGCGTGCCGGCCGGCGCACTGCTTGCCGATTCACCACAGCAGTTCGTCGAGCAGCTGGCTACGGTAACCGGCACACCGGCCGCTGAGGCCGAGATCGCCAACGCGCTGGAGGATACCGGCCTTGGCTGGAGCGAGAGCCGGCCTGATCGCCTGCACCAGCTGCGCGACCAGGTGCAACGCAATCTGTCCGGCATGATGGGGCCAGTGCTGGCTCGGGATATCGTGGATGAGTGCCTGCGCCTCGATGCCGACAGCCGCGGCGCACTGGCGCAGAACGTTCGCATCATCGAAGAACGGCTCGAGCGCACCCGCGGCGGGCTGCGGGGCATCGCGGCCGAGCTCGATGCGCTGCGTCGCTATCACCGCCAGATCCTTGAGGACCTGCCACTGGGGGTTGTTGCGGTGACCCCGGCGAGCCGGATCGCGCGCTGGAATCCGGCCATGGAGGCCATTACCCAACTGACTGCACCGCGCGTACTGGGCCGCCAGCTACGCGAGGTGCCCCCGCCCTGGGGCGAGCTCCTCGAGCAATTCCTCGGTGAGTCAGATGACCAGGCCTACAAACGCAGCCTTGCCCTGCCCGATGGCAACCGCTGGCTGACGCTGCACAAGGCGGTGATCGGCGATCCGGCGGGTGACGAAAACGGTGACCGTCTGGTGCTGGTGGAGGACGTGACCGATGTCCAGCGGCTGGAGGACGAGCTTGCACACAGCGAACGCCTTGCCTCGATCGGGCGTCTGGCCGCCGGTGTGGCGCATGAAATCGGCAACCCGGTCACGGCGGTTGCCTGCCTTGCCCAGGAGCTTCGCGACGAGCACATCGACCCCGCGCGGGCTGGCGAGATCCTGGAGCAGACGCAGCGCATCAGTCACATCGTCGAGACGCTGGTCGGCTACGCCCATGCAGGCCGAATCAGCGAGCCACGCATGCCGGTGCACACACGGGTCGCGGCCGTGGCGAGTCAGGCCGAACGGCTGGTTCGCCTCGGCCCCAATGCCCGTGATATCCAATTCACTCATGACCTGCCGGCCGATCTGGCCGTTATGGCCGAGCATCAACGCCTGGTGCAGGTCTTTGTCAATTTTTTCAGCAACTCGGTGGATGCCTGCAAGCCGGGGGGCAGCATTACCATTACGGGGCGCCGGCAGCGCGATCAGGCGGTTATTCGGATCATCGACACGGGCCATGGCATTCCCACCGGCATCCGCGACAAGATCCTGGAGCCATTCTTTACCACCAAGGCCCCCGGACAGGGCACGGGGCTCGGGCTATCGCTGGCCTGGAACATGATCAACGAGTACGGTGGCGAGCTGGATGTCCAGCCACGACGTGGACGGCAGGCGGGCACACAGGTGACCATTCGCCTGCCCGTGGCGAATGAAAGGGAGGCCGAACCCGTCCATGGCTAATGTGCTGATCATTGAGGATGAGCGCGTGATACGGGAGGCCATCATCCGATTGCTGACCCGTAGCAATATCAAAGCCAGCGGTGCCGAGTCGCTTGAAGAAGCACTGGCTGCCGGACCGCTTGGCAATCACGACCTCATCCTGGCCGATCTGCGCCTGCCCGGCCGCGGGGGGCTCGAGGTCATCGAGGCGGCCGGCGAGGTACCGGTCATCATCATGACCAGCTATGCCAGCGTGCGCTCGGCGGTGGATGCAATGCGGCGCGGGGCGGTTGACTATATTGCCAAGCCATTCGACAACGACGAGCTGCGACTGACGGTGGAACGGGCGCTACGCGAGCACACGCTCCAGCGTCAGAACGCGGCGCTGCGTGCGCAAATCGAAGCGGATTATCCGGTTCGTGGCATCGTGGGTCATTGCGAGCCAATGCAACGGGTCTTTGCGCGCGTCACTCGGGTGGCACCAACCGACACCACCGTGCTCATTCTGGGCGAATCCGGTACCGGCAAGGAGCTGGTCGCGCGCGCGGTCCATGAGCAAAGCGCCCGCAACAGCGGCCCACTGATCGCCGTCAACTGCGCCGCCATCCCCGAAACACTCATCGAAGCCGAGCTGTTCGGCCACGAAAAAGGCGCATTCACCGGCGCTGACAGCAGCCGTGAGGGTCTGGTGGAGGCCGCGAGTGGTGGAACACTCTTTCTCGATGAAATAGCCGAGCTGCCGCTTGCCGCCCAGGCCCGACTGCTCCGCGTGCTCCAGGAGTCCGAAATCCGCCGCGTGGGCGCCGCGCAGTCGCGCCGCGTGGATATCCGACTGGTCGCCGCGACCCACCGCGATCTGCCAGCGCTGGTCGAAGCGGGTCAGTTTCGTGGCGATCTCTATTTTCGGATCAACGTCATGGAAATCGGCCTGCCCCCGCTGCGCGAGCGTGCCGAAGATCTGCCCAAACTCGCCCACTTCCTGCTCGAAAAGAGCTGCCGGCGGCTCAACCGCCCGGCCATGCACCTGAGCGGGGACGCATTGTCCGACATCCTCCAGCATGACTGGCCCGGCAATGTGCGCGAGCTTGAGAATGTCATCGAACGGGCCGTGATCCTGAGCGATGGCGATACCATCAACGCCGAAGCACTGGCCGTGCCGAGTAACGCGGCACGCCGCAATGGCAGCCCCCTGGATCTGTCGCTCGAGGACTATTTCCGCGAATTTGTACGGACCCATGAAGGGGAACTCACCGAAACCGAGCTTGCCCGACGGCTCGGGATCAGCCGCAAGGCATTGTGGGAGCGGCGTCAGAGGCTTGGACTCCAGCGCCGACAGCAAGCAGGATAGGGGGCAACCCCTGACACGGGATGTTATTGATCGCAATGAAGGAGGAGTAACGGGAATGTCAACAGAAAAAATCTATACGGTTCCGGAGGGAGTCGCCGATAATGCGCTCCTGACTCGCAGCGAATACGAGGCCATGTATCGACGCTCGCTGGACGAGCCCGAGTCGTTCTGGGCCGAGCAGGCCGAGAAGTTTCTCACCTGGTTCCGCAAGTGGGACCGCGTCAGCAACAACGATCTGTCCAAGGGCCAGATCCGCTGGTTCGAGGGCGGCAAGCTCAACGTCAGCTACAACTGCCTCGACCGCCATCTCGACACGCATGGCGACCGCAACGCCATCATCTGGGAAGGCGAC
>CAJXMI010000079.1 GCA_913056145.1 uncultured Spiribacter sp.
CGCATCGTGATGATGATCGCCGGTGCGAGCTCGATCCGCGACGTGATGGCCTTCCCCAAGACCCAGACCGGGGCCTGTCTGCTCACCGAGGCGCCCGCCGAGGTGGATGAATCGGCCCTGCGGGATCTGCACGTCCGGGTGCGCAAGCCGCAGAAAGGCTAGTCCCCAGCGGACGGCCCGTCGCGGAGGCGCAGCCGGGTGCCGGGCCGGATGCCGAGGCGTTCGGCCTCGCCGGCGGCCACCTCCAGGGCCGCGGCGATCTCCTCGTCAACGCCGTAGCCACTCTGGCCGGGCTCCATGCGCTCGACGGCGATCACCGTTCCGTCCGGGGCGACATAGGCCATATCCAGCGCGATGCGCACGTTGCGCATGTGCCAGCCCACCCGTCGCGGCGTCGGAAACTCAAACCAGATGGGATGATCGCGGATCACACGGGCGGGCAGATGCTGCATGCCCTGGGCTCTTTCATCCGCTTCGTCGGCAATGCGCACACTCACGAACTCGCCGGACGGGATGATCTCCAGCGCCGCCGTGGTCATCGAGCGCCAGGGCTCGGGCAGGGGCTGGTTGTCTGAAGCATTGCCCTCCAACCATCGACTGGCGAGTGCGATGGGTACCGCGATCATCAGTGCCAGCACGATCCGTCCCCAGCGGCTCATCATTGCCTTACCCGCCATTCTCGATAGACCTCGTCATCATGCGGTATGCTCTTCCCGACTGCTAAGGAGTGCCTGGTTATTCCAACGCTACCGTTATTGCTCGCTTTTGCCGCCACGGTGGTGCTGGCGAAGCTGCTAGAGCGTCCGGCGATTGACGCCGGGCTCGTGGATCGTCCCGACCGCCGTAAACGCCATGCCCGGCCCGTGCCGCTCACCGGTGGTCTGTCGTTGCTTATCGCCTTCGGGCTGGCCACCCTCTTGCTGCCCATCCCGCTTCGGGATTTCGCCCCGCTTTATGCCGGGATTGCGGTGATGGCCATTGTTGGCCTTGTTGACGATGTCACGGGCCTGCCGGCCATCTTCCGCTTCGCCGCACAGCTTCTCATGGCGGTGCTCGTGGTGGCAGGGGGCGGGCCGGTCCTCGCGGATCTCGGCACGCTTCCCAATGGGGCGATGCTAACCCTCGGGGTGTTTGCCCTGCCCGTTACGATCGTTGCGATCGTCGGTTTCGTCAACAGTATGAACATGATGGACGGAGCGGACGGGCTGGCAGGCAGCGT
This sequence comes from uncultured Spiribacter sp., assembly GCA_913056145.1. Lineage (GTDB taxonomy): Bacteria > Pseudomonadota > Gammaproteobacteria > Nitrococcales > Nitrococcaceae > Spiribacter. Next base: position 1,220 of record CAJXMI010000079.1, read on the forward strand.
GGCCGTGGTGATCCTTGCCGGCATTGGCTGGGCGGCGCATGAGGCGGGCGATGAACGGCTACTGATGCTTGCCGCGACCCTGGGCGCCGCTATCCTCGGCTTCCTGGTGTTCAACCTGCGCGCGCCCTGGCGCCGACGAGCGACCATTTTTATGGGCGACAGTGGCAGCCTGGCGTTGGGCTTCATTCTGGTCTATCTGGTCATCGAGACCGCGATGTTGCCGCAGCGGGTGGTCTCGCCGCTGGGTATCGCCTATCTGGTGGCATTGCCGGTGATTGAAACCCTCAGCCTGATCGTCCGCCGCCTGTCCCGGGGACAGAATCCGCTGCATCCCGACCGCGAGCATTTCCACCATATCCTGCGGCGTGCGGGCTTTAGCATTGGCGAGACGACCACGATCATTGCCCTGGTGACGGCACTGCTGGGTGCGATCGGGCTGCTCGCCTCGGCGAGGGGAGTGGCCGATGGCTGGCTGTGGCTTGGCCTGATCACCCTGGCCGTCGCGCATTTCCTGTTCACCGAGTATGGCTGGCGCAGCATCCATGCCCTGCAGCGGTTGCGTCAGTGGTCGCGCACTGAGGGATCGGGCTGGCAACTGACGGGCAGGCGCATGGCGCCATGGCGCCGTTGGCTTGCCCGCTCGGGCTATTACTTGATGCTGGCGACGCCGCTGTTCATGCCGCCGCTCGCCCTGGTCGGCTTGGGTTTGTTGATCCTGGCGGTGGTGATTCCCGGGGGGCGATTTTCGCGCAGCCTCATGCGTCAACTCCCGCCCTGGCTGATGGTCGCGCTGTTGGGTTGGGTCGTCTTCAGCGCTATCCCGCATGACACGCCGGCCGAGGCCATCTGGCAGGGCGCGTGGATGAGCGGCGTGTTGGCGCTGCCGCTCGGCTGGTGGCTGGCCAGCGAGCCGCGTCAGATTGTCACGGGTGCCCTGCTGTTGGCGGGCGGGGTGATATTGTCGGCGCTGGTGGGCACGCCGCCGGGGCTGGATGGGGACGCGCGGCTGATGATGGCGGCGTTGCCTGTCATTGGCGCGCTGGTGATCTGCCTGGCGTGGCTTCTACGCGGTTATCGGCGTCGGCAGTGGGTTGCCGTTGTGCTTTTTGGCGCCGGCCTTTTCGGCGCCGTTGCGGGGTTGGTTCTCGCCTATCGTGCCCCGGTGATGCACCTCGCCGAGACGCCGATGCTCGTGTGGATGGCGTCAGATCTCGGTGCACTGCAGCGCGCGGCGGGTTGGCCGGCGGTGATTCTGCTGGGGTTGCTGCTGGGAGTGCTGCTGGCAGCGGTGGTGCGTCTCTGCCGCCTTGGCGCCTGGCGGCGCCGTTGGGCGCTCGCGGCGCTGCTGACGGCACTGGTGCTGCTGTTGACGATCGCCAGCGGCCAGGTAGTGGATACGGTTGCCGGCGGCGTCAGCGTGACGTTCGTCATGGCGCTGTTGGTCGTCGGCGCCATGCAATGGTCGCGCGTTAATGCCTACCCGCCTTAACCGGCCGCGCGGGATTGCCTCCACTGCCGCCGCCCGATCAAGGCGAGCAATAGCACCGTTAGGATACCGGTCGCCTGGGACAGCGCGCTGCCGTCGATTTCCGGGACGGCTTCTGCGGATATAGCGTAGGTAGAACCGACAGAATCAGCTAGGCCCCCTGTGGTAGCATCTCCATCATCATTGACAAAGGCCGTGAGTGTCCCTGTCACGTTTTCAAACCTATCCTTGGTTTCCCCATAGGCAAATTCAACGAAAGTTTCACCCTGCTGGTTGAATGCATCTTCGGCGAACGACACTGCGTCGTCCTCAATCCCCCACCATGGCACGGCGCCAATGACATCATTACGTATGGCATTCCAGGTGGTGTCCTCGGTCGTTATTTCATAGGGCTGCCCGTCGACCGTGATCTGGAATGCCTGTGCGTTGGTGGGCATCAGCGCGAAGAGTGCCGTTCCGGCGATGAAAGCATGACCGAGTCGCCGGACGCTGGAAGGGAAAAACTTTTTCACGGCGGCCTCCATGGCTGCCTGAATGCATTACTCTGCATCCGACGACAATTGACACCAGTTCAAGAGACTAGCCCGCCCATCGGGTAATTGCAACGCCGGGCGTTCGGGGCTCATCGTCGTCTGGGATCTGTCCGCGGCCAGGATGCGCCCGGGCGAGGCCGTTACCAGTAGCTCCAGCTCCCAAAGGCCAGAACGTGGATGGAAATCAGGAAGTTGGTGACCGCATGGGCCACGATGGCATCACCGAGTCGGGCCTCGCGCAGTACCAGCAGCCCGTACGCCAATCCCGCCACCCCCGCGGCGAGCAGATGACCATGGAGCAGGGCAAACGCGACGGTGGAGACAAGCAGCGCAAGCGTTCCCGCGTGGGCACGGCCGAGGATCGACTGGGTGCTGCCGCGCACGAGTTGCATTAAACCGCCGCGGAAGGCGAGTTCCTCGAATACCGGGACAATCACTGAAGCGCCGACAAGGCGCATGGCGATCCATCCCGCCATGAGCGGTGGCGCCATGCGCGCCAGGCTCTCGCTAAACGCGGCGCTTGCGGCCGGATCGGGCGGGATCAGGACGATCCAGACCACGAAGACGCCGACGCCTGTCATCAGTGCCCGGGGTCGCAATCGACGGCGCATGAGGGTGCCAAGCCGCTCGCGGTAGAGGTACAGGAGCACACACCCGACCAGGGTGGAGAGCGGGTAGAGCCAGTTGAAGCCATCGCTGAAAAGCCCGCCGATCATCCCGGTGAGCATCAACACCGCGAGGGGCGCCATCTGCCGGACGGCTTCCTCACGGTCTTTCTCGCTAAGTCGCAGGCCCAGAAAACCGGTTCGCGCCGACTTCTCCCCGGGCGCCACCGGGCGGCGGAAGAAGCGTAGTTGCAGCAGCAAGAATACCGTTGCGACTACCCCCAGCAGCGATAGCGAGCCGAATTGCGAGTGGAATCCATTAACGGCAATCTCCGGCGAGTACTCGACCCCGATATGGAAGAGCAGGGCCACGCGTAGCGCGTTGAGCAGGAACACCGCTGCCACGCCGGCCGCTGCCAGGGCGAGGGCCCGGCGCACCCGAAGCCGTCGCCAGAGCATGGCAATGACCCCAAGGGTCATGCTGCTCGCCGCGAGGACTCCCTGCGATCCGGCGCAGACAGGCCAGATCAGGATCGAGAAGCCACCCCCCGAGATCACCGGGACATGCTGGTAGGTCACAACCGGCGTGATCGAACCGAACAGCGGGTACAGGCGTATGCTCAGCTCAACCGTCCAGCTCATGAAGGCGGACTCGGTGAGCAGCGCAAGCGGGTGGACGTCGATCACCAGCGCCGTGACACCGATCCCCAGGCCGAGCGTGGCGAGCAGCTCCGGTCCGCCCACCTGGCGCAGCCCGGGCGGGGCGAACACCAGCACGGCGAGTAGCTGCCAGAGGATGAACACCGCGTTGGCGATGGCGTAGTCCATGAGCTGAGCGGTGTTCAGCCCGCCCAGCGGCAGGAACTCGGGTAGCAGCGCATAGCGCTGGAACAGCCAGTAGGTGCAAAGCACAAAGGCGATAAGCGCCATCCCCCACCACCGGGGCGGCAGCAGCGTGTCGCGCAGGCCATTCAGGTTCCGCAGGCTGGCCACGAGCAGGAGCGCGAGGAAAATGGCGAGCGACTGGCCAATGACGTGAAAGAAATGAAGAACGCCGGCGGTGCGGCCCGAATCGAGCCAGAGGGGCGCCATGCGGCCTTCGGTAAGCCGATCGAGCCCGATAAGCGCGATGACCGTGAATACCGCCGCCATCACCCGCCGGAGATCGATGCTGAGGCGCTCGTCGCCGATCACCCAGGCGCTCACGGGAGCAGCCCCTGGGTTCGCCAAAACAGCAGCGCCGAGCCGATGGCCAGCGCAAATCCGATGGCCGTGCCGGCCAGCAACGGGCGGCTCGGTCGGCGCAGAATGACGTCGAGCTCGTTGTCCTGCGCCGGTGCCATGCGCCAGCTACGCTGGATCGTCAGCCAGCCACTGAATATCCCAAGGGTCAGGCCACCGGCCGCCAGCACGATGAAGGTGCGCGGCGAGGTGCTATCAATACCTGCCAGGCCGGCGACGATTGCCGCAGTCCCCGCCCCGCTCGACAGTATCAACCCGAGCGGAATTGCGACGGCGGGTCGTCGAAGCCAGGGCAATTCCCGGGGCTCGACACGCAGCAGTGCCTGTTTCTGCCACAGCAGGCGCATCCATCCCAGCGAGGCGATGAGCGTGAGGATGCCCCCGAATACGGCAGTACCCGCCAGCGCGCTGCGCAGATCGGCAATGGAGCGGCCGGGCAGCGCCGACTGGACCAGACGGGCCAGAACCCCCCGCGGCGGCTCGCTACCGGCCGCAGACGCCGGCGGTGGCGGCACCAGCGCGTTCTCCGCCATCAGTACGGGTGCCGCCAGGCGGCGGATTTCCTCCCGGCGGTGAGTCGCGAACTGCTCGGCGATCAGCCGATCGCGGATGGCGCCCTGCAGGGCAGCCGGATCCACCGGGGCGGGGCTCGCCGCATGCAAGACGACCAGGCGAAGGCCATCCCCCTCCGCCGCGATGGCATAGGGGCGCGCGCTTTGGCGGATGGCCTCGAGTTGCTCGATCTCGGCCGCATCCAACGCCTCGGTGGACGACCAGAGCTTGCTCAGAGAGGGCTCGAGCCCCGCCGCGGCGAGGTTGCTCATGGCGCCGTCAAGGTTGGCGCGGCCATCGCTCACTCTACGGGCCAGTCGCTCGAGGCGCGTGCGCGCCACGGTGCTGTCGGTGCCGTCGGGCGGGCGGATGCGCAGTATCTCGGCGCGATAGTCCATCCGTCCGGCGAATAACTGCGGATTGTCTTCCACGAATTGCGCGATTTCGGCCTCGGTGGGCTGGCGTGGTTGAAATGATGAGCGCAGGTAGAGGTTCAACAGGATCTGGCGTCGGCCGCTCGCGAGCGACGTCTGTACCGAGCGGCTCAGGGTCTCCGGGTGGCGGCCGTGCCGGTCATCGAGCACTCGCTCGGCGATCAGTGTCTCCCTGGCCGTCTGCCGACGCTCCGCTGCCGGCAGGTTCGCGAGCGCGCCGCCGCGCTCGGAGAGGAAGGTGTCGATGTCCATTTCACTGACTGGATTTTGCTGGGCCAGAGCCGGCGTTAGCGATAATCCGAATGTCAGCATCAGAACCGCAGTCCAGAGCCGTCGCATTCGCTGCGCTCCCAGTTGGTCCATCCATTGCCAAGGCTCAGTACTATAGCGGATGCCCGTCATACCCCAAAGCGGCGCACCCTGAATGCCTCGAACGCCTCGCTGTGATCCCTATGCCGCTCGCTATCCATCAAATTGACTCCAACCTACCTATGCGTTCACACTCTGAACACTAATGAATACCGCTGATTCGCAAGATATCGCGAGATCGGCATCGGCGGTAGCGTGCCCGAAGCCCGGCCCGCGGCAGTAAGCAGCGCACGCCGCCTGCAGCGCGTCAGGCCCCACCGCCCTGAAAAATCTATGGTCACCCCGATCAACGCCCCTCACCTCGACGAGGCCCTGGCCCTGCGCGCGCTGGAAGCGCTTGAGCAGGAGCCGCGTCTTAGTCAGCGTGCGTTATCGCGCGAGCTCGGGGTGAGCCTGGGCAAAACCAACTACTGCCTGCGCGCGCTGATCGACAAAGGCTTGGTGAAGCTGCAGAACTTCCAGCAAAACCCGCAAAAGCTGAAATACGCCTATCTCCTCACGCCCCAGGGCGTCGAGGAGAAAACGCGCATGACCTGGCGCTTCCTGCGCCGCAAGGAGGCGGAGTACGAGGCCCTGCAGGCGGAGATCGCCGCGTTGCGGGCGTCGGTAGGGGAACAGGGGGCGGGCTCGAGCGACAACCCGGTCAACGCGCCATCAGGGCCTCGAACGCCTCGCCGTCCCGGCCCATGAGGCGATGCCCGTATTGGATGTGCTGGCATCATGATGCGATCGCATC
>CAJXMI010000080.1 GCA_913056145.1 uncultured Spiribacter sp.
ACGGCGAGGTCTGCGTGGCAAGCCGGTCGGATTCTTTTTGTGGAGAGTATAACATCACGAGGGTAGATAAACAGCTTCCGTAGAGATCTCTGACCGCAGGAATTTTTGGCGGGGGCGTCCGTTACAGGATGCCCCCGCCTTTTCTTTTTGCCTGTTGCCTTGTATCGACGCTGAATGCTATGACCCGACTGATTCGTGTCGCCTTCGCTTTCGTTTTGCTACTCGCGGTAGCGGTAGCAGGAACGCCAAGCGCCGCCCAGATGACCATCAATGAGGCCCGGCAGGCGGACCTCGGGTTCGGCCTCGAGCGCCGCGATAAGTCGGCCAAGGCCGCTGTCAAAGTGATTCTCGCCAAAGGCGCCCGGATCGATGGCAATAAAGCACTGTCCGGTTTGCGGCGGTCCGCCCTTGGTGCCTGCAAAGGGGCTGGCCTCGATGCCCAGATGCGCACCGGCCAGTACGGCGGCAAAGAGCTCGGTCATGAGCCCCGTGTTAAAGCCCTTGGCACCGCCCGCCGGCACCATGCTGCCGGCAAGCGCGGCATCGGGATCGGTCGTTGGATTACCATCGGCATCCAGCGCCCAGCCCTCGGGCAATGACTCCCCCCGGCGTTTGTGCGCGGTGACCTCGCTTTTGGCCACCACGCTGGCGGACTGATCGATCAGCAGCGCCAGCTCACCGCGGCTGCGCTCGGGCACGGCCAGCGAGAACGGATTGGTGCCGATCACGGGTTTTTTGCCACCCACCGGCGCAATCGACGCCGGGGCATTGGTAAAGCCGAGCCCGATCAGCCCCGCCCGGGCAATGCGCTCGGTGTGATGACCGAGCACCCCGCAATTGTAAGAGTTGTGGATGGTGATCGAAGCGATGCCGCACTCGGCCGCCATCTGCAACAGCGGCGTCAGACCGGCCTCGATCGCCGGGTGGGCGAAGCCGCAATCGGCGTCCACCCGACCGGTGGCCGCGCGCAACTTGTGAAAAACCGGGTTGGCGTGGCCGTTCACCTTGCCGCATTGCACATGCTCGGCATAAATCGGCGCATAGGCGAGCCCGTGACTGGCGATACCATCGAGCTCGGCCGCCACCACGGCACGACTCATGGCATCGGCGGCCAGAGCATTGGCGCCGCTCGCGGTCAGAGCGCGCTCGACTCGGACCCGAAGGTCTTCGGCAGAAAGCGTGACGGTAGACATGACAACCTCGCTGGGGCTCGGAGTGGATTGAGTCGCAGTATGAGCCGGCCACGATGCAGGATCAGTCGGCCAGCCAGATATCCTTTAACAGAGCGGTGTCGATGCGCCGCAGGGCCGGCAGCGTGTCACGGCGCAGTGCCTCCACACCAATGTCGGCAATCTCGGCGGCCAGTTCGTCGTACTCGCCGGTGTGATAGCCAATCGACAGGTGCCGTCGCACCGCCGGCCCGGGGAGTGGCACCACACAGATCCGCTCAAGTTGCTGGCGCCCCTGCAGCAGGCAAAGTGGCGTGGTCACCGCAAAACCCAGCCCCTCGCCCACCATGCGAAACACCACGTCGGTGGAGTCAAAGGCGAGGCTGCAGCGCGGGCTGATGCGCAGGCGGCTCAAGTGCAGCGAAATCTGGCTTGCGAGCGCGGTGTCTTCACTGTAGGCCACCAGTTCAAGCTCGGCGGCAATGGCGTTCAGGTCGTCGTGCGCACCGTGCCAGCTCGCTGGTAGCGCGAGCACCAGGGGCTCGGCGAGCAGCGGCTGCACGGTAAGCCCCGCGTGCTCGATCAGCATGGTGTCGCTGCTGATCACCAGATCCAGCGCGCGCCGGCGCAGCGCCTCGACATGACTGAGTGACTGGCCCGAGTGCAGCAGGCAGCGCCCGCCCCCGGCGCGCAGCCGTCGGGCCAGATCCGGCCCTACACTGACCGCCAGCGAGTCGACCAGGCCAATGCGCAGCTGCGGCTCGCCCACATGGGCCGCCCGGCGCGCGGCCTGCGCCACATTGCCGGCCTCGGCGAGCAGCCGCCGGGCGCGCTGGTGCAGATCCTGGCCGGCGCGCGTCAGGGCCATCGGCCGCACGCTGCGATCGATCAGCTCGACCCCCAGCGCCTCTTCGAGCTGGCGCACCGATTGCGAGACGCCGGACTGGGACAGCCCGAGACGCCGGGCGCCGCCCGTCATGCTGCCCGCCTCGGCCACCGTTGCAAAAATCTCGAGGGCGCGCAGATCCGTCAGCCCGCTGCGTATGCTCTGGCTCATGTCCTGATACTACGCCATGTGACTCCATTGATGGTCCGCGGCAGGCTGCACGGCAAGCCTCACACCTTCGGCCGCTGCGGCATCGCATAATGTCTCGGCGAGGGCCGCGGCAAAACTGCGTGCCGGGAGCAAATCAAAACCGCCCTCCCCGGCGGCGTGGACCAGCACATCCACCGGACCCAATCGGGTGACGGCCATCTGGCCAGCCGCCAGGGCTCCGCCGCGCAAATCGATGCCAAGACGACGGTCCAGAAAGGCATCGACCCCGGAGCCATCCAGCCGCAGCCAGGCCCGCTGACAGCGGCATGCGATAGCGGCATCGGGATCAATCCGCTCGGCAAGTGCAGCGGCCTCGTTCGCGTCGCTCGTCACCAGAAGGCAGCGCCCCGGCGCAATCACTGCCAGAAGGGCCGTCGCGCTGTCCCGTGCGACACCGCCACTCAGGGGCATCGGCAACGGATTGAAACCACAGAGCCAACCCAACGCCTCGAGCGGCGCGGACTTCGCATCGGCGCCCACCTGGATCAGCCAGGCCCCCGCGACGGGCCGCTCCGAGAGCACCAGCCGAGGCTCGGCCAGCGTCGGCCAGGCGATCTCGCCCAACGCCGTAATGCGTTCAGCCATGCAAGCGACTCCCCTGCGGATCCACAAATACACTCGGCCCCACCCGCACCGGGATGACCCGATCGGCAAGGCCGTCCCAGGCCTCAATGACCTCGCCATGCCGCTGATCGCCATGCGCCAGCATCCCAAGCGCGATCACCGACCCGCACTCGGGGCTGTCGGCCACCGAGGTAACATGGCCGGCAACCGCCTCCGGGCCCGTCTTGCCCGTTGCCCGCAACAGGGCTCCGGCCTGGAGCGCGGCCCGCGCATCAAGCGGCGTCAGGCCTACAAGGCGCGGGCGCGCGGCAGCCTGCAGCGCCGGGCGGTCGCGCAGCACACCACCCACGCAGGGCTTGCGGCGCCGGGTCATGCGGCCCAGGCCAATATCCTCGGCCGTTACCCGGCCATCCAGTTCCGGGCCCGCAACATGCCCCTTTTCGATGCGCAGCACGCCCATCGCCTCAGTGCCATAGGGCCTTAGGTCATAGTCGGCACCGACGGCGAGCGCCCGCTCCCAGAATGCCTGGCCCCAGTCCGCCGGGACGTACACCTCGTAGGCGCGCTCGCCGGAGTAGCTGTTGCGCATGATCAGGCACTCAAGCCCCTCGAAGCGCGCCTCGCGTACGGCGAGGAAAGGAATCGCCGCATCGCTGACATCGCGGTCGGGGAAAGCCGCCGCCAGCACCTCGCGACTGCGCGGCCCGGCAATGGCAAACGTGGCCCAGTGATCGGATACGCTTGCCACCATCGCATCCAGATCCACCCAGGCCGTCGCAAGCAAAAACTCGATCCGCGATAGCACCTCGGCGGCATGGGCCGTGGTGGTAGTCAGGAGATAACGCTGCTCGCCGAGCCGGGCCACCGTGCCGTCATCCATTACCAACCCATCGTCGCGCAGCATGAGCGCATAGCGCGCTTTGCCCGGCGGCAGGGTTTTCATGCCGTTGGCATAAAAGCGGTTGACGACTTCCGGGGCGTCGGGCCCGACCAAGGCAATTTTGCCCAACGTTGAGACATCCACGATGCCGGCGGCGGCGCGCACATGGGCCGCTTCCCGTGACACCGCGCGGCTGGACGGCTCGCCAGGTTGGGGATAGACGCGGGGCCGATGCCAGGCGCCGGCGGTGATCATGTCGGCGCCGGCAGCGCGATGCCAGGATTCGACCGGCGACCGCCGCCAGGGCCGAAAGCGCTGACCCCGCTCGCTGCCCGCAATGGCCCCGGCTGCCACTGGAACATAGGGCGGCCGGAAGGTGGTGGTGCCCGCCTCGCCGGCACTTACCCCGGCGACCTCGCCCAGTGCATGCAGGCCGAGCATGTTGGCGGTCTTGCCCTGATCGGTCCCCATACCGAGCGTTGTGTAGCGCTTGAGGTGCTCAACCGAGCGATAGCCTTCGCGATGCGCCAGCGCAACATCATCAACCGTCACATCATGCTGCAGATCGATAAAGCGTTTGCCGCCGTCAATGGCCGGAACGATGCGCAGCCGATCGGACGCGCCCCAGGCCATTGAGTTGTCCCCATGCAGTGAGCTATTGGCGCGCACGGCCGGCGCGAACCCGCAGGCGGCCGCCGCGTCGGCGCCCGCGCGGCGCCCGCTCTGACGGACCGCATCGGCCGCGGCGACACCCGCACACGCCCCTGCATGATGATGCCCGTCGGGCAGCGACGGGGGAATGAAAATCCCCCGCTCCGGATCGAATGGCGGCCGCCCGCCCAGATGGCACTGCAGGTGGAGCGCCGGCTGCCAGCCACCGGCAACGGCAATGGCATCACACCGGATTGTCTGCAGGCCCGCCGGCATGGGCCCCTCGTTGCCCAGCGGAGCGATGCGTGCGCCACGCACCTGTTGCCAGCCGAGCGCCCGCACAAGCGCATGCCCCGGATAGTAGGGAATCCCCCGCTCGTCCAGCGCCGCGGCCGGCTTGCACTGGTTATCGGGGCGGCTGTCGACAACGCCGGCCACCTCAACGCCGGCGTCACAGAGCTGCAGCGCCGTCTCCACCCCGGAGCCTTCGTTGGCGGCCACCAGTACGCGCCGTCCCGCGGCCACGCCATAGCGATGCACATAGCCGCGAACCGCGCCCGACAACATGACGCCGGGCAGGTCATTACCTGCAAATGCCAGCGGCTGCTCGAGCGCGCCGGTTGCAAAGACGATCTGCCGGGCCCGGACCTTCCAGTAGCGCTGACGGGCCAGGCCCTGTTCCGATTGGGGCCGCAGCGTCTCGACCAGGCCCACCATCCCATGGTCATACAGGCCGAACGCGGAGGTTCGGGTGAGCACGCTCGCCCGCTCCGCGGCCCCCAGTTCCTCGGCAACGTGCGCCACCCAGGCCGTTGCGGGCCGGTCGTCCACCTGCGCCGGTTCCAGACCCAGCCGGCCGCCCAGCCAGTCACGCTCTTCGACCAACATGACCCGCGCCCCGCTGCGCAGGGCCGTGCGCGCGGCCTCGAGCCCGGCCATGCCGGCGCCGATCACGAGCACATCGCAGCTTGCCTCGGCGCGGACATAGGCATCCGGATCCGGCGCGTCCGACAGCCGACCCAGGCCGGCCGCGCGCCGAATGAAGCGCTCGTAGACCGGCTCCCACCAGCTTGCCGGGCGCATGAAGGTCTTGTAGTAAAAGCCGGCCACAAAAAACGGCGCGAACAGGCCGTTGACGCTCATGAGGTCGAGCCGGGGCGATGGCCAGCAGTTCTGCGCCACGGCCTGGAGTCCCTCGTGCAGCGCTACATCCGGGGCCTTTCGGTTGGGGTCGCGACGCGCCCCGCTGCCAAGCGTGACCAGGGCGCCCGGCTCTTCGCTGCCAATGGTATAAATGCCGCGTGGCCGGTGGTATTTAAAGCTCCGGGCAACCACGCGCTTGCCGTTGGCGAGCAGCGCGGAGGCCAGGGTATCGCCCGCCTGTCCCGACAGCGGCCGGCCATTCCAGCTAAAGGTAAGCGGCCGGCTGCGGTCGATGCCGATGCCGCCGCGCTCGAGCCGCCAGGGTCCACGTCTCATTCACTGGCCTCCTGGCGCAGCCGCGCCACATGCTCCTCGGCCATCCGGACCTCGCGGATTTCGTGGGTTGCGGTATTACGATTCACATAAAGCCAGGCCCGACAGCCATGCAGATGCTGCCAGTACTCGTGATGCCAGCCCCGCGGGTTGTCACGGCGAAAGACATAATCACACCAGCGGCCGCTGTCGGCATCCGCCTCGTCCGGGCGCAGCCGGGTCGCATCGCCGCCGTAGCTGAATTCCGCGGCATCGCGCTCGCCACAGAATGGACAGACAATCCGCATACTGCCGTCTCCTCAGTGGGCCCAGGGGCGCGGCCCCATGCCCTTTTCGTCAAGCTGATCGCCCGTGTCAAAACGCTCGAGCGTAAAATCACCCGCCAGCGGATGCGCGCTGCCTTCGGCCAGCAGATGCGCAAAACACCAGCCCGATGCCGGCGTTGCCTTGAATCCGCCGTAGCACCAGCCCCCGTTGAGGTAGAGGCCGTCCACCGGCGTTGGCGCAATGATCGGGCTGCCGTCCATGGTCATGTCCATCACTCCGCCCCAGTGCCGCAGCACCCGGGCTCGCGCAAGCCACGGCATCAGGGCCACCCCGCCGGCCACCACGTCCTCAACGAGCGGCAGGTTCCCGCGCTGGGCATACGAGTTGTAGCCATCCAGGTCACCCCCGAACACCAGCCCGCCCTTGTCCGACTGACTGATGTAGAAATGACTGGCCCCGAACCCGATCACATGATCGAGACACGGCTTGACCGATTCGGTCACGAAGGCCTGCAGCAAATGACTTTCAAGCGGCAGCCGCAGCCCCGCCATCGCGGCCAGACGGCCGGTGTTGCCGGCAACGGCGACTCCGAGGCGACCTGCGCCAATGTGCCCGCGCGTGGTGTCCACGCCGGTTACCCGATCGCCGCTCCAGGTGTAGCCCGTGACTTCGCAGTTCTGGATGATATCGACGCCCAGCTGATCGGCAGCCCGGGCATAGCCCCAGGCCACCGAGTCATGGCGCGCCGTGCCCGCCCGCCCCTGATAGAGCGCGCCGTACACCGGGAAGCGGGCTTTGGCGCTG
>CAJXMI010000081.1 GCA_913056145.1 uncultured Spiribacter sp.
CCCGACTGACGGACAAACTTGCCCTCGACCTCGATTTCGTCGCGAATGGCTTCGCGGTAGGCCACCTGCGGCTGACCCACGTTGGCCTCGACCTTGAACTCGCGCTTGAGCCGATCGACGATGATCTCGAGATGGAGCTCGCCCATGCCCGAGATGATGGTCTGGCCCGACTCCTCGTCGGTGCGGACCTGGAAGGACGGGTCCTCCTGCGCAAGCTTCTGCAGCGCAATACCCATCTTTTCCTGATCGCTCTTGGTCTTGGGCTCGACCGCCACGGAGATCACCGGATCCGGGAACTCCATGCGCTCGAGGGTGACCTTGTTGTCGTTGGCGCACAGGGTGTCACCGGTGGTGACGTCCTTGAGACCGATGGCCGCCGCGATGTCACCGGCGCGCACCTCGTCGATCTCCTTGCGCTCCTTGGAATGCATCTGAACGATACGCCCCAGGCGCTCCTTCTTGCCCTTGACCGGGTTGAACACCGTGTCGCCTGACTTCACGACGCCCGAGTAGACCCGGAAGAAGGTCAGCGTCCCCACATAGGGGTCGGTCGCGATCTTGAAGGCAAGCGCTGCGTACGGCTGATCGTCATCCGGACCGCGGCTTGCGCTGGTCCCGTCTTCGAGCTCGCCTTCGATGGCGGGCACGTCGATCGGCGACGGCATGTACTCGACCACCGCATCGAGCATGGCCTGCACGCCCTTGTTCTTGAAGGCCGAGCCACACAGCACCGGCACCACCTCGTTGGCGATGGTCTGGGTGCGAAGGCCGTGGTTGATTTCGTCAACCGTGAGCGCCTCGCCGCCGATGTACTTATCCATCAGCTCTTCGTTGGCCTCGGCCGCAGCCTCGATCAACGCCTCGCGGTAGCTTGCGGCGTCGGCGGCGAGCTCATCGGGGATATCGACCTCTTCGTAGGTCGCGCCCATGTCGCTTTCATTCCAGTAAATGGCTTTCTGGCGAATGAGATCGACAACACCGGCGAAATTGTCCTCGGCGCCGATGGGAAGCTGCGCCGGCACGGCGTTGCAGCCCAGGCGCTCCTTGACCATCTCGACACAGCGGAAGAAGTCGGCGCCCATTTTGTCCATCTTGTTGACGAACACCATGCGCGGCACACCATAGCGGTCGGCCTGCCGCCAGACCGTCTCGGTCTGCGGCTCGACCCCGGCGTTGGCGTCGAGCACGCAGACAGCGCCGTCGAGCACCCGCAGGGAGCGCTCGACCTCGATGGTGAAGTCAACGTGCCCGGGGGTGTCGATGATGTTGATGCGGGTCTCGGGATACTGCTGATCCATGCCCCGCCAGAACGTCGTGGTGGCCGCAGAGGTGATCGTGATGCCACGCTCCTGCTCCTGCTCCATCCAGTCCATGACGGCCGCGCCCTCGTGGACCTCGCCCATCTTGTGGGAGATGCCGGTGTAGAACAGGATGCGCTCGGTTACCGTGGTCTTGCCGGCATCAATGTGGGCCATGATGCCGATGTTGCGATAGCGCTCGATCGGTGTCTTGCGTGCCAAAACGTCGTTCCTCTAAACCATTACCAACGGAAGTGCGAGAAGGCCTTGTTGGCCTCCGCCATCCGGTGCGTGTCTTCGCGCTTCTTGACCGCGGTGCCGCGGCCCTCGGCGGCTTCCAGCAGCTCGTTGCCAAGCCGGTGGCCCATGGTGGCCTCGCTGCGCTTGCGCGACGCCTCGATGACCCAGCGCATGGCGAGCGTGTTGCGCCGCTGCGGCCGGACCTCGACCGGGACCTGATAGGTGGCACCACCCACACGGCGAGACTTGACCTCGACGACGGGGCGGACATTTTCCAGCGCCGTCTCGAGCGTCTCCATGGGATCGCTGCTGCCCTTCTCGGCAATGCGATCGAGCGCGCCATAGACGATCTTCTCGGCGACGGCCCGCTTGCCATCGCGCATGATCATGTTGACAAAGCGCGTGAGCATCTCGCTGTCGTACTTGGGATCCGCGAGGACTTTGCGCTTGGGGACTTCTCTTCTTCTTGGCATGACTGACTACCCGATTATCCCTTGGGCCGCTTGGCGCCGTATTTGGAACGGCCCTGACGGCGGTTGCTGACCCCGGCGGTATCCAGGGAGCCGCGCACCACGTGATAGCGCACGCCCGGCAAGTCCTTGACCCGGCCGCCGCGAATGAGCACGACCGAGTGTTCCTGCAGGTTATGGCCCTCGCCACCAATGTAGCTCGAGACCTCGTAGCCGTTGGTTAGCCGCACGCGAGCCACTTTACGCAGCGCCGAGTTGGGCTTCTTGGGCGTCGTGGTATAGACGCGGGTGCAAACGCCGCGGCGCTGCGGGCAGGCCTCCAGCGCCGGCACGGTGCTCTTTTCGTGCGGCCGCTTGCGAGGCTTGCGAACCAGCTGATTGATCGTGGCCATAGCCTGTGACTCCAGTCCTTCAACGAACGTCAGGCCGGGTACTCCGGCCTGACGAAAGCCGTTAAGTGTATGACCGGGCTACCGGGGTGTCAACCAGACACCCCCGGCAAACCCGCATGGTTGCTACTGTTCGGGCACACCCGCTTCGTCCGGTGCCGCTGCCGGGGCACTGAGCCCGAACTGCGGCGCCATCGGGATCATCGGCGTGGGCCCCTCGCGCCGCTGGCGCTGCCGGTCCTGATGGTACGCATAGCCCGTACCGGCCGGGATGAGACGCCCGACGATGACGTTTTCCTTGAGACCGCGCAGGTCGTCGCGGGCACCGCGCGTGGCGGCATCCGTGAGGACGCGGGTGGTCTCCTGGAACGATGCGGCCGAGATGAACGAATCGGTCGCCAGCGAGGCCTTGGTGATGCCCAGCAGCTGACGCTCGTAGCGTGCCGGCGCCTTGCCCTGCTCGATGAGCTGCTCGTTCTCTTCCTCGACCCGTGCCCAGTCGGCCTGCTCGCCGCGCAGATAACGGGTATCACCCGAGTCGCGGATCTCGACCTTGCGCAGCATCTGCCGGCTGATGACCTCGATATGCTTGTCGTTGATCTTGACGCCCTGCAGACGGTAGACGTCCTGGATCTCCTTGACCATATAGGCCGCCAGCTCGGTCACGCCCAGCAGACGCAGGATGTCGTGCGGGTTGGGCTCGCCATCAGCGATAACCTCGCCCTTCTCGACATGCTCGCCCTCGAACACCGTGACGTTGCGCCATTTGGGAATGAGCTCTTCGTAGTGCTCGCCCTCGGGCGTGGTAATGACCAGGCGCTGCTTGCCCTTGGTGTCCTTGCCGAACGACACCGTGCCCGAGACCTCGGCCAGAATGGCAGGCTCTTTGGGCTTGCGCGCCTCAAAGAGATCCGCCACCCGCGGCAGACCGCCGGTGATGTCACGGGTCTTGGACGACTCCTGCGGGATACGCGCAATAACGTCACCCACATCCACCTCGGCGTTGTCGTCGACACTCACGATAGCGCCGGCCGGGAGGAAGTAGTTGGCCGGGATGTCGGTGCCGGCCAGGTTGAGGTCGTTGCCGTCTTCGTCGACCAGCTTGATGAGTGGCCGCAGATCCTTGAACGCCACCTTCTCGCCCGTGCTGCGGCGGGTATGCTCGCCGTTGCCGCGGGTCTTGGGGTCGGTGACGACGAGACTGCTAAGGCCGGTGACCTCGTCGGTCTCGCGGTTCACGGTCACGCCCTCGACAAAGTCGTAGAACTTGAGCCGCCCCTTGACCTCGGTGATGATCGGGTGGGTGTGAGGATCCCAGGTGGCCACGATCTGCCCGGCATCCACCGATTCCTCATCAGCAACGCCAATGGTGGCACCGTAGGGCACTTTGTAGCGCTCGCGCTCGCGGCCGGCCTCATCGATCACCGTAATCTCGCCGGAGCGGGAAACCGCCACCAGGTTGCCGGAGTGATGGGCCACCGTCTTGAGGTTGTGCAGCCGCACGGTACCGGCCGACTTGACCTGCACGTTGCTGACGGCTGCCGCACGCGATGCCGCGCCGCCGATGTGGAAAGTCCGCATCGTGAGCTGCGTGCCGGGCTCGCCGATGGACTGCGCGGCGATAACGCCGACCGCCTCGCCCACGTTGACGCGATGGCCGCGGGCCAGGTCGCGGCCGTAGCAGGCCGAACACACCCCGTGGCGGGTCTCGCAGGTGATCGGCGAGCGCACCCAGATTTCATCAACGCCCTCGCTCTCGATCCGCTCGACCAGCCGCTCGTCAAGGAGCGTGCCCTGATCAACCAGCACCTCGCCGGTGCCCGGCTGAACCACATCCTGAGCCACAACCCGGCCCAGTACGCGCTCGCCGAGTGCCTCGACGACGTCGCCGCCCTCGATGAGCGGGGTCATGCGCAGGCCGCGATGGGTGCCGCAGTCATCCGATGTGACAACCAGATCCTGCGACACGTCGACCAGACGGCGGGTGAGATAACCGGAGTTGGCCGTCTTGAGCGCGGTGTCGGCCAGGCCCTTACGCGCACCATGGGTCGAGATGAAGTACTGGAGGACGTTGAGACCCTCGCGGAAGTTGGCCGTAATGGGGGTCTCGATAATGGAGCCGTCGGGCTTGGCCATCAGGCCGCGCATCCCGGCAAGCTGACGGATCTGCGCCGCCGAGCCTCGCGCACCGGAGTCGGCCATCATGAAGATCGAGTTGGTCGACTTCTGGGCCTTCTCGTTGCCCTCGCGATCGGTGACCGTCTCCTTGCCCAGCTTGTCCATCATGGCGGTGGCCACTTCATCATTGGTCCGCGACCAGATGTCGACCACCTTGTTGTAGCGCTCGCCATTGGTGACCAGACCCGAGGCGTACTGATCCTCGATGTCCTTCACCTCGGACTCGGCCGCGGCCAGGATCGATTCCTTCTCGCCGGGGATCACCATGTCTTCCATGCCGATCGACACGGCGGCCCGCGTGGACATGCGGAAGCCGAGGTACATGATCTGGTCGGCAAAGATGACCGTGGCCTTGAGCCCAAGGCGGCGGTAGCACTGGTCGATCACCTCGGAGATGGCCTTTTTGGTCATGTCGCGGTCGACCAGTTCGAACGGGAGCCCCACGGGCACGATGTCGTACAGCAGCGCACGCCCGACCGTCGTGTCAAAGCGCCGGGTCCCCTCGCTGCGGTTGCCCTCGTCATCCACGATGGTCTCGTGGATGCGCACGGAGACACGGGCCTGCAGATCCACCTGGCCGCTTTCATAGGCACGGTGCACTTCCAGCACATCGGCAAAATTCATGCCCTCGCCGCGGCGGTTCTCGAGGCCAAGGCTCATGTAGTAGAGCCCGAGAACCACGTCCTGCGAGGCGCCAATGATGGGCTCACCCGAGGCGGGCGAGAGCACATTGTTGGTGGCCATCATGAGCGCCCGGGCCTCGAGCTGCGCCTCGAGCGACAGCGGCACATGAACGGCCATCTGGTCGCCATCGAAGTCGGCATTGAATGCCGGACACACCAGCGGATGCAGCTGGATGGCCTTACCCTCGATCAGCACCGGCTCGAAGGCCTGAATGCCCAGGCGATGCAGCGTGGGGGCGCGGTTGAGCATGACCGGATGCTCGCGGATAACCTCCTCGAGGATATCCCACACCTCGGGGGTCTCGCGCTCGACCATCTTTTTGGCCGCCTTGATCGTGGTGGCAAGGCCCAGGCGCTGCAGGCGCGAGAAGATGAACGGCTTGAACAGCTCAAGCGCCATGCGCTTGGGCAGGCCGCACTGATGCAGACGCAGCGTGGGGCCGACCACGATGACCGAACGGCCCGAGTAGTCCACGCGCTTGCCGAGCAGGTTCTGGCGGAACCGGCCCTGCTTGCCCTTGATCATGTCGGCGAGCGACTTGAGCGGGCGCTTGTTGGTGCCGGTGATCGCCCGGCCGCGGCGGCCGTTATCCAGCAGTGCGTCAACCGACTCCTGCAGCATGCGCTTTTCGTTGCGCACGATGATGTCGGGCGCCGATAGGTCCAGCAGCCGGCGCAGTCGGTTGTTGCGGTTGATCACGCGCCGGTAGAGATCGTTGAGATCCGAGGTGGCAAACCGGCCACCATCCAGCGGCACCAGCGGGCGCAGATCGGGCGGCAACACCGGCAGGACCGTCATGATCATCCACTCGGGGCGGTTGCCCGACTCGAGGAACGACTCGACCAGCTTGAGCCGCTTGGACAGCCGCTTGATCTTGGTCTCGGAGTTGGTGGCCTCCATCTGCTCGCGCAGCTTGTCGGTCTCCTCCTGCAGGTCAAGGCCCTTCAGCAGGCCATAGACCGCATCGGCACCCATGCGGGCGTCAAACTCGTCGCCGTACTGCTCAAGGGCATCCAGGTACTGCTCATCGTTAAGCAGCTGGTAGCGGTTGAGCGGCGTCATGTTGGGGTCGACCACCACGAACGCCTCGAAGTAGAGGATGCGCTCGATGTCGCGCAGCGTCATATCAAGGAGCAGGCCGATGCGCGAGGGCAGCGACTTCAAAAACCAGATATGCGCAGCGGGGCTGGCCAGCTCGATGTGGCCCATGCGCTCGCGGCGCACCTTGGCCAGCGTGACCTCGACGCCGCACTTCTCGCAGACCACGCCACGATGCTTGAGGCGCTTGTACTTGCCGCACAGGCACTCGTAGTCCTTGACGGGGCCGAAGATCTTGGCGCAAAACAGCCCGTCACGCTCGGGCTTGAACGTGCGGTAGTTGATCGTCTCGGGCTTCTTGACCTCGCCAAAGGACCACGAGCGGATCTTCTCCGGCGACGCCAATCCGATCCGGATCGCGTCGAAATCGTCGAGCTGGGCGCCCGGCTGTTTGAACAGATTCAAAAGGTCTTTCATAGGTGACTACCCGTTCAGTCCTGCTCGAGTTCGATATCGATACCGAGTGAGCGAATCTCTTTGACCAGCACATTGAAGGATTCGGGCATGCCCGCCTCCATCTGGTGCTCGCCATCGACGATGTT
>CAJXMI010000082.1 GCA_913056145.1 uncultured Spiribacter sp.
TTCGAACCCTCGGTACGGGGTTACCGTACACGCGCTTTCCAGGCGCGCTCCTTCGACCGCTCGGACACCTCTCCAGAGAGCGTGCAGCTTAATGGACTGCCTGGCTGCGATCAATGCGGTGGCGGGTTAATCGCTGCCTTTGCCGGGGCCGTAGACGGGCATGGGGAAGGGTGTGACGTTGCCGTCGGAGTCGGAGATCTTGGCGGGGCCTTCCTTTTCGACCTCATCGATGCGCACGATGGCGTGCATGGGCACGTAGGTGCGTTTGACGCCCGCGAATTCGCTCTTGAGTTTTTCCTCGGCCGGATCGACAACCATCTGCGTGCGCTCGCCGAAGGTGAGTTCCTCGATCTCGACAAATCCGAGCAGGCCTCCGTCGGAGACACTGCGGGCGTAGATTTCGTAGATCTTCCCCTGGCTGTGGAAGACCACGCGGTAGATGCGGTCGGCGGACGCCATGGTGACCCCAGTCGTTGCTGAATGTCGAAACCCTGCAGACTAGCACGCCATCAGGCTTGCCGTCCGCACGCATTGCGGAGCTGGATGGAACGCTGCGAATCGCGCATGGCATCGGTATCCTTTCGATGAGTATTTGCGATTTCAGCGAACACAACTGATAGAGAGGCCATCAATGCACGTCTGGGAAGGCCAGAACTTCGCCGACGTCGCGCTGCTTCCCCAGCGCCGCGATCCACGTCGCTTTCAGGTTGGTTGTGCGACCACCCATGGCAAGGCTGTTGTCTTGCAGTGGTTTCGCAACATGCCGGAGATCACGCAGTGGCTGCGGCGCATGGAGCCGCAGCGTTGGGGGCTGAAGGGCGCGGCCCTTATCGAAATCAAGCCGGCGCTGGAGGCAGTACTGACCCAGGTAGACGTGCATGGACTGAGCGAAGTGAGCCGGCTGGCGCACAACGCGGCGAGCGCGCCGCATTATGAGATTGCCTGGTGGGGCGACTTTGTAACCTTTGCCGCGGGTGGCGATGCGTGGTCAGCGCGTTTTCTTGCCGAGGCGAGGCTGACGCCCGTTGAGGCGTCGGATAATGCGGCGGCCAAATCGCTGTACGAGGCGCTACGGGCCCGAGTGGATCGGGCGTCAGACGAGGCATGAATCCGAACCGCCGGCGCCCATGGCACGGACTTGCATGCGCCGGTGGCTGGTCGTAGTCTCCAACCCATGAACGAACCCTGCATTTTCTGCGAAATCGCTGCCGGGCGAATGGACGCCGAGGTCATCCATCAGGACGACAAGGTGGTCGCCTTTCGTGACATTCATCCACAAGCGCCTGTGCATGTGCTGATCATCCCGCGAAAGCACATCACCAGCATGCTCGACATCGAGGCAGAGGACGCCGAGCTGCTGGGGCACATGCACCTCACGGCCAGGAAGCTGGCCCAGGAGCTGGGCATTGCCGACGCCGGCTATCGCAGCATCTTCAACTGCGGGACGGCCGCCGGGCAGACCGTCTGGCACATCCACCTGCATCTGCTGGGCGGCCGCAGCATGGGCTGGCCGCCGTGGCCCGGTAACTGATCAGCCCGGATCGATCTGTCGCAACCGATCACGCACACGGGCACGCTCCAGGGCGGCCCGGGCAACCGCCAGGTCCTGCAAGCCCACTCCACTGCCATCAAACAGGGTGACCTCGTGAGGCTGCCGTCCCGGCATACGCCCGGCGATGACTCCGCCCAGCGAGGCGATGTCGGATTCGGCAATCAGCCCCTGCATCACCGCATGCTGACACTCGCCCAGTTGCGCCGACTGCGCGGGTAGTTCGGCGAAACACCGGGCACGTGCCACCAGCGCCGGCTCGAGTTCCTGTTTGCCGACCGTGTCGGTGCCCATCGCCGCGATATGCGTTGGCCCCACTACGTGTTCATCCGCGAGCAGCGGGCTGAAGCTCGAGGTGATCGTGATGACCACATCGCTGCGCTCACCGAGCTCGGGCAGCGAGACTTCACGAAAACGGCAGCCCCGTCGCTCCGCGATCGCTTCCAGCGCCCGGGTGCACCCGGGCCGGTGATTCCAGGCCAGGACATCGGTAAATGCACCGACATCGAGCGCGGCTTCCAGCTGCCACCCAGCCTGATGCCCCGCACCCAGGATTCCCAGGACACGGGACTGGGGCGGGGCCAGATGCCGTATCGAGGTAGCCGCCGCCGCTGCCGTTCGCAACGCCGTCAGCCGGTTCCCGGCAACCAGGGCGTTACATGCCCCGGTTTCCGGGTCAAAGAGCAGGACCGTGGACTGATGGTTGGCGAGTCCGTGTCCGCTATTCTGCGGCCAGTAGCCACCTGCCTTGACGCCGAGCGTCATGGCATTGCGGTCGAAGCCCGACTTGAAACCATACAACGCCTCGCGATGCCCGATGGCCTCGCGCACCACCGGGAAGCTCTCGGCCTCCCCGGCATCCATTGCGACGAACACGGTTTCCACTGCCTCGAGCGCGAGGTCGCGGTCGACAAGGTCGGCGATGTCCGTCTCGCTCAGCCACTCCATTTCAGAAGATCTTGCCGCGCGCTGACACCGGCCAGACGGTCTCGACCCGGCCGTTGCGAACACCGACGTACCAGTCATGGACGTTGCAAGTGGGGTCGCAGTGCCCCGGCACCAGATGCAGCTTTTCATTGATGGCGAGCACGCCCTGCGGATCGGCAATGACGCCGTGCTCATCCGAGCACTTGACGTACTCGACATCGTCACGGCCGAAGATGAACGGCAGACCACTGTCTACGGACTGCGCTTTCAGCCCGGCATCGCAGATGGCCTTGTCCGGCTTGGCATGACTCATGACGCTGGTCAGGATGAACAGCGCATTCTCCCACTCGCCGGCGTCGATGCGGCGCCCCTCGGCATCGCGGATGCGCCCGTAGTCGGCATCCATGAAGGCATACGACCCGCACTGGAGCTCGTTGTAGACGCCCGAGGCACTCTCGAAGTAATACGAGCCTGTACCGCCCCCGGCGACGATGTCGCACTCGAGCCCTGCGGCCCGCAGCCCTTCAACCGCTTCGCGCACCATGGCAACCGCCACATCAAGCTTCTCGCGCCGCTCGTTGTAGGACTCAAGATGCTGCATGGCGCCCTGGTAGGCCTGCAGGCCGGCAAACCGCAGGCCCGGCGCGGCGTCAATGGCGCTGGCAATTCGCACGACGTCGGCGGTTTCGGTCACCCCGCAGCGCCCGGCGCCGCAATCGATCTCGACCAGGCATTCGATCCGGGTCCCGTGGCACTCGGCAGCCGCCGAGAGATCGGCGACGTTGTCGACGTCATCTACACAGCACAGCGTGCGGGCGCCAAGCAGCGGCATGCGCGCCAGGCGGTCGATTTTGCCGGGGTCACGGACCTGGTTGGTGACCAGCACATCCTTGATACCGCCGCGGGCGAACACCTCGGCTTCACTCACCTTCTGACAGCAGACCCCACAGGCACCCCCCAGGTCTTCCTGCAGACGGGCGATATCCACCGACTTGTGCATCTTGCCGTGCAGACGGTGGCGCATGCCGTGTTCGGCGACGATCCGGCCCATCTTGCGGATGTTGCGCTCCAGTGCATCAAGATCGAGCACCAGGGCCGGGGTCTGGATATCGGCGGCGTCCATGCCGGGCACCGCCGGGATGTCATAGCCCACTTCCAGGTCATCAAAGCGAATGGGTGCATTCATGGGTCAGTCCTCCCGATTGAGCCAGGGAAGCCGATCAAGATCGACATTGCCCCCGGTGATGATGACGCCGACACGGCGGCCGGCGAACACCGTTGGATTGGCGAGAATGGCGGCTACCGGCACCGCGCAGCTCGGCTCGATGACGATCTTCATGCGCTGCCAGACAAGCTTCATGGCATCAATGATGGCTTGCTCGTCCACGGTCAGGATGTCGCTGACATGCTCGCGGACGAAATGCCAGGTCAGTGATTTCATCGGGACCTTGAGGCCGTCAGCCACGGTCTGCGGGGCATCATCGGCAATCAGCCGGCCGGCATGCAGACTGCGGGCCGCGTCATCCGCCTGGAGCGGTTCCGCGCCAAAGATCTCGACCTTCGGGGCCGTCGCGCTCAGGGTGAGACAGCACCCCGAAAGCATCCCGCCGCCGCCAATGGGCGCGATCACCGCATCCAGCCCCTCGGTCTGCGCCAGGAGTTCGCGCGAACAGGTTGCCTGGCCGGCGATCACCCGTGGGTCGTTGTAGGGGTGAACAAAATCCGCGCCGGTGCGCGCCTGGAGCTCGGCGAAGGCCGCCTCGCGGGCCGAGGTGGATGGCTCGCACTCGGTAATCCTGCCGCCATAGCCGCGCACAGCGTCTTTTTTGGCCTGAGGGGCGGTGTGCGGCATCACCACGTGACAGGGAATCCCGCGTCGACCCGCGGCATAGGACAGGCTCAGGGCATGGTTGCCAGAGCTGTGCGTGGCGACACCGGCACCGAGGCGCTCCCGTGGCAGCCCGAACACCGCATTGGTAGCGCCACGCGCCTTGAACGCGCCCGCTTTCTGAAAGTTTTCGCACTTAAAGAACAGCCGGGCGCCACTTAACTGGTCAAAAGTCTCGCTGGTAAGCACCGGAGTGCGGTGAATCCAGGGCGCGATGCGCTCATGAGCTGCAGTGACGTCGTCGAATACCGGTATTTGCATAGTCAGGCACCTCCTGCCTGCTGACGGGGCATGGCGGATTCGGAAAGGCGGTACTGCGACTGGGCCGCGGCAACGCCACTGCCGGCCGCAATCGGCGCCCCCAGGTCGAGTAGCGCCATTTCGGCGGTCGCGATCCCGGCAAGGGCAAGCGTTTCGCTCATCTCCCCCAGATGGCCGATGCGAAACACCCGATCGGCAAGCTGGCCGAGTCCGATGCCGAACGAGACCCCGTAGCGTTCATGGGCCTGCTGAACCACGGCATCGCCGCTGATGCCGTCGGGAAGCCGGATGGTGGTCACGGTATTCGAGGCGAGCGCCCGGCGGCGGGCGCAGAGCGCAAACCCCCAGGCATCGACGGCCGCGCGCACGCCAGCGGCAATATGCGCATGTCGGGCATAGACGGCACCAAGCCCCTCCTCTTGCAGCATGGCAGCGCTCTCGGCGAGTGCTTCGAGCAGCGCTACAGCGGGCGTGTAGGGGTAACTCCCCGCATCAAGGGCGTCGAGCATGGCCGTCAGATCGAGATAGCCTCTTGCCCCCCGGCGTTCAGCGGCGGCCGCCCGGGCCCGGGGGCTCGCCGCGACAATGGCAAGGCCGGTGGGCAGCATGAACCCCTTCTGCGAGCCGGCCACGGCCATGTCCACGCCCCAGTCGTCCATACAAAAGGGCAACGAAGCAATGGAGCTGACGCCATCAACTAACAAAAACGCGGGATGCCCCGCGCTGTCCAGGGCTCGCCGGACAGCGCCGATATCGCTGGTCACGCCGGTCGCGGTCTCGTTATGAACGGCAAGCACGGCCCGAATGCGATGCGACGGATCGGCGCGCAGCACCTCTCCCAGAGCATCTGCCGGAATGCCCTCGCCCCACGGCGCTTCCACCACCTCGACCTCAAGACCCAGCCGGCGCGCGAGCTCAATCCAGCGCTGCGAGAACATGCCATGCCGGGTGGCGAGCACCCGATCCCCTGGCTTGAGGACATTGCTCAAGGCAACCTCCCAGCCCGCCGTCCCGCTGCCGGTAAAAAACGCGATGCTGGCCTGCCGGCTGCCAAAGACCGACGCCAGCTGCTCGCGCAGCGGAGGCACCAGCTCGGCAAAGCGCGGGCCGCGGTGGTCCCAGGCCGAGCGCGCCATCGCGAGGCGCAGGCGCTCGGGGATGTTGGTTGGTCCGGGTATGAAGAGTGGGTTAGCTGCCTGCATCATCGGCCCTCCCGTTGCCGTGCTTTCAGTCTACCCATTCCAATGCCCTTTCCAAGTTTTTCAAAAAACTTTTTCAGCAAGCTATGAAAAATGCTAGGCTACTGATTCGAATTGGATTATTTATTTTCCATGCGACCACGATAGCAACGTTTGAAAAATTTTCCCGAGGATAGATGCCATGAACACCACCGCTAATCCTGGCACGCACAACCGCCGACGGGGTCGTCCGCGCACCAGCCAGCCAGAGGCATCGGGCGCCATCAATCAGGCACTGGACCGGGGGCTTGCCCTGCTTGAGCAACTCGCCATCAGCGATGCGCAGACGCTGAGCGACCTCGCCGTTGACACCGGAATTGCCAGCAGCACGGTCTACCGCCTGCTGGTCACCCTGGAGCGCCGCGGCATGGTGGCATTCGATGAGAACACACAGACCTGGTCGATTGGTGTCGAGGCATTTCGCATCGGCAGTGCCTTCCGGCGCCGCACCAATGTGGTCGAGGCCGCCCGGCCGGTGATGCGCGATCTGGTGGCACGCACCGGCGAGACCTGCAACCTTGGCATCGGCGATGGCCAGGACGTCGTCTTTGTCTCCCAGGTGGAGACCCATCACCCGATTCGGGCGTTTTTCCGGCCGGGGACTCGCACCCCGATGCACCAGTCAGGGATTGGCAAAGCACTGATGGCCGAGGATCCAGAGGGCTGGGCGCTCGACGATGAGGAGAGCACCACGGGCATGCGCTGCATCGCCGCCGCGGTGTTTGATGAGTACGGAGAGGCCGTGGCCGGGATCTCGATCTCCGGCCGGGTGGCGCGACTCTCGAATGCCGCTCTGGACGACTTTGCGGCCGAGGTCTGTGCCGCGGCAGCGGCCCTAACCGAGGCCATCGGCGGCCGGCCCC
>CAJXMI010000083.1 GCA_913056145.1 uncultured Spiribacter sp.
CTGTCGCAGGCGACAATGCGACCGTGATCGATGATCGCGGCGCGGTCGCAGAGCCGTTCCGCCTCTTCCATGTAGTGAGTGGTCAGCAACAGGGTCCGGCCCTGGCGACGCAGGGTGTGCATGCGCTCCCAGATATGCTGGCGGGCCTGGGGGTC
Source organism: uncultured Spiribacter sp. (assembly GCA_913056145.1). Taxonomy (GTDB): domain Bacteria; phylum Pseudomonadota; class Gammaproteobacteria; order Nitrococcales; family Nitrococcaceae; genus Spiribacter. The sequence goes on from CAJXMI010000083.1 coordinate 156, forward strand.
GAGGCCGGTGCTGGGCTCGTCGAGGGCCAGGAGCTCGGGGTCGTTGACCAGCGCCCGGGCCAGGGTAAGCCGGCGTTTCATGCCACCTGAGAGGCCCTGGATGGGGTCGTCGGCGCGCTCGGTCAGCTCGGCAAAGCGCAGGAGCTCGTCCATGCGGGCCTCGACCTGGCGCCGACGCCGGCCGTAGTAGGCGCCGTAGGTAACCAGGTTTTCGCGCACGCTGAAATCGGGGTCGAGATTATCGAACTGCGGCACGATCCCGGCACGCTCGCGCATCGCCCGCGCCCGCGCCGGGATGGGCTCACCAAGCACCGTGACCGCGCCGCTGCTTGGCGGTGTCAGCCCCAGCAGCATGCGCAGCGTCGTGGTCTTGCCGGCACCGTTGGGTCCGAGCAGGGCGAAACACTCGCCCGCCGGGATATCCAGATCGATACCGTCAACCACGTTGACCCCGCCATAAGAGCGGGTAAGACCACGGGCGATGACGGCCGGCGCGATGGCCTCGGCCCTGGCCGGCTCCGCCTCAGCCGGCCCAAGCCCGGGCCGCGATGCGCTGGTGGTCGTTACCACCCTCAGGCCGTTGCCGTGCCTGGTGTGCCGGCGTTGTGGTCGCGGGCCAGCAGCAGGTAGAACGCCGGCAGCACGAACAGCGTGAAGATCGTGCCAATCCCGAGACCCGTGGCAATCGTGAGGCCGATGTGGAAGCGGCTTACCGCTCCCGGGCCGCTTGCGATCAGCAGCGGCACCATGGCCATGATGAGCGCCAGCGAGGTCATGATGATGGGCCGCAGGCGAATGGCCGCGGCTTCCTCCACGGCGTCCCGCTTGCCGAGCCCCTTGTTGATCTGCAGGTTATTGGCGAACTCCACGATCAGGATGCCGTTCTTGGCCACCACACCGATCAGGGTAATGAGCCCCACCTGGGTGTAGATGTTGACGGTGGCAAAGCCCAGCGTGATAAACGCGAGCGCACCGGCAATACTGAGCGGCACCGATACCAGGATGATGGCCGGATCCCGCCAGCTCTCGAACTGCGCGGCAAGCACCAGATAGATGACCAGAATCGACAGGAAGAACGTGAGCACCAGGGCGCTGCCCTGATTGGCGAACTGCCGCGACTGCCCCGTGTAGTCCACGTTGTAGTTGGCGGGCAGCAGCTGATCGGCCATGTTCTCCAGATACCCCAGGGCATCGCCCAGCGGCACGCCCGGCCGCGGGATGCCCTCCAGCGTGAGCGCATTGAGCTGCTGGAACTGATTGCGCGCGCTGGGTACGACCGAGTCACGCAGCGTGACCAGGCTTGATAGCGGGACCTGTTCGCCGGCGGGCGTCTCGATGTAATAGTCCTGGAGGCGCTCGGCGCTGAGCCGGAACGGCCGATCGACCTGCGGGATGACCTTGTAGCTGCGGCCGTCGAGGTTGAAGCGGTTGACATAGCCGCCGCCCAGCATGCCCGACAGACTGCTGCCCAGGTTGGCCATGGTGATGCCCAGATCGGCAGCCTTGTCGCGGTCGACCTCGACGGTCGTCATGGGCCGGTCAAACTCCACCGATTTTTTCAGGAACAGGAAATTGCCGCTTTGCATGGCCTGGCCGATCATCTGGTTGGCCATGCTGTCGAGCGCCTCGTAGCTGGCCGAGGTGGTCAGCACGAACTGCACCGGCAGCCCGCCGCCCGAGCCGGGCAGACTGGGGCGCGGGAACACGGCGGTATCCAGCCCCGGGTTGGGGGTGAACTTGCCGGTGATCTCGCCCTGCACCTGGGTCTGGCTGCGCTCGCGCTCGCTGGTCGGGACCATCTTGAAGCCGCCAAACACGGTGTCCGGCGACAGCCCGCCCAGGATCATGAAGGTCTCGCTGTACTCGGGGACGCTCTCGGCGGCGTCCTGGTACTGCTCGGCAAACTCGGCCAGATAATCAAAGGTGGCCGTGCGCGGGGCCGAGCCCTGGAAGAACAGAATGCTCTGATCCTCGGTAGGCGCCAGTTCGTTCTGGCTCATGGTAAACATGAAGTAGTTGGACGCCAGCACGACCACGCCAAAGAAGATGAGCACGCTCTTGGTATCGAGCAGGCCATGCAGCACGCGCTTGTAACCGGCGGCCAGGCCGTTGAATGCATGCTCGACAAACGCCTCGAAGCGCCCCGGATTGCCGCCCGGTTTGAGGAACTTGGCCGAGATCATCGGCGAGAAGGTGAGCGCCACGATGCCCGAGATGAGCACCGCGCCCGCCAGCGTAAAGGCAAACTCGGTAAAGAGCGTGCCGACCAGCCCGCCCATGAAGCCGATGGGCGCATAGACGGCGAGCAGCGTGGTAGTCATGGCGATGATGGGTACGGCCAGCTCGCGCGCGCCCATGATGGCGGCCTCGGTGTTGGAGTAGCCCTCTTCGATGTGCCGATGGATGTTCTCCACCACGATGATCGCGTCATCCACCACCAGACCGATCGCAAGCACCATCGACAGCAGTGTGAGCAGGTTGAGCGAGTAGCCGAGCGCCAGCATGATCGTGGCCGCACCCACCAGTGACAGCGGGACGGCCACCGAGGGCACGATGGCCGCGCGGATCGAGCCGATGGTCAGAAAGATCACCACCAGCACGATGCCCACCGCCTCGGCGATGGTCTTGAACACCTCGGTGATCGAGTCCTCGATGAACTCGCTGGCGTCGTAGGGCAGCGCCAGCTGTATGCCATCGGGCAACTGGCGGCGCAGCTCGGGCAGCGACTCGGTCACCGCACCGGCCACATCCAGCGGATTGGCGCCGGGGGCCTGCTCGACGGCGATGAATACCGAGGGCTGGCCCTTGTACCAGGCGGCCGAGGCGTAGGTCTCGGAGCCAAAATCGGTGGCGGCGATGTCATTGAGCCGGATGACCGTGCCGTTTTGCTCGCGCACCACCAGGCGCTCGAAGTCATCGGGGTCGGCCACATCGGTGGTGACCGACAGGTTGATCTGGGTGTAGGGCCCCTTGGTATTGCCGATGCCGGCCTGGTAGTTGTTGGCGCGCAGCACCTCGCGCACCTCGGCAGCGGTCACGCCCAGTGCCGCCATGCGGTCGGGGTCGAGCCAGATACGCATGGCCGGCGAGCGGCCAAACACCCGCGCCTTGGCCACGCCCGGCAGGGCCTGGACCTGGGGTTGGAGCACGCGGTTGACGAAGTCGGTGATCTCCGGCACCGGCACGGTTTCGCTGTAGATGGCCATGTACATGAGCGCGGTCTGATCACCGGTGCTCGACTCGATGACCGGGTCCTGCGCCTCGGCGGGCAGGACATTGCGCTGGCTCGCCACCTTGGCCTGGATCTCGGAGACGGCCGCGTTGGCGTCGTAGTTGAGCTCCATGTTGACTTCGATGGTGGACTGGCCCTGGCGGCTCTCCGAGGTGATGTAGTCGATCCCGTTGGCCTCGGCGATGGCCTGCTGCAGCGGCTGGGTGATAAAGCCCTGCACCAGCTCGCTGTCCGCGCCGGGGAAGCTGGTGGTGACCGTGACCACCGTGTTTTCGGTGGACGGGTACTGGCGCACCTCCAGCAGATCCAGCGAGCGCACCCCGGCCAGCAGAATGAGCAGGCTGACCACCGTGGCCAGGACCGGCCGGTGGATGAAGATGTCGGTAAATCTCATCGCCCGGTCACCTCAGAGGGGTTCAGGGTGCTTTGCTCATCAATGGTGACGGGCTGACCCGGGCGGACCTTGACCAGGCCCGCGGCCACCACACGCTCGCCCTCCGCGAGCCCTTCCAGCACCTCGACGCGGCCGTCGCGCACTTCGCCGGTACGGATCTGCACGCGCTCGGTGGTCAGCCCCTGCTCGCTTTCATTGATGCGCAGGGCAAAGTCGCCGTAGGTGTTAAAGCTGACGGCCGTGCGCGGAATGGTTACCACCTCGCGCGTCATGGGCTCGAGCACGGTAACGCGGGCAAACATGCCGGGGCGCAGAAGGCCATCGGCGTTGGTCAGCGTGGCGCGTACCGGGACGGCGCGGGTCTGTTCATTGATGCCTGTGTCGATCGCGGTGATCTCGCCGCGCACCCGCTCATCAAGCGCGCTTGTCTCAACCTCGACCGGCTGGCCCTGGCTCAGCTCGGGCAGAAAGCGCTCGGGCAGGGTGAAATCGGCATAAATGGGATCCAGCCGGCGCAGTTCGACGATGTTGCTGCCCGGTGCCAGGAACTGGCCGACGCTGAGCGTGCGCAGGCCGAGGGCGCCGGCAAACGGCGCGCGGATCGTCTTCTGGCGCAGCCGGGCCTGCTGGCTCTCGACCGCGGCCGTGGCGCTGTCCAGGCGGGCGCGCGCCTCATCAAACTCCGACTGCGAGATGGCACGGCGCGACAGCAGATCCTCAGCGCGCTCGAACTGGATGCGGGCCAGCTCTGCCTCGGCTTGCAGACCCTCGAGTTCGGCGCGATCCACCGACTTGTCGAGCTCGATGAGCACGTCACCCGTCGCGACCCGCTCGCCGCTGTCAAAGTTGATGGACTCGATGATGCCGGCCACTTCGGTGCTGACCGACACGCGGTCGACGGCGGTGAGACTGCCAACGGCGCTGCGCTCGCCGCGCCATGCATCGGCAGTGACCGTGGTGGCCATGACGTTGGCGGCCTGGGGCCCGCCGCCGGGGCCGCCGGCCTGCATCTGGACCAGAAACTTGTAGCCGAAAATGCCACCGAAGATCGCGCCCAGCAACAGCAGCGCGACGAGGAAACGAACGAAGATTTTCATGAACGCAGTCCTGATTGCGTGTGTTCGGTTTGACCCGCGGAAGTGAGTTCGACCAACAGGTCGCTCGCGGAATTCCATAGGAAAGGGTGTCAGTGTATCAGTCCTGCGGGGGATTTCATGGTGCCGGCCAGTCGTGCCGGCCAGTGGAGCCCACCAGCCACGGGCGGCGCGACCGGCCCGAGCGGCCACCGGTCGCCTGATGGCGCCCGGCGTTGCTGCGGCGTTAGGCTGTCGCTATCCGCAAGGGATCACCGGAGGGCCTATGTACCGCGACATTCTGTTGTACCTCAATGACGACGGCCATGAGGCGGCGCATGTGGCGGCAGCGGCTGCACTGGCCGCCGCCCACGGCGCGCGTCTGACCGGGCTGGCCGTTGCCGAGCCACTGGCCGCGCATGCCGAGTATCTGCCCCCGGAGGCCCTTGATCGCTATCGCGAGGCCTGGCAGACCCGCAACGCCCGCCTCGAGGCCACTTTCAACGAGCAGGTCGCGCACCACGCGATCAGCACCGAGTGGCGCTCGGTCGAGGATTTACGCATTGACCGGCGCACGCTGGATGTCATTGCCATGCAGGCCCGCTATGCCGATCTGCTGGTGATTGGTCAGATCGACCCCGACCGCCCGGCCGATCTGGTCCCGTCCGATCTGCCGGGCCAGGTCGCGGTAATGGCGGGCCGCCCGGTGCTGGCGCTCCCCTATGCCTGGACGCCGCGCGCCATCGGCCATCGGGTCATGATCGGCTGGGACGGTGGCCGCGAGTCGGCCCGGGCGGTCAGTGATGCCCTGCCTCTGCTGGAGACGGCCGACTCGGTTCAGGTCGTGGTGGTGGGCAGCGATCAGGGTTTCCGGCCCCGGCATGGCGACCTCCCCGGCGCTGATATTGCCGCGCATCTGGCGCGTCATGACGTCCCTGTCGAGGTCTACAGCCAGGGCATCAGCGATATCCCGGTGGCGGATGCGCTGCTGTCGGCGGCGGCCGACAGCGATGCCGATCTGCTGGTCATGGGGGCCTATGGCCGCTCACGTTTTCGCGAAATGGTCCTGGGTGGCACGACGCGCAGGATACTGGGCGAGATGACGCTGCCCGTGCTGCTGTCACATTAAATGGATGCGCGGCGCGAGTGTAGGGTAGACCATCTGATGTGTGTAATATGACACTGTCATAGGACATGATCAGGAGTTGCCCGATGAGCACACGCGCCCGCGTATTCATGAGTGGTCGCAGTCAGGCGGTTCGCTGGCCGGCAAAGCTGCGCCTGAAAACCAACGAGGTATCCATCGAGGAAATCGGTGGGACCTATCTGGTGCAGCCTCAGCCCGGCAGCGAGGGCAAGCCCGGTGAGTGGCTGAAGGCGTTCTATGACAGCCATGAGAGGCTTCCCGACCACTTTCTCGCTGACCGCGACGACCAGCTCCCACAAGAGCGGGACTGGCCGTCGATGTCTGGGCGTGATGTGTCGGTGGGGTGCCCCCTGCAGCGTCAGATCACGCTGGCGGCCGTGGACAGGGCCAGAAACACCAGTGCGGCGCCGGTCAGGCGCTCGATCCAGACACCGTGACGGCGCAGCCGGTTGGCCGCACCCGTGGTCGTGAGCGCGACCGCCACCACGCCATACCAGCCCGCATCCACCAGGGTGGCGGTGCCGGCAAGGATGAGCACCTCGGCAACGCCGGCGTCCGCCGCCACAAACTGACTGAAAAGCGCCAGAAAGAACAGC
>CAJXMI010000084.1 GCA_913056145.1 uncultured Spiribacter sp.
CGAGCCGTACTGGACGAAGGCGGCCTCGAGACTGGGCTCGACCCGCGTGATCCGCCCCTTGTAGATGTTGGCTTTCTTACGCTCCCGGGCCGGCGTCTCGATATCGAGGTCGTAGAGGAACTGGCCATCGACCAGCGCCACGCGCAGCTCTTCGGGCTGGGTGGCATTGACAAGCATTCTCTTCATGCCGAATGAATCTCCGGCGACTGCCCCAAGCCCCCGCCAGCGAGATCAGCGTGCCGGCGCAGCGCCACCCGAGGGTGGCGAGCGTCAACGGCATGGTCCCGCCAGGAGTCGGCGTGGACAGGCAGCTGATTCGCAGGGCTAAGAGACCCGTCATGGGGATTCCACTTGCGGGCGCCAGGGCAGGCGCGTTGTCAGGTTGATTAAGTTGTTTCCGGGGAGACGGCACAAGGCCGGCTCCTGCAGCATTCTTGCGTGTTGGCCGGCGGCGCGGTGGCCGCATCCCGTGACATTCCGGCACAACACCGCGAGCATACCAGCTTCGCTATCGATATGGCACTCTCCACGCCTGCCCGCTACAGGAGGACGTCGTGTCCGGCGTTAGTATCGAGACGGTTCCCGCCGAGCTGGCCGGCCAGCGGATCGACAATTTTCTGCTACGGCATCTGAAGGGGGTGCCGCGAACGCGGATCTATCGGCTGTTACGACGCGGTGAGGTCCGGGTCAACGGCGGCCGCGTCAAACCCACCCGCCGGCTCGAGGCAGGCGATCAGGTGCGCATACCGCCGGTCCGGCGCTCCGACGCCGAGGCCATCGCGCCTTCCGGCCGCGTTCTCGAGCGTCTGGAAGCGGCCATTTGCCATGAGGATGCCCGGACCCTGGTGCTTGACAAGCCCTCGGGGCTCGCGGTGCATGGCGGCTCGGGCATTGCCTACGGGGTGATCGAGGCATTGCGCCAGCTGCGGCCCGATTGCCCGTTTCTGGACCTTGCCCATCGGCTGGATCGCGATACCAGCGGCTGTCTGGTGATCGCCAAGCGGCGCTCCACGCTGCGCGAGCTGCACGCGGCATTCCGTGAGGGTGAGGTCGACAAGCAGTACCTCGCGCTTTTGCATGGGGATGCCGGAACAGCCGAGCGGCGGGTTGATGCCCCGCTGCGTGCCGAGGCTGGCCCCGGGGGGGATCGGATCATGCGAGTGCATGCGTCGGGGCAGTCCGCGCGAACCCGATTCGTGCCGTTACGGTCTTATGGCAAGTACACACTGGTGAGGGCGCATCTCTACACCGGCCGGATGCATCAAATCCGTGCCCATGCGGCGCATATTGGCCATCCGGTCGCAATGGACGCGCGCTACGGCGATCATGAGGGTGATCGCCGGCTGCGCAGGCTGGGGCTGACACGGCTTTTCCTGCACGCCGAGCGGGTGGCCTTCGATGTGCCCTCGACAGGGCCCGTTACCGTAACGACAGCGCTGCCGACTGCGCTGTCCCGACTCATGGAGACGCTGGATGATGCAGGATGACGAAAGCTGGGCAAGGGACAGCCTGCGCGACATCGCGCTTGAGGGTGTGCGGGAGCGACGCCGGGCCCGTCGCTGGGGTATCTTTTTCAAGCTCCTGATTCTGAGCTATCTCTTTGCATTGCTCTTTTTCTCGATCCGGCCACTGAGTGGCCTGGGCGAGCAACAGGCAACCGGCCCGCACACCGCCGTGGTAACGGTTGATGGCCCCATCATGGCGGACAGCCCGGCCAGTGCGGAGCGGGTAATCGCCGGGCTCAGGCGGGCATTCGAGGCGCCGGGGGCGCGCGGTGTCCTCCTCGAGATCAATAGCCCGGGCGGCTCACCGGTGGAGTCAAGCCGGATCTATCAGGCAATCACCCGGCTGCGTGATGCACACCCGACGATGCCGCTACACGCCGTTGCCGGTGACAGCATGGCCTCGGGCGCCTACTACATTGCCGCCGCCGCCGATGGTATCCATGCCGATGGCGCATCGGTGGTTGGTTCGATCGGAGTGATCAGCCGTGGCTTTGGGTTCAGCGATGCCATCGCGCGCCTTGGTATCGAGCGTCGGGTATACGCGGCAGGGGCCAACAAGAACTCGCTGGATCCGTTCGCGCCGCCGGATGACGAGTCGGAGCGCCACCTCCAGACCATGCTGGATGATATTCATGCGCAGTTCATCGCCGCCGTGCGATCGGGCCGTGGCGATAAACTGACCGGCAACAACGAGGCGCTTTTCTCCGGGCGGATGTGGACCGGCCGTCAGGGACTTGAGTTGGGGCTGGTCGACTCGCTGGCCAGTCCTGCCGTGGTTGCGGAGGAGGTGATTGGCGCCGGGCGCCGGATTGACTACACCCCGCCGCGCAAATGGCTTGATCGCGTGATAGAGCGAGTGGGTGGTGCGGCGGCCCGGGCGATGGTTGACTGGCAGCATCCGGGGTGGACGCGCTAGGGCGCCACGTCGGCTGTTCGGCGCTCAGGGCAGCGCCACACCGGCGTTGCCCAATAGCTCGGTTAGCGCAATAAGCGGCAGCCCAATCAATGCGTTGGGATCATCACCTTCGATGCGTTCGAAGAGCGTGATGCCGAGTCCTTCGGCCCGAAATGCGCCGGCACAGTCGAGCGGGCGCTCTGTTTGTACATAGCGGCGAATCGCCGCCGGCGTAAGCGATCGAAAGTGCACGCGGGTGGGCACACAGCGCGTCGTGATCGTGCCGTCTGCCGGGTCGTGCAGCGCGACCGCAGTCCATAGCGTGACGCACTGCCCGGCGGCGCGGGCAAGCTGGGCAATCGCCCGCGCCTCGGTGTGTGGCTTGCCGAGTACCTCGCCGTTGTGCGCACTGCATTGATCCGACCCGATCACCAAGGCATCAGGATGCGTTGCGGCAACCACGGCACACTTCTCCCTGGCAAGTCGCACCACGTAATCCCGCGCCGGTTCGGCGTTGTAACGTGTCTCATCTATGTCCGGTGACAGTTGCTCGAAAGCAAGCCCGAGGCGCCCGAGCAGTTCGGCCCGATAGGGCGATGAAGAGGCCAGCACCACGCGCGCCATCGAGTCACTCCGGAAAGCCATGGGAGTCCGGATTGTCCAACGATCGGGGGCGAAGCTCAATGACTATACCCGGCGCCGCCGGTCCCGCTTTGACAGCCTTGGGCGCCCTCCCTATTATTTACGGGTTATGCGCGTATCGTCTCTGCCCGAGTGGATTCACACCGACAGCCCGGGGTCGGGGCTGCGGAGCTGGGCGGGCGGTATTCCGCCTGAATGGCTGGAGCGCATGGAAGCGGCCGGTGGCCGAGTGCTCGGGGCCGAGGGCGAGCTCAGCGTTGATGGCGCGGAGCAGCCGCCCCGAATTGCCGGCACGGTCCGGGCAACGGTCGAGGTGATTTGTGAGCGATGCCTCGAGCCGCTGCGTATCACGGTCGAAGGCGCGTTTGACGGCCGGGCAGTGGCGGCGATCACGCCGGTGGATAATGCCGTTGAGACAAGCGCCGAGATCGAGGCGCCAGGTGGCCGGCTTGATGTCAGGACATTGCTTGAGGACGAGCTCCTGCTGGCGTTGCCGGTTGTGCCGCGCCACGACGAGGCGGATTGCGACGGCGGGCAGCGGCATTTCGGGCCGGAAGGGGCCGACATGCCGCAGCGGCCGTCTCCGTTTGCTGCGCTGGAGGCGCTGCGCCACAAATCAGGCGGAGCGCCGGACTGAACACACTGGATAACAAGGATTCATTTCGACATGGCCGTACAGAAATCTCGCAAAACCCCGTCCCGCCGTGGCATGCGCCGCAGTCACGATGCACTGACCGGCCCGGCGCTCAGCACCGAGCCCACCACCGGTGAGACGCATCGTCGTCATCATATCTCGGCCGATGGCTACTACCGGGGCCGCAAGGTCACTTCGGGCGACGACGAATAACATCACCCGCTTCCGGACAGCCGGCCGTGTCGGTGCACACCGGCGCGGCTGTTTTCTTATGGGCGGGATGATAGGGCGCACATGAGCCAAACCTGCACACTGGCAATCGATGCCATGGGCGGTGACCACGGGCCAGCGGTCACCGTGCCCGCGGCCCTGGCCGCTCTCCGGCGCAACTCCGCACTGGAACTGGTATTGGTGGGCGATGAGTCCGCACTCAATGCGGCGCTTGAGGGCGTTGCCGGGCATGAGCGGGAGCGCCTGCAGGTGCGGCCCGCCAGCCAGGTGATCGGCATGGACGAGCCGCCGGCGCAGGCGCTGCGCTACAAAAAAGACTCCTCCATGCGCGTCGCGATCGACATGGTCAGGGATGCGGCGGCCGATGCCTGCGTGAGCGCCGGTAATACGGGCGCCCTCATGGCCACTGCGCGCTATGTCCTTAAAACCCTGCCCGGCATCGACCGGCCCGCCATCTGCACCACGATTCCCTGTCGGGGTGGGCGCTTTCGCATGCTGGATCTGGGTGCCAATGTCGATTGCACAGCCGAGCATTTGTTTCAGTTCGCGATAATGGGCGCGGTGCTGGTCGAGGCAAGCGGAGATAGCCGGCAGCCAAGGGTGGGGTTGCTCAACCTTGGCGAAGAGGCCATCAAGGGCAACGATCAGGTTAAACAGGCCGCACAATTGTTACAGGACAGCGACCTCCATTATGTTGGGTATGTGGAGGGCGACAGCATGTTTCGAAACGTGGCCGATCTGGTGGTGTGTGATGGCTTTGTGGGCAACGTCGCGCTCAAGAGCAGCGAGGGGGTGGCCGCGATGATTTCCCGCTATGTGCGCGAGGAGTTCGAGCGCAACGCACTGACCCGGCTTGCCGGCCTCATCGCGCTCCCGGTGCTGCGCGCCCTGCGCCGCCGGCTTGATCACCGGCGCTACAACGGGGCCAGTCTGCTGGGACTGCGCGGGGTGGTTGTAAAAAGCCACGGCAGTGCCGATGTCATCGCCTTCGAGCAGGCCATCGAAAAAGGCATTCTTGAGGCGCGCGAGGGCATACCCGCGCGCATCGATGCGCGCCTCGGGCAACTCTTTGCCCAGGATGCCCCGGCATGACGCGGGGTCGCATCGCGGGCACAGGAAGCTACCTGCCGGCGCGGGTGCTCACCAACGCGGAACTCGAAGCACGCATCGACACCTCCGATATCTGGATTCGGGAGCGCACCGGCATCGCCCAGCGCCACATCGCCGCAGCCGATGAGACCTGCTCTGATCTTGCCGAGCACGCGGCCCGGGCAGCCATTGAAGCCGCCGGGCTCAACGCGAGCGACATCGACCTTATTATTGTTGCCACCTCCACGCCCGATCAGGTGTTTCCGAGCACCGCCTGTCGGCTGCTGGAGCGACTTGGCATCCCCGGCGGCATACCGGCATTCGATCTTGCCGCGGCCTGCTCCGGCTTTGTCTACGCACTGGATACCGCCAACCGCTTCATCCGCACCGGCGGCGCAAGTCGGGCACTGGTCATCGGCGCGGAGGTCTTCTCGCGGATCCTTGACTGGGACGATCGCGGCACCTGTGTACTCTTTGGCGACGGGGCCGGGGCGGTTGTCCTCGAGGCCACCGAGGCCGAAGGCCCCAGCGGCGCCGGCATCCTGTCCACGCATCTGCATGCCGATGGCCGCCAGGAGCCCTTGCTCAACGTCCCCTGGGGCGTGGGGCAGGGCTATGAGGCGCTTGCAGACCGGCGCGGCTGCGTGACCATGCGCGGCAACGAGGTGTTCCGCGTCGCCGTTCGCACACTCGGCAACCTGGTGGATGAGACGCTGGCGGCCAACGGTCTCGAGCGTGGAGACGTCGACTGGCTGGTCCCGCATCAGGCCAACATCCGCATTATGGCGGCCACGGCGCGCAAGCTCGGCTTACCCATGGAGCGCATGGTCAGCACCGTGGCTGAACATGGCAATACGTCGGCTGCATCGATCCCGCTGGCACTGGATCGGGCGGTCCGCGACGGCCGCATCCAGCGCGGCGAGCTGCTGTTGCTCGAAGCCTTCGGCGCCGGCTTTACCTGGGGCTCGGCGCTCGTCAGATACTGATTCGGAGTAACCATGTCATCTGCCCAATCGCTTGCTTTTCTCTTCCCCGGCCAGGGGTCGCAGTCAATCGGCATGCTCGCCGATCTGGCCGAGCGCCATGCCGTGGTGCAAAAAACCTTTATCGAGGCCTCCAGCGCCATGGGCGAAGACCTCTGGCTGCTCGCGAGCGAGGGGCCTGAGTCGCTCATGAATCGCACTGACCACACCCAGCCACTCATGCTGACGGCCGGTGTCGCCGTCTGGCGGGCCTGGCGCGAGGGCGGCGGGCCCTGGCCGGCGGCTATGGCCGGTCACAGCCTTGGTGAATACACCGCCCTGGTCTGCGCGGAGGCCATTGATTTTCCCACGGCAGTCGAGCTGGTTCGTGATCGCGGCCGTTTCATGCAGGAGGCCGTCCCCGAAGGCGAGGGCGCCATTGCCGCGGTTTTGGGCCTGGACAACGATGCCCTGGCCAGGGTCTGCGCTGACAGCGCACAAGGACAGGTGGTCGAGCCCGTCAATTACAACGCCCCCGGTCAGGTGGTTATTGCCGGCCATCGCGAGGCCGTCGAGCGCGCACTGGAGGCGGCCAAGGCCGCGGGCGCCAAGCCCGCCATGCCCCTGCCGATGAGCGTT
>CAJXMI010000085.1 GCA_913056145.1 uncultured Spiribacter sp.
GGGTCGGCAGCTGTGTCTGTGACATTTTTGCCGATGGTATGTAACAGGAATAAACCATTGTCTTTCAGGCAACGACGGGCAACATCCATATAGTCGTCGTAGTTTTTCTGACCGACATGCTCAAACATACCCAGGCTAATTATTCGATCAAACTTCTCATCGAGTTCTCGATAGTCTTGCAGCCGAAACTCGACCGGGAGACCCTTACAACGCTCTTTGCCCATCGCCACTTGTTCTTTCGATATAGTAACGCCAACACACTCAACATCGTAGTTCTCTGCAGCATATTGCATAAAACTGCCCCAGCCGCAGCCAATGTCGAGTACCCGCATACCGGGTTTTAATCCGAGCTTTTGACAACTCAGTTCGAGTTTGGCGCGTTGTGCCTGGTTTAAATCGTCAGCGTCGCGCCAGTAGCCGCAGCTGTAGACCATGCGCTTGTCCAGCATGGCGGCGAACAGCCGGTTGCCGATGTCGTAATGGCGTTTGCCGATCACCCCGGCCTGCCGGTGCTCACCCTCGAGGCGCTGGCCGACCAGCTCGCGCAGGAGGCGGCGGCATGAGCAGCGCGCGCCGCATCCCGCTGGTGCGCGAGCTGCTGGCGGATCTGGATACCCCTCTGTCCACCTATCTCAAGCTGGCGGGCGGCAAGGGCAGTTATCTGTTCGAGTCGGTGCAGGGCGGCGAGAAGTGGGGTCGATACTCCATCATCGGGCTGCCGTGCCGGCGTCAGTACCGCATCCACGGGCATCGCATCGACACCTGGGTGGACGGTGTGCGCGAGGCCAGCCAGACGGTGGGCGATCCGCTGGCCTGGGTCGAGGCCCGGCATCGCGCGGTCGCCGCGGGCCCCGCGGAGGGGCTGCCAGTAATGCCGCGGTTTCTGGGCGGTCTGGTGGGCTATTTCAGCTACGACACCATTCGCTACATTGAGCCGCGACTGGCCGCATGCCCCAATCCCGATCCGCTGGATGTGCCGGATATCCTGCTCATGGAAAGCGAGGAGGTGCTGGTCTTTGACAACCTCGCAGGCCGGCTCTATCTGGTGGTCAACATTGACCCCGAGGTCCCGGAGGCGCAGGCACAGGGCGAGGCCCGGCTCGATGCACTGGCCGCCCAGCTGCGCGACGAGGCCCTGCGCTATGCGCGGCCGGCCACGCCGCGGGTGGTGGCGGAAGAGGATTTCGACTCATCGATCCGGCGCGATGACTATCTGGCCATGGTCGAGCGGATTCGCCGCTACATTGTGGATGGCGACTGCATGCAGGTGGTGCCGTCACGGCGGATGAGCGCGCCCTATCATGGCCGCCCCCTTGATCTGTATCGGGCCCTGCGCTGCACCAACCCCTCGCCCTATCTGTTCTTTCTGGATTTTGGCGATTTCCAGGTGGTGGGCTCGTCGCCCGAGATCCTGGCGCGGCTCGAGGATGGCGAGGCCACGGTGCGGCCCATTGCCGGCACCCGTCGGCGTGGCCGCACGCTCGAAGAGGATCGCGCTCTCGAAGAAGAGCTGCTGGCCGACCCCAAGGAGCGGGCCGAGCATTTGATGCTGATCGACCTGGGGCGCAACGACATCGGCCGGGTCTGCGAGACGGGCAGCGTGGTCGTCACCGATCGTATGACCATCGAGCGCTACAGCCATGTCATGCACATCGTCTCCAACGTGACAGGGCGGCTGCGCGAGGGCCTCGGCCCCATGGACCTGCTGCGCGCCACCCACCCCGCGGGTACGCTGAGCGGTGCCCCCAAGATTCGCGCCATGGAGATTATCGACGAGGTCGAGCCCGTCAAGCGCGGTGTCTACGGCGGCGCGGTCGGGTATCTGTCGTGGTCGGGCAATATGGACACCGCCATTGCCATCCGCACCGCTGTCATCAAGGATGGCCATGTGCACGTACAGGCTGGCGGTGGCGTTGTGCACGACTCCGACCCGGTCGCGGAGTGGGAGGAAACCGTCAACAAGGGCCGCGCGCTGTTCCGCGCGGTGGCAATGGCCGAAGCCGGGCTGGACCAGGGTTAGACGCAGGGCCGATGGGCCCCGGAGGCAGATCCCATGCTGCTCATGATCGACAACTACGACTCCTTTACCTACAACCTCGTGCAGTATCTGGGCGAGCTGGGTGCCGATGTGGTCGTCCACCGCAATGACGCCATCGGGCTCGATGATATCGAGCGCCTGGCGCCCGAGCGCATCGTGCTCTCGCCCGGGCCGTGTACGCCCAACGAGGCCGGTGTGTCGCTGGCGGTGGTCGAGCGCTTTGCCGGGCGGGTGCCGCTGTTGGGGGTCTGTCTGGGGCATCAGGCCATTGGCCAGGCCTTCGGGGGCGATGTGGTCCATGCCGGATCGGTCATGCACGGCAAGACCTCCTGGGTCCATCACCGCAGTCAGGGTGTTTTTGCCGGATTGCCCCAGCCGATGGAGGCCACGCGCTACCACTCGCTGGTGCTGGATGCGGCCACGCTGCCGGATTGCCTTGAGGTCACGGCCTGGACCGAGCTGGCCGACGGCCGGCTCGAGGAGATCATGGGTGTGCGCCATCGCGAGCTGGATGTCGAGGGGGTGCAGTTCCACCCCGAGTCGATCCTGACCCGCGCCGGGCACGATCTGCTGGCTAATTTTCTGGCGCGGCCGGCGGCCGCCGCCTGAGCAAACGGGGAGCAACGGAATGGAAATGCAGGCGGCCATCCGCCAGCTCATGGCGCGGGAAGATCTGGATGACGCCGCGATGACTGCGGTCATGCAGCGCATCATGACCGGCGAGGCCTCGCCCGCCCAGATTGGCGGGTTTCTGATCGGTCTTGCCATGAAGGGCGAGACCGTCACCGAGATTGCGGCGGCCGCGCGGGTCATGCGTGAGCTGGCCACCCATGTCGACGTCGACACCGCCCATCTGGTGGACACCTGCGGGACAGGTGGCGATGCCCGCGGCACCTTCAATATCTCCACGGCCGCGGCGTTTGTCGTGGCCGCGGCGGGCGGGCGAGTGGCCAAACACGGCAACCGGTCGGTGTCGAGCGCCTCGGGCAGTGCCGATCTCCTCGAGGCCGCAGGCGCCCGGCTCGACCTGAGCCCTGAGGCCGTTGCGCAGTGCATCGACGAGGCGGGCGTCGGCTTTATCTTTGCCCCGCAGCATCACCAGGCCATGCGGCATGCCATTGGCCCGCGCCGCGAGATGGGGGTGCGCACGGTGTTCAATCTGCTGGGCCCCCTCACCAACCCGGCAGGCGCGCCCAATCAGTTGCTCGGGGTGTATGCCGAGCAGTGGGTCCGCCCGGTGGCCGACGTGCTGAAGGCGCTGGGTAGTGAGCGGGTCATGGTCGTCCACTCCGAAGACGGTCTGGATGAGATCAGCATCGGTGCACCCACACGGGTTGCCGAGCTGCGCGACGGCGAGATTCGGGAGTACCGGGTGCGCCCCGAGGACTTCGGCCTGCAGACCACGTCACTGGATGCGGTGCGGGTGGAGTCGGCCGAGCGCAGTCTCGAAGTCATTCATGCCATTTTTGACGGTCTGCCGGGGCCGGCGAGTGATCTGCTGGCCCTCAATGCCGGTGCCGCGATCCACGTGGCCGGGCTGGAGGATCACCTGGGGGATGGGGTGCAGCGCGCTCGTGAACTGCTGGCAAGCGGTGAGGTTCGCGATGCCCTTGCCCGCTACATCGAGACGAGCGTGCGGCTGGCGGAGGCCCCATGAGCCGTTCAGTGGACACCCCCGATATCCTGCGGCGCATCATCGAGCGCAAGGCCGAAGTCGTGGCCCAGCGCCGCGCGCAGATCACCGGCGCCGAGCTTGCCGGGCAGGTGGCCGAGGCGCCGCCACCGCGGGGCTTTCGGGCCGCTCTGGAGCATCGGATCGCCGCCGGCAACCCGGCTGTGATCGCCGAGGTCAAGAAGGCCTCGCCCAGCAAGGGGGTGCTGCGCGATCCATTCGACCCCGCCGCGATTGCCAGCAGCTATGCCGGCGGCGGAGCGGCCTGTCTCTCGGTGCTGACCGAGGCCGATTTCTTTTTGGGGGCCGATGAGCATCTCCAGGCGGCGCGGGCGGCGTCGGGTCTGCCGGTCATTCGCAAGGATTTCATCGTTGAGCCGTTCCAGGTCTACGAGGCACGGGCCCTGGGCGCCGACTGCATCCTGCTGATCGTGGCGGCGCTGGGTGACGAGCGACTGGCCGAGCTGCATGCCCTTGGCCGGGAGCTTGGCATGGATGTGCTGGTCGAGGTGCATGATGCCGCCGAGCTGGCGCGCGCACTTGCCATCGGCCCGGATCTGGTGGGCATCAATAACCGCGACCTGCGCACCTTCGAGACGACGATCGAGACAACCACGCGCCTTGCACGCGAGGTCCCGGCCGATATCCGGCTGGTCTCGGAGAGCGGCATCCACACGCCGGAAGCGGTCGCCTACCTGCGCGCTCAGGGGATCCACGCCTTTTTGGTGGGCGAGGCCTTCATGCGGGCGGACGACCCGGGCGCGCGTCTTGCGGAGCTCTTTGGCTGAGTTGGGTGCCCGGCCGGCTGCGGGTGGTGCAGGATGATGGTATGCCCGCGTGTCGAAATCGTCTGATCGGCCTCGAGATCGCGTAGCACCCGCCCCACCATCTCGCGTGAACAGCCCACCAGCCGGCCAAGCTCGATGCGGGTCACCTTGAGCTGCATGCCATCCGGGTGGGTCATGGCCTCGGGCTGGCGGGCCAGAGTGCGCAGCATGGTGCAGACCCGGGCGCGAACATCGGCAAAGGCAAGATCGCGATAGCGCTGATTGGTCTCGCGCAGACGCCGTGTGATCTGCGCGACCACCGGGCGGAGCATCTCGGGGTGGTCGTTTTGCAGGCGCTCGAAACGCGTGTAGCTGATGGCCGCAAGCTCGCAGGCCGTGCGCGTGCGAATCCAGGCGCTGCGCAGCGGGGTATCACCAAAAAGCCCCATCTCACCAATGAAATCACCCGGGTTGAGATAGGCCAGAATGAGCTCGCGGCCCTGCTCGTCATCCTCGATGACGCTGACCGAGCCCTCGACCAGCAGGTACAGGCGGTCGCTTGGCGTGTCGCGGTGCACCAGCGTGGTACCGGCCGTATGACGGATGCGACGGCTGTGTTCAAGAAACCGCACGATGGCGGGCTGGCGGAAAAAGCGAACCGTTTTTGGGGACATGATCGCTCCCTGTATAGTGAACGGCCAGTCAACGTAACCACTACTATGTTGCAACGCATCACCCCGAATGGAGGGGTGCGAACACGGGAGAAACGCCTTGAAAGCGCATGTACGCTGGCTTGAGGCAATGGCCTTCGAGGTCGAAAGTGGCAGTGGCCACCGACAGACGGTGGATGGACCCCCCGATCTGGGCGGCCAGGAGCGCGGCCCGCGCCCCATGGAGCTCATGCTCGAGAGCCTGGGCAGCTGTTCGGCGGTTGATGTGGTGCATATCCTGCAGCGCGGCCGGCATCCGGTGGCGGGCTGCGAGGTCGATGTGGAGGCCGAGCGGGCCGAGACGCCGCCCAAGGTATTCACCGGGATTCACCTGCATTTTCGCGTCAGCGGGGAAGGCCTCAAGGAGGCGGCGGTGGCGCGCGCCGTCCAGCTGTCGGCCGAGAAGTATTGTTCGGCATCGCTGATGCTGGGCAAGGCCGTGGACATTACCCACAGTCATGAGCTTGTGGGCTGAGCCAGTCCCTCAACAGGCCCGAGCAAAATGGCGGAAGGTGCCTTGTCTGGGGCACTGGCTTTGTGTAGGATGCCCGATCTTGATTCAGAAGCGCCGGCTTCGGAGAACGGTTACCCATGAAGACATACAGCGCCAGACAGGCGGATGTGCAGCGCGATTGGTACGTGGTGGATGCGGCAGGGAAGACCCTCGGCCGTCTGGCCTCGGAGATTGCCTTCCGGCTGCGCGGCAAGCACAAGCCCCAGTTCACCCCGCACGTTGACACGGGCGATTACATCGTCGTTGTCAACGCCGAACAGGTGGCCGTGACGGGTCGCAAGGCCCAGCAAAAGACCTATCATCGCTTCACAGGCTACGTCGGCAACATGAAGTCGACCACCTTCGAGAAGCTGATTGACGAGCACCCCGAGCGTGCGATCGAGCATGCGGTCAAGGGCATGCTGCCCAAGAATCGCCTCGGCCGGCAGATGATCAAAAAGCTCAAGGTCTACAGCGGCAGCGAACACAATCACCATGCCCAGCAGCCCCAGGCGCTGGAAGTCTGAATCGGAGCGATATAACCGATGGCAGTGGAACAGTATTACGGCACCGGCCGGCGTAAAACCTCGGCGGCTCGCGTCAACATGCGCCCGGGCAGCGGCAACATTGTCGTCAACGGCAAGCCGCTCGACGAGTATTTTGGCCGCGAGACCGCCCGCATGGTCGTGCGTCAGCCCCTTGAGC
>CAJXMI010000086.1 GCA_913056145.1 uncultured Spiribacter sp.
GGCTAAGCCAGCAGATTTACAGTCTGCCCCCGTTGACCGCTTGGGTATCCCTCCGGAATCAAGCCGCGTAGCGTGCGCAAAATGCCGGCTTGTGTCAAGGCATCAGGGCCATGCCCGGTTGGCAGCACAAACGGCATCCGGGTCATTCCGCCCGCGCCGCATTCGCCATGACGCTGAGCGAGCTGGCCAGCATGGCGATGGCCGCAGCGGACGGGGGAATAACGCCGGCAACCGCCAGGGGGATGGCGAGGCCGTTGTAGACCACGGCAAGGCCAAGATTTTGCAGCATCCGGCGGCGGGCGGCGCGGGCCGTGAGGAGCGCGCGATGCAGCGCGGGCAGACCACCGCGGGCGATGACCATGCCGGCGCTGCTGGTCGCCGCGTGACTGGCCCCGTCAATGGCCACACCGACATCCGCTGCGGCCATGGCCACACTGTCGTTGATGCCATCTCCGACAAACCCGGCCGGGGCATGGCGCTGGGCGGCCAGCACCCGTTCGGCCTTGTCCTCCGGGCTGCAGGCTGCGTGGACATTGCCCGAGGCCAGCCCAACGTCACGCGCCACTTGATGGGCAGGCGCTGCCGCATCACCCGTGACCATCTGCAGCACAAAGCCGGCTTGCTGCAGGCCGCTTATCGTGTTGGCGGCGCCATCGCGCAGCGGGTCGCCCAGGGTAAAGGTGCCCAGCCAGACACCGTCGCGCGCCAGATGGATGCGGGTGCCGGCGTCGTCGGGCCGCCCATCCGCGGCCGGCCGACCCCGCTCTTCGGACAATCCAATACCGGCCTCGGCGAGCCAGGCCGCCGAACCCACCCGAATCTCGGCACCATCCCGCAGCGTCATGATCACACCCCGCCCCTCGCGCTTGCGCTGGATGCCGCTGTCAGGCAGCACCGTCGGGTCCTGCAGCGCGCGAGCCACCGGGTGATCCATACCCGCCTCGGCCATGGCGGCAAGGCGCTCGAGCTCGGCCGGTGCCACACCATCGGCGCAGATGACATCCACCACCGTGGGCTCACCGCGGGTCAGGGTCCCGGTCTTGTCGATCAGCAGATGGCGCAGCTGTCCGGCCTGCTCCATGACGGCCGGGCTGCGAAACAGGACCCCGCGCCGCATGGCCCGCTCGGCAAAGCTGAGGAAGGTAATGGGCACGGCAATGCTGAGCGCGCAGGGACAGGCAATCACAACCACCGACAGGGCGCGCAGCAGTGATTCTTCAAACCCCAGGCCGGCCGCCGTCCCCACCACGGCCACCAGACCGGCCAGGATCAGCGCGCCGGGCACCAGGCGGCGGGCGAGGCGGTCGGCCAGGCGGGTAATCTCGCTGCGGTTGCCCTGCATTTCGACCATACGGCCGAGGATGCGGTCGACTTCGCGATCGCCGACCGCGGCCGTGACGCGCATGACAACCGGCGCATCCAGGTTGATCGTGCCGGCGGCGAGCGGCTGATCCAGACCAACCCATACCGGCGTTGACTCGCCGGTGAGCAGGCTGGCGTCGACCCGGGTAGCGCCCTCGACCAGCGTTCCATCAAGGGGGACGCGCGCGCCAGCGGATACCCGGATCCGGTCGCCAACCGCCACTTCATCGGCGGGCACTGGTCCCTCCCCGTCAACCGGCCAGGCCCGCTCCGGCACTTCACGCTCGAGCGCACCGATCGCAGTCGCCGCACGGCGCACCGTGCGCATCTCGACCAGTCGGCCGATCGACAGCAGTACGATCAGCATGACCATGGTATCGGCGTAGATATGGGCACCGCCCTGTGCGAGCTCGACAAGCGACAGCAGGGCGCCACCGGCAACACCGATACTGACCAGCGCATCCATGCCGGGGATACCCGCACGCAGGGTGCGCCAGCCGGCGAGGAAAAACGGCGCCGCCGAAAAGCCCACCACGGGCGTCACGAGTCCCATCGCGATCAGCGACAAGGTATGCCCGACCGGTGTGTTGCCCAGTGCCGC
Organism: uncultured Spiribacter sp.; assembly: GCA_913056145.1. Taxonomy (GTDB): domain Bacteria; phylum Pseudomonadota; class Gammaproteobacteria; order Nitrococcales; family Nitrococcaceae; genus Spiribacter. The sequence goes on from CAJXMI010000086.1 coordinate 1,964, forward strand.
CGGCTCCAGATAGCGCATGAGGGCCAGCACCATCACCCACATCCCAAAGAAAACGGCGACCGCCAGGCGCATGCCCAGGCGACGGATTTCGGCATCAATGCCGGCCACGGTGTCTTCGGGGGCCCGGGGCGGGCCAACCTGATAGCCCAGCCGCTCCACGGCCCGCACCAACGCGGCCAGCTCGACCCGTTCAGGATCCCAGTCAATCAGGGCCGAGGTGGTGGCAAAGCTGACGCGCACCCGGGTCACGCCCGGCACGCGCGCAATCACCCGCTCGGTGGCAGCGGCGCAACTGGGGCACCACATGCCGTCAATCGAAAAGAGCCCCCGGCCCGCCGGAACGAGGGCCGAGAGCTCATCGCCCGTCAGCGTGGCGGTACCCGATGTCATCGCATACCGTTAGCGGCTGGCCGTCTGCTCGCCCAACGGCCGACCGGTGGAGGGCGCTTGCTCGGTGGGCTCGCCCGGCACACCATCGCCCAGCAAATCGCCCCGGATGACATCACCATAGAAGTTGGGGGTGTGCTCGTGGAACTGCGCGTCGGTCTCGGCTACCGAGGTGCCATCGCGCAGCTGCCGCGGGTCAGCCGGCCGCTCCCAACTGTTGATGTAGGCCGCCACGTCCCAGGCCTCCTGATCGGTCAGGCTTCCGCCACGGCCCAGCGGCATGTTGTGCTTGATAAAGCCGGCGGCGGTGTTGACCCGGTGCATCCCGGCACCCCAGTTATAGGCGTCGTCCCCCCACAGGGCCGGGAAGATCCAGCGCCCGTTGGGATCCTGCCGGCCACTGCCGTCGCTCGAGTGGCACACGGCACAGTTGGCCTCGAACACCGCCTCGCCACGACTGATGTCATAGCCCTGCGCGGGCTCGGGCGGCACCGGATAGCCGCGACCGGGCAGATTACCCTCGAGCGGCGCGCCCTCGGCCATGAAATAGAAATAGCTCTGCAGGTCTTTGTAGATATCGCCATCGCGCGGCGGCGGGGTGCCACTCGGCGAGTTCTGCGCGTTCATCGAGTAGGTAAAGCAGCCATGGATACGGTCTTCCATGGTGTTGATGATTTTGTTCTTGCCGCGAAAGGCCGGGTACTCGACCGCCGCCGCCCACATGGGCGCGGACTCCGGAACAGTACCCGCCCCGAGATGGCAGTTGGCGCAGTTCATGCCGTTGCCGACATGCTGCGAGGCATTGGTCTGGGTGTTGGTGAACACCTCGTAGCCGCGTCGGACCGAGTCGCCAAACTCGTTATCGGGGGCCTCGTCCACGGTGCGCGGCACAAAATAGCCATCCTGGCCCACCGGCAGTGTGGGTGGCCCGGCCGCCGGATCGTTGGTGTAGGCATCGCGACTGGCCAGGTGATCAGCGCGTGCCTCATCCTTGGCCAGCTCAATGGCGCCGGCCTGATGCGTCCCGCGATCGGGCGACTGGGCGATCGGGTCATAGATGCCCAGGGCATACAGCCCGGCGCCAACGGCTACCAGGGCCGCCGCGGCAATGGCGGCCCCGATGGCCCGTCGGCCGGTGGTGCGGCCCGGATCACGGGTCGGCTGCGGGTTGGGATCAGTCATCAGGGGCCTCCTGCGCGGGTGGCGCGGGCAGTGTTGCGAGATAGTCCGAGACCGCGCGCTTGTCCGCATCGGACAGTGCATGGGATATGCCCTGCATCAGCTGGACCGGTGAGTTCTGACGTCGGCCGTCGGTCCAGGCCGCCAGCTGGGCATAGGTATAGGCCGGCTGCTGGGCCGCCAGACTGGGGAAGGCCTGCTCGACGCCCCAGGCCGAGGAGCCATGGCAGCTGTAGCAGGCGGGCACGTCGATGTCCCAGTCGCCGTGAATGGCCAGCTCGCGGCCACGCTCGAGGTCGCCGCCCAGCTCGGGCCCGGCCGCGCTGGGTGATTCCATGGCGGCGTAGTAGCGAGCCAGACCCAGCATTTCATCCTGGCTGAGCTTTTCGGCCACATACTGCATGTTGTGATTGATCCGCAGGCCCACGGCGTAGGCATTGAGCTGCTTGGCAATATAGCCCGCGGAAAGCCCCGCCAGCCGGGGAATATTGCCATTGCCCTCGCCCTTGGCGCCGTGGCAGCTGGCGCAGGACCACACCTCGCCGTCGCCCTCGCGGGCCAGTCTGGCGTAGTCGGCGGGGTCCACGTCAGCCGCCCGGGCGGCGTAGATCTCGGCGGCTTCACCTTCATCGGGCACGTCAGGGTGCAGCTTCTGGGCAGCAGCCGGCAGGGCCGTCAGCCCGAGCGCAAGAGTGGTCGCGAAAAGGACGTGGGCTCGCAGGTTCATGGTGACGCCTCCATGGCGGTCGTCGAGGTCAGACGCGCCGGAATACCGGTGACGGTTTCGAGTTCGGCGCCGCCGCTCCAGGGACCGCGATCGCTGTCAAAGCGGGCCCGCTGCTCGGCCACGAAGCTGGCATCCACAGGCTCGGCGGCATTGCCCCACGCCCCGCGGATATAGCTGACCACCGCGGCGATTTCGTGATCACCCAGGGTGTCGCCAAATGTGGCCATGCGCCCGTTGTACGGGTTACCCCGAACCGCCATGGGCCCATCAATGCCATGCAGAAGGATCTGCACCGGCGCGTCGGCCGGCCCGGTGACGTAGCGCGAGTCGACCAGCGGCGGGATGGCGTTGCTCACCCCCGAGCCGTTCATCTGGTGACAGGTGGCACAGTTGGCCTCGAACAGGGCGGCGCCGGCACTCAGCAACGCTTCGTCGGGGTCGACCGCCACCTGATCGCCCGTCACGCTCACGGCCGCCGTGTCGGCCACGTTATCCCCCGAGTTGGACCAGAGGGTCCAGGCGCCCCAGGCCACCAGGGCAAAGGCCACTGCGAGCACAAAAACGGGAATGGGCCGGTTCACCTCATAGGGCTCGAAACGGCTTTCGCGCAGCGGATTACGCTGCGGCTCTTCATGCTGACTGGACTGACTCATCCCTCATCCCCTCCCCGCTCGAAGCCGAGGTCGCGCAGCTCGGTGTTGGCCGGCGGATAGCTGCGGTCGAGCGACAACAGGTAATCGGTCAGATCGAGGGCTGCCTGCGTGGCGATAATCACGCCCCCGTTTTCGGGGGCATACTCGGCCGGCACCGGCACGACCACGTCGTCCTCGGCCGGCGCATCGACCACCTCAAAGAGGAAGGGATACGCCGGCATGATGCTGCTGCGCTCAATGGCCCGCGGCTGATAGAGATGCGTGAGGTGCCAGCCCTGGCTGGGCATGCGCTTGCCCACGTTCATCAGATCGGGCCCGGTGCGCATGGTGCCCAGCACATGCGGGTCGTCGTAGACGTAGTCGGCCGGCGTGGTCGCCCGGCCCCAGCCACGCTGCAAATCCGGCGCCTGGGAGGGGCTTCGCGGCTGCTGCGAGTGGCAGTAATAGCAGCCCAGATCCACATAGTGCGCACGACCGCGCTTTTCGGCCGCGGTGTAGGGCTCAAGCCCCGGCGGCGGATCAATGGTGCGGATCTGCGCTGCCGGCAGAATGACCAGCATGAGCGTGGCAAACGCCAGGATGGCGAAGGCGATAACGGCAAGTGGAAAGACCTTGTTCATGCTTGACTCCTCAGCCTGCCGTGGCAGCCGATGACCCGGCCACGGGGGCGCTGGATGCCGCACTGGCCTGCGTCCGCGGCGCGAAGGCGAGCAGGAGCAGGTTCAGTGCGAAGACGAGGTGGCCCAGGGTCATCAGGCCGCCGCCAATCGAGCGACCGGTGAGATAGGGGATGGTGATCTGCATCGACTCGAGCCAATCGCGCGAGGCATCCAGCATGGCAAGCCCCTGCAGCCAGCCGCCGATGGTGAGCGAGAAGAAATAGATGCCAAATCCGATCGCCACCAGCCAGAAGTGGAGGGCAATGAGCCGCGGCGCGGGCCACAGCCGCCCCGTGAGGATGGGCATGAAGTAGTACACCGTGCCAAAGAGCACCAGCGAGACAAACGCATAGGCGCCCAGGTGGGCGTGCCCAACGGTGTAGTGCGTAAAATGCGTGACCGTGTTGATGGCCCGCACCGCCTCCATCGACCCCTGGAACGAGGCCAGCGTGTACATCACCGCGCCAAAGGCCACGAAGCGCAAGGGCAGCGACTGTTTGAACGCCCAGAGATTGGTGCCCCAGAGGACATGCTGATTGACCGCCACGGCGATCACCGGCACAAACATCATCACCGACTGCACCACCGAGAGCGTCACCACCCAGGTGGGCACCGGCCCGCCAATCAGGTGATGCATGCCCACCTGGCTGTAGAACAACGCCAATGCCCAAAAG
>CAJXMI010000087.1 GCA_913056145.1 uncultured Spiribacter sp.
GCCTTCGATGCCCGCGTTATCCCCTCGGTGGCCTACACCGATCCCGAGGTGGCCTGGGTGGGCGTCACCCAGGAGCAGGCCAAGGCCGAAGGCATGGATGTGGAGATCGGCAGTTTCCCCTGGGCAGCCAACGGCCGTTCACTGTCACTGGGTCGGGATGAGGGCATCACCAAGCTCATCTTCGAGAAAGGCAGCGAGCGCATCGTTGGCGCCGGCATTATCGGGCCCAACGCGGGCGACCTGATTGCCGAGGCGGGCCTGGCCATCGAGATGGGTGCGGATATCCATGACATCGGTCTGACCATCCATCCGCATCCGACCCTCTCCGAGACGGTCGGCATGGCCGCAGAGGCCGCCGCCGGGACGCTGACGGATCTCTACATACCCAAGAAAAAACGCTGACCACTCATGAACCGGGCCGCCACCGTCGTTGCCACCGGGCGCTACCTCCCCGAGCGCCTCGTGACCAACGACGAGTTGCGGGGCGAATTCGCCGCCTCGGGCCGTGCGGAGGTGATCGACGGCTTCGAGGCGCGTTCGGGCATCCTGCAGCGCTACCGCGCCGACCCCGCGCAGGCAACCTCCGATCTGGCCGTCGAGGCGGCCCGACAAGCCATGCAGCGGGCCGGATGTCAGCCCGCGGATCTCGATCTCATCATCCTCGGTACGGATACGCCCGACCAACTCACGCCGGCCACCAGTGTCGTCGTGCAGGCCAAACTCGGCGCGCTCAATGCCGGCACCTTCGATATCGGCTGTGCCTGCGCCTCCTTCCCCACGGCGCTGGCAACGGCCGGCGGGCTGATCGCTGCCAATCCGGGCATCCGCCGGGTTCTGGTGATCGGGGCTTACATGATGCAACGCCTTGCGGCCCCGGGCGATCCCATGATCTTCTTCTATGGTGATGGCGCCGGTGCGGCCATTGTCACGGTAGCGGAGACGCCCGGCCTGATCGCCAGTGCATTCCTGGCGGATGGCCGTTATGCCGATCACTGGGGCATTGCCGCGGGCGGTACTGCCGAACCGGTGAGTCATGAAGCCGTTGACACCGGTCGCACGCAGGTCCGGCTCATGCAACGCTACCCGCCGGAGATCAATGAGGACGGATGGCCGCGGCTGATGTACCGACTGGCGGAGCAGGGGGGGTTTACCATGGAGGCGGTGGACCTTGCGGTTTTCACCCAGGTCAATGCCGCAAGCATCGATACGGTGTGCGACCGCTTGCCCCTCGCCCGCCATCGGGCACCGAAGCTGATGGGGCAATACGGTTATACGGGCTCCGCCTGTGTGCCCATTGCCCTCGATCATGCAATCGAACACGGACTGGCCGGCCCGGGTGATCTGGTTACGCTGCTCGGCTCGGGCGTGGGCTACAACATGGCAGGCGTGGCCCTGAGACTGTAGGAGAGTTTGCCCGCATGACAGACGATGCCGCGACCATGCGCCAACAGCAGCTCGAAGGTCTGGCGACCCATGCTGCCCGTCGCTGGAGCGCCGGCGATCGCGCCGTGATCGAGGCGTTCCTGCGTCATTACCATGCCGGCATGGCGACCGAGGATCTGGTCGATCGCACGACTCCCATCCTCTACGGCGCAGCCATGTCGCACTGGCGCCTGGGCCATGCCCGTCGGCGCGGTCATACCGCTATCGATGTCTACAATCCCGACCCGGAGCAGAACGGCTGGGAATCCACTCACACCGTCATCCAGATTGTCACCGATGATCGGCCCTTCCTCGTCGATTCGCTGTCCATGGCCATCAACGAACAAGGGCTGATGATTCACCTGATCGTCCATCCCGTGCTGGAAATTGCCCGGGACAAACAAGGCCTCGCAACGTCGGTGGGCGCCAGTGCAGCCAGCGACGGCGAGCCGGAGGCCTGGATTCACATCGAGGTCGATCGGCAGGCCGAGCGCCGACAAATCGACCTCCTGGACGCGGCGATCCGCTCCGCGCTTCGAGACGTGGACGTGGCGGTGGGCGACTGGCGGGCCATGCGCCGGCAGGCACAGCATGCCCGCGATGCGCTCAAGCGCCGCGCCCCGGGCAGCGGCGATGATTACCTCGACGAGGTGGATGCGTTCCTCGCCTGGATCCTCGACGATCATTTCACCTTTCTCGGCTATCGGCGCTACAACCTGCGCCGCGCGGGTGGCGAAACGCAACTGCGTGCCGTCAGAGGCTCGGGGCTCGGCGTTCTGCGGGACGATCATGACGCAAACCGGTTGTCACAGAGCTTCGAGGCCCTGCCGCCAGCACTGCGCCAGCAGGCCGCAGACCCCGACCCACTGTTCCTGACCAAATCCAGCCATCGCGCCACCGTGCACCGCCATGGCTACATGGACACCATCGGCATCAAGCGCTTCAATGCGCGTGGCGAGGTGATCGGCGAACATCGGTTTCTGGGCCTTTACACTTCTGCGGCCTACAGCCGTAATCCGCGGCATATCCCACTGCTGCGACGAAAACTCGACGCGGTGCTCCAGCGTGCGGGACTGAGACGGAACAGCCATGCCGGCAAGGCCCTGGTGCATATCCTGGAGACCTATCCCCGGGATGAACTCTTCCAGATCGGCGTCGATAAGCTCCACGAGACCGCCCGTGGCATCCTGCAGCTGCAGGAGCGCCAGCGCGTCCGGCTTTTCCTGCGTCACGACCGCTTCGATCGCTTCGTCTCCTGCCTGGTCTATGCCCCGCGTGATCGCTATGACACCGCGGTGCGGCAGCGGATGCAGCAAATCCTGATGGAGGCGTTCGACGGCGCGCATTCGGAGTTCACGGTACAACTGTCCGAAGCCGTTCTGGCGCGTATTCACTTCATCATCCACTTCAGCAGTTCGGCGGCTCATGACGTGGATGCCGATGCCCTCGAGGCGCGACTCGCCGCCACTACCCGCTCGTGGTCTGATGATTTGGCACAGGCGCTGCTGGAGCACTGCGGCGAAGCACGCGGAACACGGCTCCATCACCGCTACGGCGAGGCCTTCAGCGCCGCCTACCGGGAAGATACCGGGCCACGCACCGCCGCCCAGGACATCGAGCGCCTCGAGAGACTGGATCGCCATGACGGCCTGGTGATCAGCCTCTATCGTCCGCTCGAAGCGCCCGTCGGCGTCCTGCGCCTGAAGCTCTACCACGCCGGTCAGCCCATCAGCCTCTCCGACGTCCTGCCGGTGCTCGAGCACATGGGTGTTCGCGTCATTGACGAGCGCCCTTATGGCATCCGCCCACAGGAGGGCGAGCAATGCTGGATCCACGACTTCGGGCTCACCCACGATCCCGGTCTGTCGCTCGACGCGGGAACGCTGCGGGATGCTTTCCAGTCCGGGTTTGCGGCGATCTGGCGACATCAGACCGATGATGACGGCTTCAATCGTCTGATCCTGCTGGCCGGACTGGGATGGCGTGACATCGTCATACTCCGGGCCTACGCACAGTACCTCCGCCAGGCGGGCACTACCTACAGCCAGCCTTACGTGGAGGCCACCCTGGCCGCTCATCCGGCACTGACCGCCGGACTGGTCCGGCTCTTCCATGCCCGCCTTGCCCCCGACAGCGCCGACCCCGCGCGGGCGGAGCGCCTCGCCGGCGAGATCAGCGAGCAGCTGGATGCGGTGGAGAGCCTCGACGAGGACCGCATCCTGCGACGCATGCTCGCGGCGATCCTGGCGACGGTTCGGACCAACTTTTTCTGCACCGACGCGCAAGGCCATTACCGCGACAACCTGGCCTTCAAGCTTCGGCCCGACGACATCCCGGGTGTCCCCAAGCCGGTCCCCGCCTTCGAGATCTTCCTCAGTTCACCTCGGGTCGAAGGCGTTCACCTGCGGGGCGGCAAGGTGGCCCGCGGCGGACTGCGCTGGTCAGAGCGGCCCGAGGACTACCGCACGGAAATCCTCGGGCTGATGAAAGCCCAGATGGTGAAGAACGCCCTGATCGTGCCGGTGGGCGCCAAGGGCGGCTTTGTCTGCAAGCGCTTGCCGAAGGATCGTGGCGCCCAGCACGCCGAAGTGCTCGAATGCTACCGGCTGTTCATTCGGGGCCTGCTGGATGTCACCGACAATATCGTCGATGGTCAGGTAGAGCCGCCCCCCGGGGTGGTCCGCCACGATGACGACGACCCCTACCTGGTGGTGGCGGCAGACAAGGGGACGGCCAGCTTCTCTGACGAGGCCAACGCAATTGCCGGGGAATACGGGTTCTGGCTGCACGATGCCTTTGCGTCCGGCGGCTCCACCGGATACGACCACAAGAAAATGGGCATTACGGCCCGCGGCGCATGGGTGGCGGTGCAGCGCCATTTCCGGGAGCTCGGTCGCGATATCCAGACCGAGCCCTTCAGCGCCGTTGGCATCGGGGACATGTCCGGCGATGTATTCGGCAATGGCATGCTGCAGTCCCGCACAACCCGACTGATTGCCGCCTTCGATCACCGCCATATCTTCATCGACCCGGACCCCGATCCGGAGAGCAGCTACGCTGAGCGCCAGCGACTCTTCGCGCTGTCCCGCTCCAGCTGGGCCGACTATGACGAATCACTGCTCTCGGACGGTGGCGGTATCTGGCCGCGCAGCGCCAAGTCCATCCGCCTGTCGGCTGCGGTGCGCCGGGTGCTCGGCACCGATGCCGAACGCCTGGCGCCAACGGACCTGATCGCCACGATCCTGCAGGCACCGGTGGATCTCCTCTGGAACGGCGGCATCGGTACTTACATCAAGGCGGCCTCGGAAAGCCATACAGAAGTGGGTGACAAGGGCAACGACGCGCTGCGGGTGGATGCCGAAGCGTTGCGCTGCCGGGTGATCGGCGAAGGCGGCAATCTGGGCGTAACCCCGCTCGGGCGGGTCGCCTTCGCACTGGCTGGCGGTCGCATCAACAACGACGCCATCGACAACTCCGGTGGCGTGGACTGCTCCGACCATGAGGTCAACATCAAGATCCTCATGAATGGTGTGGTTGATGATGGCGACCTGACCATGAAACAGCGCAATGCACTACTGGTGGAAATGACCGATGCCGTGGCCGAGCATGTGCTGGCCAGCAATTACCGGCAGACCCAGGCCCTGAGCCTGATGCTCGACCGCGCGTCGGGACGACTCTCGGAACAGGGCCGCTGCATGCGGCAGCTCGAACGTGAGGGGCGACTCGACCGGGCGGTGGAGCAGCTCCCCGACGACGACATGCTCAACGAACGTGAGCAGCAGGGTCTGGGCCTGACCCGACCGGAGCTGGCCATTCTGCTTGCGTACAGCAAGATTCGCAGCTTCGAGCAACTGCTCGACTCGCCACTGGTTAAGGGTGAGGAAAACCTCGACGAGCTGCTGGCCTACTTCCCCGAACCACTGCGAGCGCGCTTCGCTGCCCGCATCGACAATCACCCGTTGCGCCGGGAGATCATTGCAACCGACCTGGCCAATCACGTGCTCAATCGCATGGGCGCCACTTTTCTCATGCGCGTGACCGAGGCGACCGGCGCCGATATCCCGGAGGCGGTGCGGGCCTACATTGCCGCCCGCGATATCTACGGCCTGCGGGGGCTCTGGCACGAAATCGACGAACTCGACAACCGGGTGGCGGCCACCGATCAGCAACGTCTCCTGCACACGGTCTGCAACCTGCAGGAGCGCGCGACACGCTGGCTGCTACGCCATCACCCGGCCGGCAGCGGTGCCGGCGTGGCCGGCGATCAAATGCGCCGGGCGATCCGGACCCTGGACGATGCATTGCCGGAATTGCTCACCCGGACCGCGCTGGAGCGACTGGACCGGGATCGCCAGCGCCATCTGGATGCCGGCATTCCCAGCGGACTGGCCGAGCGCATGAGCCGCCTGCCACGGCTTTACCCGGCCCTCGATATCAGCGCCGCCGCCGCGATGGCCGGGGCCGATCTGGCGCAGGCGGCCCGAGTCCATTTCCGGGCAGCGGACCACCTTGCGCTGGGTGAACTGAACGAAGCCATCGCCGCATTCAGTCCCGACAACGACTGGCAGGCCCGGTACCACATCGGTCTCATGGAGTCATTGCATCGTGAACACCGCCGGCTGACCGAGGCGATTCTCTGCAACACGCCGGCCAATGGTGCCGATAGCCGAGTGGCGGACTGGCTGGCCAGTCGCGGCAATCGTATCGACTACCTGCGTCAGATCATCGAACAGGTCGCCGG
>CAJXMI010000088.1 GCA_913056145.1 uncultured Spiribacter sp.
CCCCGACAATGGTGAAGTCCTCTGGGAGACGCGCCTGGATGCGCCCATTTCCGGAGGTCCGGGTGGCAATGCGCAGCAAATCGCGCTTGGCACCGCAGACGGCGAGATCATTACGCTCGCGGCCGCCGATGGCCGAGTGCAATGGCGCACATCGGTGAGCAGCGAGGTTCTGGCGCCGCCGGTGGTGGGGCAGGACAGCGTCGTGGCGCGAACAGCGGATGGCCGCGTGTTTGCCCTGGACGGGGCGACCGGCGAGCAACGCTGGCTCTACAGCCGCAGCCTTCCCACCCTCAGCCTGCGCGGTCATTCTGCCGCCGTGCTGGTGCGTGACGGTGTGGTGGCCGGCTTTGACAATGGCCGTCTCAGCGCGCTGGACCTGGCCAGTGGCAACCCAGCCTGGGAGGCAACGGTGGCCGTGCCCGAGGGGCGGACCGATCTGGAGCGCATGATCGACATTGATGCGGATCCGCTGGTCGACGCCGGTGATCTGTTTGCGGGCGCCTATCAGGGGCGTCTGGCCGGCATGGCGCTGGCCAGCGGCGAGATTGCCTGGGCTCGGGATATCTCGGTGCTGGGGGGGCTGGCGATTGATGCCAGCAACCTCTATGCCACCGATGAACAGGGCCGGGTCTGGGCGTTGGACCGGACCAATGGCGCCTCGGTGTGGCGCTCCTCTGCGCTTGCCGGGCTGCGCCTGGGGGCACCCGTGCGGCATGCCGGGCAGTTGGCTGTTGTGGGAGCGGATGGTTTTGTTACCTGGCTGGCAACCAATGACGGGCGGGTCATGGCGCGGTATCGTGTCGGTAATGCCCGCATTGTCGGCGCGCCCGCGGTGGCGGGCGACCGGCTGTACGTACTCGATCTGGCGGGGCGGCTGCAGGCACTCAAAATCAACCAGGAAGACTAAGAGGAGAGTGGGGCATGCGCATGATACTTCTGGGCCCCCCGGGAGCCGGCAAAGGAACGCAGGCGGCGGCGCTCTGCGAGGCCTATGGGATACCGCAGATTTCAACTGGTGACATGCTGAGGGCCGCCGTGAAGGCGGGCACCGAGCTCGGCCGTGCGGCCAAGGCCGTCATGGATGCCGGTGAACTGGTATCGGATGACATCATCATCGGTCTGGTCCGCGAGCGCATCGCGGAGCCGGATTGCGTAGAAGGATTCCTCTTTGATGGTTTCCCGCGCACCATCGCGCAGGCGGATGCGCTTCGGGAAGCCGGGATTCACATCGATGCCGTTGTCGAAATCCAGGTCGACGATGAGGACATCGTTGCGCGCATGGCCGGCCGGCGTGTGCATCCGGGTTCGGGCCGGGTGTATCACGTTGACAACGCGCCGCCGCAGCGGGCGGACATCGACGATGTCACCGGCGAGCCGCTGGTTCAGCGCGAAGATGATCGCGAAGACACGGTGCGCCAGCGCCTGGCGGTCTATCACGAGCAGACCAGCCCGCTCATCGAGTACTATCAGGCGCTTGCCGAGGGCGGTGATGGCCGCAACGCGCCGCGCTATGTGGCGGTTGATGGCCGGGGTCAAATTGACACCGTGCGTCAGCGCATCATCGATGCCCTCGAGGGCTAGCGGGAACCTCATCGCGCGCCTGCGTTCTCAGCAGGCATGAGAGTTGTTACCGCCCTTATTGCCCTGCTGCTGGCGCTGCCGGCAGCAGGGCAGACCGTGCATCGTCTGACCATCGACGGGCCGATTGGTCCGGCCACTGCTGATTACTTTCTGAGCGGTCTCGAGGCTGCCGAGGCCGAGGGCGCCAGTGCGGTTGTCCTGCAGATGAATACGCCCGGTGGCCTGGATGCCGCCATGCGCGACATCGTCAGCGGGATCCTGAACGCATCGGTCCCGGTGATCACGCATGTGGCACCGGCCGGGGCGCGTGCGGCCAGCGCCGGGACTTACATCCTCTACGCCTCGCATGTGGCGGCGATGGCGGAGGGCACCAATCTTGGCGCTGCAACGCCCGTGCAGGTCGGGGGCATGCCGGGCCAGTCCGACGGCGACAGCGACGAACCCGCGGATGCCTCTACCAGCGAGCGCAAAATGGTCAACGACGCAGTGGCCTACATCCGCTCACTGGCCGAGCTGCGTGGGCGCAACGCCGACTGGGCGGAGCAGGCGGTGCGCGAGTCCGTCAGCCTCTCGGCGCGAGCAGCACTGGAGCAGGGCGTGATCGAGGTGCTGGCGGGTGACACGGCGGGACTGCTGGAGCAGGCAAGCAATCGGGCGGTGGATCTGGACGGGGCGCCGCGCACGCTCGAGCTGGCCGGCGCACGGATCGAGGATCGGCCACCGGACTGGCGCGACGAGCTGCTTGCCGCCATTACCAACCCGAATGTGGCCTATATCCTGTTACTGGTCGGCGTGTACGGGCTGATCTTTGAGTTGGCAAATCCCGGCTCTCTGGTGCCAGGGGTCGTTGGCGGTATCTCGCTGCTGTTGGCATTGTTCGCGCTGCAGGCACTGCCGGTTAATTACGCGGGGCTCGGACTGCTCTTTCTGGGTGTGTTGTTCATGCTGGCCGAGGCATTGGTGCCATCCTTTGGTGCTCTGGGTGTAGGAGGCGTGCTTGCTTTTGGGTTGGGCTCGGTACTGCTGTTTGAGGCAGGCGGTCCCGGTTTTGAGCTGTCAATGCTGCTGGTCGCCGGGGTTACCGCGGCCAGCCTTGTTATCTTTATGGGAACGGCAACGCTTGCGGTGCGGGCGTTTCGGCGTCGTGGTGTTGCCGGGGTCTCGCATTTGCTGGGGGCGCGCGGCGAGGTGGTGACCGTCGATCCCGAGCTCTGGGTGTGGGTCGAGGGGGAGCGCTGGCATGCACGCTGCGAGCAGCCCCTGGCAGCAGGTGATCGCGTGCGGATAGAGGGCATGGACGGTCTCGTGCTCGAGGTCGTCCCGGTCGATGACGATACAGGGGGGGTTACGGCGCATGGATAACTATACGACGGCGATCGAGCGCTTTCGCGAATGGCAGGATACCGCGGCCAACACGGCGGGGATCGTGGATCCCACGGCGATGACGCTGGCAACGGCGACGCCCGACGGGCGGCCGAGCGCGCGTACCGTGCTGCTCAAGCAGGTTGATGCCGAGGGGTTTGTGTTCTACACCAACGGCAACAGCCGCAAGGGGCGCCATCTGGCCGCAAACGCCCATGCGGCGCTGGTCTTTTTCTGGGAGCCGCTGATGCGCCAGGTGCTTGTGGAAGGCGCGGTCCAGCCCGTGAGCGCTGCCGAGGCGGATAGCTATTTCGCGAGCCGGCCGCGGTTGAGTCAGCTCGGTGCCTGGGCTTCCCGGCAGTCCGAGCCCCTGGCGAGTCGGGCGGCCTTTGACCGCCAGGTGGAAGAGGCCGAGGCGCGTTTTGATGGTAGTTCCGTCCCGCGACCACCGCACTGGGGGGGGTACCGGGTATGGCCCGACATGATTGAATTCTGGCAGGGCCGGGAGGGCCGGCTTCACGACCGCGAGCGGTATTATCGCGGCGACGGCGGCCAGTGGGAATGGACGCTTCTGAACCCCTGAGCGAGGTTGGCGCCGCGGTCAGGCCGATCCCTCGAAGTCGAGCCAGGGCTGTAGCTGGGCGGGTGTCCCCGCGCTGGTGACGGTATTGGGGCGCTCCAGATGCCAGGCCGCCCCCAATGCATCGGCTCGGCTCTGCCAGTGCGATAGCACCTCGTTAATGCCCGACTCGCGCACCGGGTAGTCGTGGCTCAGTTCGAGCAGTGAGCCGTCATGGGCCTGGACCATGGCGGTGTAGGCAATCGGGCCGAGTAGCGGGCTTGCCTGTTCGGTCAGGCTGACCACGGCCGCGGCGGGGCCGTGCGGCGCCTGCGCCACGCTGGCCACGGTTTCGCGATAGGAGGCGGCCGTGGGCTCAAGGGCATGCGCCTGTGCCACGCCCAGGGCAACTTCCGCGTCTGCTGCCTCGACCCCCGGCACCGGGGCAGTAATGCGAACCTCCACGCCGTGGCGCTCCAGGCCAGCCATGTACTGGCGCTGGTGTTGCATCCAGGCCATGTAGCCGGCTTCGGTGTCGCGGGGATTGGCATGGTTGCGCCGCGCCCATTCATCCCAGGTGAGCCAGGGTGTCCAGACAATGCCGTCCATGGCCAGAAAGCGGTTGCCGGCCGCCAGGGTGACCGCCGCGGGGATCTCCGGGCGGTAGAGGCAGGCCTCGAGGAGCTCCCAGAGCCCGCCGAAATCGGCATGCTCAAGCTGAATTTTGAGCAGTGCCGAGAGGTCATGGAAAGTGGCATAGCTCAAGTGTACTGGCTCAACCCCCAGCAACTGACGCAGCGCGCGGTCGGTTGCAAGGCTTGCGCGGCCCTTCTCAAGCAGGACCGACTCCAGCGTCTGGCGGAGCGGGTCGAGCAGTGGCCCGGGGGCCACCAGTGCGAACGGCACGGCAAGCAGTGGCCCGGAGCCCACCCGCCGTTCGGGGGCAATCGCGGATTCGGGAAAACGGCCACCGGCGCTGCCAATCGCCAGCAACTGCGGCTCGAAGGGCCCGCCGCGAAGGCTGCCACGATAAATATCGAGCAGAGCCTCGGCCATTGGCAGGCCGGGGCGCAGGAGCTCGGTGAGATCATAGAGTGCGGCGGGCATGACAAGACCGGCCTCCGCGACGGTCTCACCCACAATACGGCGCAGATCATCGGCAATGGGGCCAGCCAGCAGTTCGGCACGATCGCGATCAAGGGGCTCGGGTGGGCGCCCGGCCATTATGGCCTCCGGGGCCAATTCAACGGTGAGCACCGCCGGCGTGGCGGAGAGTGCAGCCTGCATTCAAGACTCCTGGTTTGTCAGCACTAATCATTATACACGCGAGGATGCCATTAAGTGTTTTCGGCATTGTTTTTTCTGGTGGGAGCGGCGTAAACTATTCAAGGTTTCCAATTAACTATTTCTAGTAACAATACAGAGGCGAACATGGATCTCTCCAATTACACGACCGAACAGCTGAATCAGCTCAAGAAAGACATTGATCAGGAGATTAACGGTCGGCGCAAGGAGGATGCCCGAAAAGCGCAGCAGGAACTCAAGCAGGTTGCCGAGCGATATGGTTTCAACCTGGGCGATCTGGTCGGTACCCAGTCCCCCCGCACCCGCAGCAAGGGCAAAGTGCGCTTCCAGCATCCGTCCGACCCCGAGAAGACCTGGTCGGGCCGTGGCCGCAAGCCCGGCTGGATCAAGGAATGGGAAGGCAGCGGCCGCTCGGTCGAGGAGCTGCGCGTCGCCTGACGTCCACTGCCAGCGGGCCCGCCGTCGCGCGGGCCCCGGCACGCAACCGCCCGAGTGCCATCAACGGCATCGGGCGGTTGCGTTTCAGGGGGTGCCGCTCTCGCCGCTATGGCCGCGATGCTGCCGAATAAGCGTCTGCTGGAGCTCGCGCAGGCCTTCGCCCAGCACGACCGGATGCTCGGCGGGTTCCCCAAGCGCGCGCAGGGCCGGCGGGAGCGTTGCCAGCGCATCCCGGCAGCGGTCCCGCGCGGCCGCCAGGCCCTGGTCAAAGCCCGTGGAGACCCGCTTGCCGTTGGCCATGACGGGTGCAAGCAACGGGAGCCCGTCCTGCGCCTCCCATTCCAGTCCCAGCGTATCGTGCAAAATCCGACCGGACGCATCGTGGCGGCGAAAGATCTGCTTGCGCCCGGGCAGGTCGGTTTTACCCTCGGCATGCTTGCCGCGCGGCTTGCCGGCAAACTCGTGCAATTTGTAGGCGGAATCCAGAAAGGGCACATCCGCCGATGTGTCCACACTGGAGCCAACGCCCACCCCGTCAATTGGCGCGCCGGACTGCTTCAGATCGGCAATGCGGTATTCATCAAGGCCGCCGCTGACCAGGATTCGCGTGTCGGTGAGCCCGCCGTCATCCAGAATCGCGCGGGCCAACCGCGCGTTGGCAACGAGGTCACCGCTGTCAATCCGTACTGCCTGCACCTGGATGTCATCGGCCTGCAGCCGGCCGGCGAGCTCAACCACGCGCTGGGCGCCGCGGCCGACATCGTAGGTGTCGATCAACAGCACGACGTTGTCGGGGTGGCTGCG
>CAJXMI010000089.1 GCA_913056145.1 uncultured Spiribacter sp.
TTTGGGGGGGGAGCCACTACAGTCTGCGGATCTTCGAGCAACTCTACTCTGCCAGTAACGCCCGGAACTCGCGCGACCTCAATGTGGCCTTCCGCCCTCTGAGGATCCTCACGAAACTCAACTCTCCCCGTAATGCCAGGAACTCGAGCGACTTCGATGTACGCCTCGACCTCATGCACGGGCTCGCTCAGCAGTGCATAGCCGCCAGCTCCCCCAAAAACCAGGACCAGCACGACCAAAATTGTCAGACGTCGACGCCGCAGGATCTCCCAGAGATCAAAGAGGCTGATCTCGTCATCCATCGTAATAGGCGGATGCTGGCCAAAGGACTTGGGCTGCGTATTGCGCATCGTGGTCGGACTCCGTTCCGTTCAGGGTCTGTCTGTGTTGTTGGCGGCGATCCGCCAACAGTATCCGGATTTGCTCAAACTGCGTCTAATGCTGGTGCGACGGGGCAGCGGCAGCGGCAGCGGCAGCGGCAGCGGCAGCGGGGACGTTACCCCCTTTTTCGCCTATTAGGACGCGTGCGGTAAAACATCACTCGGTGGCATGGAACACGCAACGCGTTCGGAGCGCGCTGCACTACGAAAATCCGCGGGGCAGTCTCGAGCTCACGGGTGGTGGACTTTTTACCAATCCCATCGAAATGGCGCCAAAAGGCCGTTTTAGGACATGGAGCTCATCAAGGCGCGGGGAGCACCGGGCGAGTGGGGGTTACGCACTCCGTCTTCCACTCATGGCCATTACGCTTCGCGGAGTGAGGAAGTAGCCCACGCGTGTCCATGCGCCAAAATACCCCCTCAAAACCCTGAGCCTCCTTGCCAACCTTACCCGCTCTTGACACCCCTAACGCCCTGGCCGCCCTTACCGCCCGCCCTTGACGATTGGCATCCGCTGCCCGTTGGGACAGCGCCTGCAGACTCTTCGGCGCTTAAGGCCCGCTCAGGCGGTGCGCGAGCGCCTGACCCAACGCTGCCAACCTCGCGTCAGCCTCTGTAGCCTCACCGATCAGATCGGGGCTGCCCGCATCACCCAGGTATTCCAGATAGATTTTGACCTTGGGCTCTGTCCCGCTGGGCCGGATGCTGGCGTGGAAGCTTCCCATCGCCAGCGCAGCGGCCTCGCCACCCGGGCCTGCGCTGCCACCGGGGCCCGCGCTGCCACCTAAGCCCGCGCTGCCCCCCACCGCGTCCTCTCCGTGGCCCGCGCCGTTATCGGCCCGGTCGCCCGTCCGGCCTGCTCCCAGCACAAAATCCAGCTGCAGCATGTCTGTGGCCGGCAGACCGATGGGCTCGGCATCGCGGCCGTCGGGGGCGCGGCTTTCGGCCGCCTGGTAGTCATGAATGCGGGTCACTGCCAGGCCCGTCAGCTCGCGGGGCGGGTCGCGGCGCATTGCGGCCAGCTTGTCGAGGGCGGCCTGCCTGGCCTCGGGGCCGTCCAGCCGAACGGTGACCTGACGATTCACCGAGAGGCCGTGGCGCGCATAAAGCTGCTGCAGACGCTGATAGAGGCTCTGGCCATCAGCGGCTGCCGCACGCGCCATTTCGGCAACGGCCACGGCCGCGGCGATGCCGTCCTTGTCCCGCACGCGCCGCGTGGGGCAGAACCCGATGGCGTCTTCGTAGGCGTAGATCAATCGCTCGCCCGCGGCCTCGCGCTGCAGCGCCCGCTGCCAGATCCATTTAAAGCCGGTCAGGGTCTGCTCAAACCCAACGCCATAGGCCCGTGCCACACGGCCCAGCAGCCGCGAGCTGACCACGGTGTTCACGACAAAGCAGCGGCCGGAGTCGAGGCCTGACGCAGCCTTCTGCGCGTCATGCCCTGACGTGGCCTCCTGCGCGCCATTCCGTGACTTCGCCTCCTGCGGTCCGCCTTCCCGCGGGCCGAACAGCTCCGCCAGCAGATAATCGCCCAGCAGAACGCCGGTCTGGTCACCCATCAGGACCCGCCATTCCCCATTGTCATCGGGAACAACCACGGCCAGGCGATCGGCATCGGGGTCGGTCGCAAGGGCAAGATCGGCATCCACCCGCGTGGCCAGCTCAACCAGCGCATCGAGCGCCCCGGGCTCTTCGGGGTTGGGGAAGCGCACGGTGGGGAAGTCGCCATCGGGCGCCATCTGCTCGGCGACCTCGTGCAGTTCGATATCGCCCTGGGCCTGTAACGCGGTACGCACCCAGTCCCCGCCCACGCCGTGCATGGCACTGTAGGCAATCCGCAGGGACGTGCGCGCAGAGGCGGCAGGCGGCAAGCGGTTGTGGGCAGAGTCCACGGACGAACCGGTCGCGGCTTCGTCGTCGGCCTCGGCCTGCCTGCCATGACCGTCACCGCGGGGCCGGGCGATGGCGTTGAGGTACGCACGACGGAGTGCGTCGCCATCCGCACGACGGAGTGCGTCTCCATGCACCATCCAGAATGGCGCCGAATCGGCATCGCCCTGCGCAATGGCCACGGACACCGGCAGCGCAGCCAGCGCCTGGGCGATCCGCTGATCAATGGGTGGGGCCAACTGGGCGCCGTTCGACCAGTAAACCTTGTAGCCGAGGTATTCGGGCGGGTTGTGGCTGGCGGTCAGCACGATGCCCGCAGCGGCGCCCAGCTCGAGCGTGGCAAAGGCAACCAGTGGCGTCGGCGCATAGTCGGCAAACGTGTGCACGCCGAACTCGGCGCCGGCCAGCGTGTGCGCAGCGGCCTCGGCCAGCTCACGCGAGCCATGCCGCGCGTCATAGCCCACCACGACACCGCGCTGCGCGGCATCGGGCACTTCGGCGCGGAGGATATCGGCGATCACGGCGGTAACGCGCTGAATCAGCAGCGTGTTCATATGCGCCGGCCCCGGGCCCTTGAGCCCGCGCAGTCCGGCCGTCCCAAAGCCAAGCGGCGGCTCAAAGCAGGCACGCAGGGCGGCGACCGGGTCCTCATCCTCGGCCTGGTCGGTCACGCCAGCTGTGCCAGCACCCCCTGGCGGTCGCGCGGTGTCGAGGAGATCCTCACCCGGCTGGCAGGTGTTCAACACACGCTGCAGGCGCGCATCGAGGTCGGCTCGGGTCTCGGGATCAGGGTCGGCATCCCGCCAGGCCAGGGCCCGTTCCGTGAGCCACCGCAGTTCATCCGTGGGATCGATCATCAGTGCTTTGCCTCGGCATCTGGCAGTCCATCAGGTCACCACGCCGAGTGTGCCACAGGAGGGCGCCATCGCTACCAGACTGCCGCCTCGTAATGTTGGTGGATGCGGCGGTCGCGGCTGATGAGCGGCGCTTTGGCAAGGCGTGCCTGGGCGACGATGAGCCGATCGAACGGATCACGCGTCCAGCGCTCCTCCTCAGCGGCGGCAATGACCTGCTGAAAGGACGGATCACTGACCGAAAGCGGGAGTGGCCCGGTCAGTGCCTCGAGCACCTTAGATGGCGTGGGGACGAGGCGACCGATTTCATGCAGGTAGTGCATCTCCAGACGCACCATCGGCGAGATCACCACGGACCGGCACCGCTCAAGGCACCGCGCCGACGCCTCGCCGACGCCGGTGGCCCCCTCCGCGTACAAAAACACCACCGCATGCGTGTCGAGATGGACTACGGCTGCCATTCACCGGACCAGTCGAGTTCGACGATATCGTCTGGGTCGCCCGTCACGGCGCCTGGATGCGGCGTCAAGGCACTCAACCGCGAGGGGGAGTCAGCCACGATGCGAATGCGTCGTCCGTGCCGCATGATCTCGACCGACTCGCCCGATTCCAGGACTTCGTCGAGTATCCGATACAGATTGGCCCGCAGTTGGGAGGGGTTCATCGGTTCCATGGCGCTACCGGCGTACGCTTTTCTAAATGACGTACGTAAGCTAACGCCCGCGGCCGGCGCCGTCAATACGTGGTCACGCCGCGAGGCTTGCCGTCATCAACGCCCAGGACGGCTAGAGCGCGGCCGCGCTTCAGTTGCTCCGCTCAGTCGATCGCTTTAGTCGATCGCTTCGAGCGCGGCCAGGGCGGC
Organism: uncultured Spiribacter sp.; assembly: GCA_913056145.1. GTDB lineage: Bacteria > Pseudomonadota > Gammaproteobacteria > Nitrococcales > Nitrococcaceae > Spiribacter. Next base: position 3,987 of record CAJXMI010000089.1, read on the forward strand.
GTCGTAGTCGGGCTCCTGGCGGATCTCGGGTACCAGCTCGGCATAGACCACGGTGTTGTCCCCATCCAGCACCAGTACCGCGCGGGCGGTCAGGCCGGCCATGGGGCCATCGAGCTGAAGGATCCCGTAGTCGGTGGCGAACTGCCGGTCGCGCATCATCGACAGGGCCTCAACGCTGTCGATGCCTTCCGTCTCGCAAAAGCGCGCGGCGGCAAACGGCAGGTCGGCCGAGATGTTGAGCACCACAGTGTCGCCCAGCGCCGAGGCCTGCTCGTTGAAGCGCCGCGCCGACATCGCACAGGTGGGGGTATCCAGACTGGGCACGATGCTGAGCACCTTGCGCTTGCCGGCGTAGTCCGCCAGCGACACATCAGTGAGGTCGGTGCGCGTCAGGCTGAAATCCGGCGCCTTGCTGCCGACCGGCGGCAGGTCGCCATTGAGGTTCACGGTCTCGCCACGGCGGGTCACGGTGGTCATGGATGTCTCTCTCCGTCTGGGGTGGGCGCCAGCGGGCACCGCGGGTTATTGTGTTTTGACGCCCTGCACGTTCTGCTCCAGCGCGCTTATTCTTCCTCGGCGATGACCTCGGCGTAGCCATCGGCGTCGAGCAGCTCATCGAGGGCGCCGGCATCGGCCATCGTCATGGTAAAGATCCAGCCCTCGCCGTAGGGGTCGGAGTTGATCAGCTCGGGCTCGTCAGCAAGGCGCTCGTTACGGCCCGTGATGTCGCCATCGACCGGGGCGTAGATGTCGGAGGCGGCCTTGACCGATTCGACCACCGCGCAGGCGGCACCGGCCTCGATGGTGCCCTCGCCCTCGGGCAGCTCCACGAAGACCAGATCACCCAGCGAGTCCTGGGCATATTCCGTGATCCCCACGGTCACGTGCCCGTCGCCCTCGCTGCGCACCCACTCGTGCGTGCGGGTGTACTTGAGATCGGCAGGGATGTTGCTCATGGCCAGGCACTCGCGCTGTCATCGATGCGCCGCATGATACCCGCCGGCCGCTGGCCAGGCCAACGCGGGCGGGGACCGCGCCGCATGGCAAATCCCGCCCCCGTTCTGAAGCGGACATTAAAGCGGACATCGAAGCGGCCATTAAACGATGAGGTGGTGGATTAAAGCCGTTTCGACTTAGTGAGTTATATCGATTAATCTGCGCTCAGGAACGGACATTAAAGCGGACATCAATATGGTCATCGGCCTCGCGGCACAGCACCGGCAGGACGCGGCCGACCTGGCGCTCGAGCTGGCCATGCAGGCAACCGCGCTGCGCGAGGGCGAATACAAATCCCACCTCATGCAGTGCGACCTGCCGCGTCGCAATGATCTGGATGGCAGGGGCAACCTCAGCCAGGAAGCGCTGGTGCAGTTCACCCGATTCTTTCTTGAGACGGCGGTTGATCAGGTGGGCTTCATGCGCACGCTTCTGGCGCCCCAGGCGATCAGGGCGCGGGTCCTCCGATGGTCTGAGCAGGCCATTTCGGACGGCGACCTCCCCCCCAAAGCCGATCGCGTACTCGAGGCCCTGCTGTATCAGGGGCAGCTCGAGCGACGTGCAGTCCCGGGGCTGATGGATGTCGGGGAGCGACAGGCCCGTCGCATTGTCTCGTCACTGTTCAGGGCGGGTGCCATTACGGCGACATCGAGCCGGGCACCGCTCGAGCTGGCCTTTCCCGCCCGGCTGGCCCCGGACTGGCTGCCCGGGCTATTCCCCGCCTGACTCGCGACACAGGTTCGGGACGTTGCCGGCCGCGCCGGTGGCCTGCTTGAGCAGCAACCGCCGGGCGGGCGGGAAAAGATCAAGGGCGGTGAGGCCGATGTTGCGGGCCGCCACCAGCGGCAGGAATTCGTTGGAGAAGACGCGCACAAGCCCATCGGTAAAGGTAAAGGTGCGACGGTAGTCGCTGCTTCGGGCCTGGGCGTAGGCCGACAGCAGGGCGGGGGCACCCGGGTCTGTGATCGTCGGGGCAGGCGAGGGGCTTGGTGCCCGAGCCGACCCTGACGGTGCTGGCGCTTCGCGGTTGGGTGC
>CAJXMI010000090.1 GCA_913056145.1 uncultured Spiribacter sp.
AAGACGCGCATCGCGACCGCCGGGAACAGCCAGACCGCGCCGCCGGCGACGCCGAGAAGCGCCATCGTGCCGAGCGTCGCGGCCCGGGTGACGTCCGGACGCCGTAGCTGACGCGGGACGTTGCCTGATGAGCGCAGTAGGGCCATGAAAAAGCGCTGGTGGAGCGGGTCGTCGCGGTAGTGATCGTCGATCTGGTGGCGATGGTCGCGGATCAGGCGAATGGTATCCGCGCGCACGCCTTCGATCTCCGAGTGCTGTGCCATGAGCAGGAAGAGTTCCAGCATCGCCGAGGGTCTGTCGCGAAACAGCGTCCGCGAGCGCACCTGTATGTAGCCGCCCTTGGTCTCGAAGCGTTCATTGAGCTTGACCGTTTCCAGCGACTCCTGACCGCGCAGGATCACTTCGTCAAAGTGCTGGAGGAGCATGTCATTGAGCTGTGCAAGTGCAGTGACATGGCGGTAGTAACGCTTCATGAACTGCTCAACCGCGAGCCGCTCGGGCGTATCGCGAAAGCCGAACATCTCGGCAATGGTGCGCTGATGGTCAAACAGTAGCCGGTCCTCCGCGCGCCCGGTAAGCATGTGCAAGGCGTAGCGCACCTGCCATAAAAACGCCTGGCCCTGGCTTAAGATGCGTAGCTCCGCGTCGTTCATGAAACCGTTGGCGACGATATCGATATAGTGTTCGGTATCAAAGTGGCGCTTGGCGACCCAGCCGACCATGTGGATATCGCGCAGTCCACCGGGGCTTTCCTTGAGGTTGGGCTCGAGGTTGTAGGCGGTGTCGTGATAGCGCTCGTGGCGGCGCTGCTGCTCGGCCCATTTGGCCTCGAAAAAGGCCGGCCCCGGCCAGATGCGAAAGGGGCTGGTGGCCGCCTCCATGTCCTCGAACAAGGCCTGATCGCCCGCCAGTGCGCGGGCCTCCATGAGATTGGTGGCCACGGTAATGTCCTTGTTGGCCTCGCGAACGCAGTCCGCAATGCTGCGCACGCTATGCCCCACCTCGATGCCCGTGTCCCAAAGCGCCGTTATGAACTCGGTAAGACGTGCCTCCAGCCCCTCCGGTACCGGCTCGGGGACCAGTACCATGAGGTCGGTGTCGGAGGCGGGGTGCAGTTCGCCGCGCCCATAGCCGCCGACTGCAACCAGACAGGCCTCGGCGGCCAGCTCCCCCAGAATGCGCTCCCAGAGGCGGGTAACCACCGCGTCCATGATCGCGGCACGTAGCGGGACGAGCGTGGCGGCCGGCGTGCCCTCGAGGAATCGGGCCGCCAGGGTCTCGTCGGCGTCCTTCAGCGCCTGGCGTAGTAACGATGCCGGGTCGGAGGCGGTCGCGAGCGTGGCGTCGAGGCCGGCCAGGTCGAGCAGCTGGCTATCGGGCTGCAACGGCTCGGCGGGCGCAGAAGCAACGGCGCTCATGCCGCTCCGCCACTCAAAGTGAGGATATCGACACCGGTGGGCGTGACCGCCACGGTGTGCTCCCACTGCGCGGAAAGGCTGTGGTCTTTGGTCACAACGGTCCACTGATCGCCCAGCAGGCGGGTCTGTGGCTTGCCGGCATTGATCATGGGCTCGATGGTGAAGGTCATGCCGGGCTTGAGTACCTCGCCGGTCCCCGGTCGGCCGTAGTGCAGGATCTGCGGGTCTTCATGGAACCCCTGGCCAATCCCGTGGCCGCAGTATTCGCGGACTACCGAGCAGCCCTCGCCCTCAGCAAGCGTCTGGATGGCATGGCCGATGTCGCCCAGCGTGGCGCCCGGCTTGACCACGGCGATGCCGGCCTCCAGCGCCGCCTGCGCAACCTCGGTGACGCGGCGTGCCTGTATGCCGGGCTCGCCGGCGTAGTACATGCGGCTGGTATCGCCATGCCAGCCGTCGTGTATGACCGTGACATCGATGTTGACGATGTCACCGCGCTTTAGCTTTTTGCTGCCGGGGATGCCATGGCAGATCACATGGTTGACCGAGATGCAGGTCGCTTTGGGAAACCCGCGGTAGTTAAGCGGCGCCGGGATGCAGTCGAGCGCCTCGATATGTTCATGGCACAGGCGGTCGAGCTCGCCGGTGGTGATGCCCGGGCGGACATGCTCGGTAATCATGTCAAGGACGGCGGCGGCCCGGCGGCCGGCCTCGCGCATCATCTCGATCTCGGTGGGCGATTTTGTGGTGATCGTCATGCTGGTTCCGTGGTCGGCGGGGAGAGCGGCTGAACAGAGCGTTGGGAGTCCGGACAAATTGTCGCTGCAAGCCGTCTATGGTATAAACGCGGCGCCCTCAGGGCAATGCGATAAAACTTCACACATGTACCGACACGGCTGGCGGGGTGCCCCACGGGGTTGTCAGCTGCGGGTACATGGAGGATTAACCCGATACAAGGAGCTTTAACCATGGCCAAAGTGACCATGCGACAGATGCTGGAGGCCGGCGTGCATTTCGGCCACCAGACCCGTTACTGGGACCCCAAGATGGCGCCGTATATCTTCGGCGAGCGCAACAAGATCCATATCGTCAACCTCGAGAAGAGCCTGCCGCTCTACCAGGACTCGATGAACTATATCGGCCGTCTGGCGGCCAATGGCGGACGGATTCTGTTCGTTGGCACCAAGCGTGCGGCGCGTGATGCCGTGCGCGAAGAGGCCGATCGCTGCAAGATGCCGTACGTCAACCACCGCTGGCTGGGCGGCATGCTGACCAACTTCCGCACCGTCAAGCGCTCCATCCGCCGCTTCAAGGAGCTCCAGGAGCAGCAGAAGGACGGCACCTTCGACAAGCTCGGCAAGCGCGAGGTGCTGTCGCTGCAGCGCGAGATGGAAAAACTCGAGCGCGCCTTCGGTGGCATTGTCGACATGGAGTCGCTGCCTGATGCGCTCTTTGTCGTGGACACCGGCTACGAGCGCATCGCCGTCCAGGAAGCTCGCAAGCTGGGCATTCCGGTCGTGGCCGTAGTCGACACCAACAACAGCCCGCGCGAGATCGATTACGTGATCCCGGGCAACGACGATGCCATTCGCGCCATCCGCCTGTACCTGCGTGGCGCCGCCGATGCCATTATCGATGCCCGCATGACGAGCGCGCAGGCCAGCGGCGGTGAGGATGAATTTGTGGAGCTGCAGGGCGGCGCCGACGAGACGGCGGCGGCACCGGCCGATGCCCCGGCCGAGCCGGCCGCGACCGCCACCGAGGCACCCGCCGAAGCTGCTGCCGAGGAGGCCGCGCCCAAGAGCGACGGCTAGCCGAAACTGATCAGAGGACATAATCAATGACGATTACTGCACAACTCGTCAAGGACCTGCGCGAGCGCACGGGCGCCGGCATGATGGAGTGCAAGAAGGCGCTGGTCGAGACCGACGGCGACATGGACGCCGCGGTTGAGCACATGCGCAAGCGTGGCCTTGCCAAGGCCGACAAAAAGGCGGGTCGTGTGGCCGCCGAGGGTGCCGTGGTCGCGGCCATAGCGGCCGACGGCCAGGCCGGTGCGCTGGTGGAAATCAACAGCGAGACCGACTTTGTGGCCAATGGCGATGACTTCCAGGCGTTTGCCGGCAAGGTGGCCGACTGCATTCTGCGTGACGCCCCGGCGGATCTGGGGGCATTGCTCGAGATGCCGCTGGAGGCGGGTGGAAGCCCCATCCAGACGGCCCAGAAAGAGCTGGTTGCGCGGATTGGCGAGAACATCCAGGTCCGCCGCTTTGAGCGCTTTGCCACCGACAGCGGGCAGGTGGTGCACTACCTGCATGGCAGCCGCATTGGTGTGTTGCTCGAGCTCGAGGGTGGCGACGAGGCGCTGGGCCGTGATCTGTGCATGCACATCGCGGCAAGCCGCCCGGTGTGCGTGAGCGTTGACGATGTCCCCGCAGACCGTGCCGCCAAGGAGCGCGAGATCCTGATTGCGCAGGCCCAGGAGTCGGGCAAGCCCCAGGAGATCATCGAGAAGATGGTCGAGGGCCGGCTGCGCAAATGGCTCGCCGAGATCACGCTGCTGGGCCAGCCCTTCGTCAAGGATCCGGACCAGACGGTCGAGGCCCTGCTGAAGGATCGCGGCGCCCGCGTGGTGCAGTTCACCCGGTTAGAGGTGGGTGAGGGCATCGAGAAGCGCGAGGAGAACTTCGCCGACGAGGTGGCGGCCACCATTCAGGGCAGTTGAGGCAAACGGCATGGGTGAACCGGTTTATCATCGCATCCTGCTCAAGCTGAGTGGCGAGGCGCTTCTCGGCGATGCGGATTACGGGATTGACCCTGTCGTGTTGCGGCGGCTTGCCGCCGAAATCCATGGCCTGATCGATCGCGGGATCCAGGTGGCGCTGGTGATCGGCGGCGGCAATATCTTTCGTGGAGCGGGGCTTGCCGCGGCCGGGATGGACCGGGTGGGCGCCGATCACATGGGGATGCTGGCAACGGTGATGAACGGCCTTGCCATGCAGGATGCCCTCGAAAAAGAGGGCGTATTCACCCGTGTGATGTCGGCCATCAAGATCAACCAGGTCTGCGAGGACTACATCCGCCGCCGCGCGGTGCGCCACCTTGAGAAAGGGCGTGTGGTCATTCTGGCGGCCGGCACCGGCAATCCCTTCTTCACCACCGACTCCGCGGCAAGCCTGCGGGCCGTTGAAATCGGTGCCGACCTCATGTTGAAGGCCACCAAGGTGGATGGCGTCTACTCTGCCGATCCGGTCAGCGATCCGACGGCGACACGCTATGATCAGCTCACGTACGATCAGGTGCTGGATGATCGCCTGTCGGTCATGGATGCTACGGCCATTGTGATGTGCCGTGATCAGAACATGCCCATCGTCGTCTTTGACATCAACCAGCCAGGGGTGTTGGCGCGTATCGTCGAAGGCGAGCGTGTCGGCACTCGGGTCGAGCGGGGATAACGCGCAATGCTTGAAGAGATCGCAAAGGATGCCGACCAGCGGATGGCGAAAAGCGTGGAGAACCTCAATCAGGATCTCCACAAGATTCGCACCGGGCGGGCCCATACCAGCCTGCTGGACCAGGTGTCGGTCAGCTACTACGGCACCGAGGTGCCGCTCAATCAGGCCGCCTCGGTGGCAGTGGGCGATTCGCGGACGTTGCTGGTAACGCCGTTCGAGAAGAGCATGATCGCCACCGTCGAGAAGGCGATTCTCGAGTCCAACCTGGGGCTCACGCCAAACTCCGCCGGCCAGGCTATCCGCATTCCCCTGCCCCCGCTGACCGAGGAGCGGCGCCGCGATCTGGTCAAGGTGGTGCGCGCCGAGGGCGAACAGGCCAAGGTGGCGGTGCGTAACATCCGGCGTGATGCCAACGGTGATTTCAAGCAGTTGCTAAAGGAAAAGGAAATCACCGAGGACGAAGCCAAGCAGGGCGAGGATCGCATCCAGAAACTCACCGACCGGCATGTCCAGGCCATCGACGAGTTGCTTGCCGCCAAGGAAGAAGAGCTGATGTCCGTATAAGGGCGCTCAGCTCAATGAACGTCCTGCATGTCTGAGCCAGGGAAAGCCATACCGGCGCACGTTGCCATCATCATGGACGGTAACGGGCGCTGGGCCGCACAGCATGGTGAGCCGCGGCATCAGGGCCATCGTGCCGGCGCCGATTCGGTCCGGGCGGTGGTGGAGGCCTGCGCGCGGGCAGAGGTGGGCGCACTGACCCTGTTTGCCTTTAGCAGCGAGAACTGGCGCCGGCCGGCCGCCGAGGTCGGAATGCTGATGGAGCTGTTCATGCGTGTCCTTGACCGTGAGACCGATCGCCTCCATCGCAATGGCATCCGGCTTGCGGTTATTGGCGATCGCTCGCGTCTTTCCGAGCGCCTGCAGGAGCGATGTGCCGCGGCGGAAGCCCTCACCGCCAATAACGACCGCATGCGCTTGAATATCGCTGCAAGCTATGGCGGGCGCTGTGATCTGACGGTTGCGGCCCGGCGGCTCGCCGAGGAAGTGGCGGCCGGGCAGCGCGGCCCGGCCTCTATC
>CAJXMI010000091.1 GCA_913056145.1 uncultured Spiribacter sp.
AGTGCCCCGACGCCGGACCACCAGGCATCGAGGCGAATATCGAACGCCGGCAGGCCGTAGTAGAGCAGGTAGATGAACATCAGAAACGGCAGCATGCGCATCGCGTCGATGTAGCCAATGGTGATGCGCCGGACCGCCTTCGAGCGGGTGTTGAGCAGGTAGAGCGCGCCGACACCCACCACGAAGGCGCCGATCGTGCCCACCACCAGCAGCAGCGTCGTCGTGCCAAAGCCCGCCAGGAACTTGGGCCACTGCGAGATGACGATTTCGATATCACTCATGGCGGATCAGCTCGCAAAACGCTCGGCCCGGCGCTCCATGGCGCGCTGCGCCCGCAGCAGGCCGTAGATGCCGAGCATGTAGATGGCGCCGGCCACGATAAGCGGCGGCAGCGGCTGGTAGGTGCTCGAGGCGATCCGCGCACTCACCCGGGTCAGGTCCACGATGCCAATGACGGCAATGGCGGGACTTGCCTTGACCAGGATGGTGATTTCGTTGATGAGGCTGGGCAGCGCCGAGTACCAGAGCTGCGGCAGCATGATGCGCCTGAAGTATTGCAGCCGGGTCATGCCGGCGGCGCGGGCCGCCTCAATCTGCGCCACCGGGAAAGCGGTATGGACCGAGCGCCAGATCTCGGCATTGAACGCAGCGGTATTGAGCATGAGCGCCAGGATGGCGGCAAATTCGCGATCCACTCGAATGCCGAAGCTCGGCAGGACCACAAACAAAAAGAGCACGAGGGTGACGATGGGCGTAGCCCGGCCCAGGCTGACGTAGATGGCAACCAGTTGCGAGGCGACGGGCACCCGGCCGATGCGCAGCAGGGCAAAGACAAGCCCCAGCGGGATACCCCCGGCAATGGCGATGCCCGAGATCCACAGCGTGGTCCAGGCGCCGGCCAGAAATTCCGAGGCATTACCAAAGTCCACCGCCCTACCCCCTGATGCGCACGTCGATGGGTTTGGGTGTGCAATCGTCGCCATTGGTGGCCACGATGTCCATCGGACACGCCGAGAGCACAACCAACACCGGGATCAGTGCGGCCAGGACGACCGACTCACCGCCATTGAGCTGCGGCGCGCTGATGGTGAGCTCGCCATCCGGCCCGGGGACCACGCGCTCAAAGAGGTTGACCGGCGAGGGAACATGATCGATGGCGAGGCCCTCCGCGGCGAGCGCCTCGCGCAGGTTGTCCGCGCAGTTGCGATGCGGGGCGGTATGCCCCAGCAGGTCATAGCGGCCCTGATCGCAGGCCGAGAGCAGCAGGTCATGATCACCCGGTGAGTGATCCGCGGCGAGCGAGAGCATGGCCCGACGGCGACTGCTGTAGAACGCCTCGCCCACCCGTGGCGAGAGCCGGTCGAGGCAGGAGCGCGTGTGCTCGGTAGAGAGATGCTCGGCGGTATCCGGCAGGGCAAAGGCCCACATGTCGGCCAGCTGCGGGCCATCCGGCGGAATCACCTCGATGGACTGGCCAGTGGCCAGACGAAAGGCCCTTCCGGTACCCGCCGGCACTCGGTCGGTGCCCGTCGGTGGCTGGACTTGGTCAGCGGCCGCGCCGCTGGATGACGGCTGTGCCATGAACGCTCCTATTGGTTGCCCCTGCGCCCCGCCGCGCATCAGTGCCGGACGGCAGTGCAGCGCTCCGGCCGGTGCCGGAGCGCTCCAAACCGCGGCAACTGCCTAGTCAATGGCGGTCAGTGATTCCAGCTCTTCCACGCTCGTGATGGACTGCCGGGGGAGATCGGGGAAGGCACGGCCAAACCACTTCTCCTGGAGCTCGGCAAGTCGCCCGGTCTCGTAGAGGTGCTCGATGAAGCCGTTGACGTACTCCAGCAGCGCCTCATTGCCCTTGGGCACGGGATAGGCGTGGAAGCCCGGCCCGGTGACCGGCTCACCCAGCGCGAACTCATCACCCCGGCTGCGCATCAGGCTCTCGGCCGGCACGATACCGTTCACCGCATAGTCAAGACGGCCGTTTTTGAGGTCTTCATAGATCTCGGGATAGGCCGGATACTCGACGACTTCGCCGAGCTCGCCGCCCGTGGCCTCGAGCATGGCCTCGAGCTCGTTCAGGCGCGAGAGCAGCACACTGCCCGCCTGCACGCCCACGGTCTTGCCGTCGAGACTGGCGAGCCCGTCGATGCTGTCGTCATCGATGCGCTTGATGTAGTAGTTCTGCGCACTGGCCGTGGGCCAGGCAAAGTCGAAGACGCGCAGACGCTCGGTTGAGACCATGGCGCCAGTAACGGCCATATCGTAGTTGCCCGCGCGCACCGAGGCGAGCAGCCCCTGCCAGGGCAGGATCTCCTGGCGGATCTCGAAATCCGCATAGTCGCGGAACTCCGCGAGCATGTCGTGCGAGAAACCGGTGGGTTCGCCATCTTCCATGATCTCGAACGGTGCGTAGTTATCCTCGGTGGCCACGGTCATGTAGCCGCGCTCGCGGATCTCCTCGAGCGAAGCGGCCTGCGCCACGCCGATGGCAACCAGGGCGGCCATGCTGGCGGCACCGGCCAGCCCGCGCGAAACGGTACTAACAGATAGGGATGAAAACATGATGAACCTCTCGTCGGTTGTTTCCGGGTGTAATCCCCGCCAATGTACCTAGCAAGACCTGTGCCAGCACCTGAAACCGCTTCTGTCACATCGTTTTTACCGACCACAGTCCTTTTATGGTGCAAATCGACTGCTTTTTGCACCAGATTGGCTCGTTTGCCCGCTCGTGAACGCGGACCCTCAGACCCGACAAAATCATTTATTACAGTTATTTACCTTCGCTCCTGCCCGGCCGTTGAGGAAATCGACACTCTGAAAGAAACAAAAACCTAACTGTCTCATCATTTGTCCAATTCTGTCGCTATTTCTGTCCAATCGCATTCCCTGCTCTGTCCCTAACCCTTCGTCCGCCACCCAAATATAATCCCGGAGGACTGACGCTTGACCCACTTGCCAGTCGCATCCGCACGGGAGGTTCCATGGCCACCAACGCCGCCGAGCTGCAGAGCCGGCCGATCGACAACGCCCTGGTGCGCGAGCTCGATCTCCGGCATGTCTTCCACTCATGGTCGGTGCAGAATGCGCTTGATCCGCTCGTCATCGCGGGCGCGTCCGGCTGCCATGTATGGGACTACGAAGGCCGCGATTACCTCGACTTCAGCAGCCAGCTGGTCAACACCAACCTGGGCCACCAGCACCCGAAGGTGGTACAGGCGATCCAGGAGCAGGCCGCCACGCTTGCCACCATCTCGCCCGCCCACGCCAACCTGGCCCGGGGCCGAGCGGCCGAGCGGATTGTCTCGGTGGCTCCGGAGGGCTTCGAGAAGGTCTTTTTTACCAATGGCGGGGCTGATGCCAACGAAAACGCCATACGCATGGCGCGGCTGATGACCGGCCGGGACAAGGTGCTCTCGACCTACCGCTCCTATCATGGCAACACCGGCGCCGCCATTGTGGCCACCGGTGATCCGCGGCGGGTTCCCAACGAGTATGCGCGGGGCCATGTGCATTTCTTTGGGCCCTATTCGTATCGCTCGGAGTTCGAGGCCCGCGACGAGGCCACGGAGTGTCGCCGCGCACTCCAGCACCTGCGCCGGACCATTGAGTGCGAGGGGCCTGAGGCGATCGCGGCCATCCTGCTCGAGAGCATTCCCGGGACGGCAGGCATCCTGGTGCCGCCGTCCGGCTATCTGCAGGGCGTGCGTGACCTTGCCGACGAGTTTGGCATTGTGCTGATTTTTGATGAGGTGATGGCGGGGTTCGGCCGTACCGGGCACTGGTTCGCGTTTGAGCACTTTGGGGTGACACCCGATCTCATCGTCTTTGCCAAGGGCGTCAACTCGGGGTACGTGCCTGCGGGAGGCGTCCTGATGTCATCGCCGGTTTGCGAGTACTTCGATGACCGGCCGTTCATGGGGGGGCTGACCTACTCGGGACACCCGCTGGCGATGGCGGCCATCGTGGCGAGCATTGATGCCATGGAGGACGAGGCTGTCATCACCAATGCCGCCCGAATCGGCGAGGCGGTGCTTGGCCCTGGCCTGCAGGCGCTCGCCGAGCGCCATCCGCTGATCGGCGAGGCACGGGGACTGGGGGTATTCCACGCGCTCGAGCTGGTGGCTGATCCCGCCACGCGCGAGCCGCTCGATATGGCCACCATGGGCACCATCAAGCAGGAAATGATGGAGCGCGGCCTGCTCACCTTCATGGCCGCCAACCGCATTCATGTGGTGCCGCCTTGCATCGTCTCCGACGAGGAGGCCCAGCAGGCCATCGCCATCCTCGATGCAACGCTCGCTGCCGTCAGCAGTGGCGCTCAATAACGGCGGCAAGACGCTGGATGCCCGTGTCGATACTGTCTGTGGGGATCGCCGTATACCCCAGCCGCAGATAGCGGGCCGGGGGGCTCTCGCCGACAAAATGCGAGTCGCCCGCCTCAACCAGCACGCTCTCCCGGGCGGCGTCGGCAACGATGCGACGGCTGTCGATGCCCGCCGGGAGTTCACACCAGAACGCGCCCGCCTCTGGCGCGTTGAGGGCCCGCAGCAACCCCGAATGCTCGGCGAGCCCGCGGCGCAGCGCCTCGCGCCGCGCTGCCGCCTCGCCCACCAGCTCTCGGACCAGGACATCGTGATGGCCAAGCGCCAGAAACTCGCCGACCTGGCGCTGCAGGCCGGTGGGCGGATGCCGATACATGAGCCGTCGCAGTGCTCGCATCTCGGCAATCAGGCGGCGATCCGCAACGATGTAGCCAAGCCGCAACCCCGGTGACAGCGCCTTCGAGAAACTGCCCAGATAGACGATGCGGCCATCCGCGTCCGTCGCCTTGAGCGCGGGCGGGGCATCGACGCGCGGGGTAAAATCGGCGTCGTAGTCGTCTTCGATCAGGATCTGATCATGCCGCCGGGCATTCTCGAGAAGGCGGGCCCGGCGGTCGGGCGCCATGCGCACACCGGTGGGCACCTGGTGCGAGGGCGTGAGGTAGAGCAGCTGACAGTCGGCCGTCGCCGCCCGCGGCACGAAGCCTTTCTGGTCAATGCCATGAAGCACGGGCTCTGCGCCATGCCAGGCAAGGATATTGTGGGCATCGCGGTAGCAGGGGTCTTCCACGCCAAACCGCACACCCGGGCCACACAGCAGCTCCGAGATCAGATAGAGCCCGTTCTGCGAGCCAAGCGTAATCAACACCTCCTCGGCATCGGCAAAAATGCCCCGGCGGGGCAACACCCGACGCCGCAGCTGTTCGACCAGCAGCGGGTCATCGCGATCGACCTGGTCATTCAGCCAGTCGCGGTCGCTGTGCGTGCGCAGCAAGCGTCGCACCGTCTCGCGCCAGCTCGACAGCGGGAAAATGCCGGTATCGTACTGGCCGTAAATAAAGGGATAGTCAAAGCGGCGCCAGTCAGAGGGCTTGCTGATCTGCCGGAATGCAGAGGGCCGCCGCACAAGACGCCCGCGCCAGCTCTCGCCCTCCACATCGGTGGCAGTGGCGGCATCGGCCGGTGCCATGCGGGGAGCCGGCAGGCCGCTGGCAAGAAAATACCCGGCCTTTGGCCGCGACTCCAGATAGCCATCGTCGACCAGGCGCTGGTAGACCAGAGCGACGGTATTGCGCGACACCCCGAGCTGATCCGCGAGCTTGCGGCAGGAGGGCAGGGGCAGCTCCGGCACAACCGCTCTGGCATCGATGGCTGCAAGCAGCGACTTGCGCAGCTGCGCCTGCAGTGTGTCCTCGCCCCCGGGGTCCAGGCTCATGTGGATGCTCTGCGACCGCACGGTCTATATCCCTCCGGGCACTGGCCATCCGTGGTACTGAGACGCTCCAAGCGTACTGCCAGAACGCATCCGTGTCAGGCGCCGGCGCAGGCAATGTAAGCAGCAAAACGCCCGGTTATGCCGTCGCGGCGGTAGGAGAAAAAGCGGCTGGGG
>CAJXMI010000092.1 GCA_913056145.1 uncultured Spiribacter sp.
CACGCCGCAAAGGGCCTCGATGCGCTCGAGATAGGCACGGGCCTCTGCGGGCAGATCGGCGTAGTGCTGAATGCCCAGGGTTGAGCACTGCCAGCCGGGCATCTCGACGTACTCGGGCTCGCACTCGGCGAGCGCCTCGGCGCCAGTTGGCAGGACATCGCTCATTGCGGCCCCGCAGCGATAGCCGGTGCAGATGCGCAGGGTATCAAGCTCATCGAGCACATCGAGCTTGGTGATGCACAGTCCCGACAGGCTGCTGATCTGCACGGCACGGCGCATGGCAACGGCGTCAAACCAGCCGCAGCGCCGGGGGCGCCCGGTGGTGGAGCCAAACTCATGCCCGCGGCGTGCCAGGTGCTCTCCCAGGTCGTCGAGCAGCTCGGTCGGGAAGGGCCCGGCGCCCACCCGGGTGGTGTAGGCCTTGGTGATACCCAGCACATAATCAAGCTCAAGCGGGCCGACACCGGTGCCGGTGGCGGCCGCCCCGGCCGTGGTGTTGGACGAGGTCACAAACGGATAGGTGCCCTGATCGATATCCAGCAGAGTGCCCTGAGCGCCCTCGAACAGGAGGTTGTCGCCGGCCAGGCGATACTGATGCAGCAAATGGCTGACATCGGCCACCATGGGTTCGAGCTCGGCGGCCATGGCAAGGCTTTGCTCCTGGATGGCCTGAAAGTCCTGCCCGGGCTCGCCGTAGTACTGCTTGAGGATGAAATTGTGATAATCGAGCAGCTCGCCGAGCTTGGCGGCGAGCCGTTCGCGGTGAAAGAGATCACCCACCCGGATCCCGCGCCGCGCGACCTTGTCCTCATAGGCGGGGCCAATACCGCGGCCGGTGGTACCGATGGCGGCCTTGCCACGCGCCTTTTCACGTGCCTGATCCAGCGCGACATGCGAGGGAAGGATCACCGGGCAGGCGGGACTGACACGCAGGCGCTCGCGCGCCGGCACGCCGGATTGCTCAAGCGCTGTAAGCTCTTTTAACAATGCCTCGGGCGAGAGCACGACGCCATTGCCAATCAGGCAGAGTACGCCCTCGCGCAGGATGCCCGAGGGAATGAGGTGCAAAACGGTTTTCTGACCATCGATAACCAGGGTATGGCCGGCATTGTGCCCGCCCTGAAACCTGGCCACGGCCGAGACCCGATCGGTAAGCAGATCAACGATCTTGCCCTTACCCTCATCGCCCCATTGCGAGCCGATGACCACCACATTTCTGCCCATTGGATTCCCCGTGTCTATAGCGGCTCGACCCGCCATTCCCCATTGTCATTGCAAACCAGTTGACGATCACAGCCTGCCCCCGCCACCGCTTCATGACCTGGCAGCCGCCAGACCACGGTCTCCCCCGCGGCGCGCAGGCCCCGAATGCGCTCGCGCAACGCATCGTCCCCCTGCCAGGGCGCAGCGATGCCGTGTGACCGCAGTGCCCCATCGTCCTGCCCGGCGCCCGACACCCGCAGCAGTGCCTTTAAATCGGTGCTGAAGCCCGTGGCCGGACGAGACCGGCCGAATACCGCGCCGATGTCGTCGTAGCGCCCGCCGCGCGCCAGCTCGAGCGACTGTCCAGGCGTGTAGGCCGCAAACACGACACCGGTGTGGTAGCGATAGCCACGCAGCTCGCCCAGATCAAAATGCAGGACAAGCCCGGGCAGCCAGCGCTGCAGCGAATCGGCGATCGCGATCAGGGCATCCAGCGCGTCATGGACCGGCTGCCCGGCGCCACTGAGGGCCTTGCGGGCATCGTCAAGGACTTCAAGCCCACCACTGAGACCCGCCAGCGCAGCCAGCCGGTCGCGATGCGGCGCCATCACGGCCAGCTCAGTCAACAGCTCGTCGATGTCCGCCGTGGCCTTGCGCTGCAGGGCGTCCCACAACCGCGCCTCGGCCTCTTCGCCCAGTCCGGCCTCGGCCGCCAGACCGCGAAAGAGCCCCACATGCCCGAGGTCGAGGTGCAGCTCCGGCACCCCTGCGCCGTAGAGCACCTCGGCCATCAGGGCAATGATTTCGACATCGGACTCGATGCCGGGGTGACCGTACAGCTCTGCCCCCATCTGCAAGGGGTTGCGGGAGCCCGCCGGCTCATCCGGCCGCGTTCGCAGTACCGTGCCTGTGTAGCACAGCCGGACCGGGCCGTCCTGGCGCAGCTGATGCGCATCAATACGCGCCGCCTGCGGGGTGATATCAGCGCGTACGCCCATCATCCGCCCACTCAGCTGATCGGTGAGTTTGAAGGTTTGCAGATCGAGATCGTGCGCCGCGCCTGACAGGAGCGATTCGAGGTACTCGATGGCCGGAGGCATCACCAGATCGTAGCCCCAGCTCCGGCAGATGCCGAGCGTGGCCTGACGCAGTGATTCGAGATGGGCCGCCGCCGGTGGGAGCAGCTCTTCCACGGCATCGGGCAGCAACCACGGGATCGGCTGGCCGCCGGGCTTGTCGTTCATCGGAATCCTCTCAGCGAACCAGATAGAGCAGCAACAGACCGGCCACCATACTGGCAACGCCGGTCAGCCGCAGGCTGCGATCATTGTTTTGCACAATGCTGAACAATGCCTTGCGAAGCGTCCGTGGGCTGAGGAAGGGCAGGATCCCTTCGATGATCAGCAACAGCGCCAATGCCGTTAGCAGATCCTGCATCCTCGCCGCCCTCAGCGCTGAAGCGAGTCCAGCTGGTCGAAGTAGCGGAAGAACTCCGAGTCCGGCGACAGCACCAGGATGTCTTCCTGGCTGCGGAACGTGTTCTCGTAAGCACCAAGGCTGCGATAGAAGCGATAGAACTCCTCGTCGGCTTCATAGGCATTGGCATAGATCGCCGTTGCCTCGGCGTCTGCCTGACCACGCAGCTCCTGGGCCTCGCGTCGTGCCTGGGCAAGGATCTCCTCGCGTCGGCGGTCGGCCGCCGAGCGTATCCGCTCCGACTCCTCCTGACCCTCGGCACGGAACTGACGCGC
The DNA here is from genome assembly GCA_913056145.1 of uncultured Spiribacter sp. GTDB lineage: Bacteria > Pseudomonadota > Gammaproteobacteria > Nitrococcales > Nitrococcaceae > Spiribacter. The sequence goes on from CAJXMI010000092.1 coordinate 2,955, forward strand.
CACCTGCTCACGGGCGGCAACCATGCGGTTGAAGACCGACTCGCTGACCCCCTCGGGCAGGTCCACACGCTTCAGTCGCACATCAAGCACGTTCACACCCAGTGAATCACCGGCAAGTTTTGCCTGCTCGGTCAGGATCTCCATGATCTCGGCACGGTCGCCCGAGATCACCTCCTGGACCGTGCGCTTACCAAACTCGGCGCGCAGGCCATCGCGAATGATCTCGGAGAGGCGCAGATTGGCCCGGCGTGGATCGGCCCGGACAGTCACGTAGTACTGCTCGATGTCCTCGACCCGCCATTTCACGAACGAGTCAACAATCAGGTTTTTCTGCTCGCTTGTCAGAAAGCGCTGCGGGCTCTCGTCGAGCGTCTGCACCCGGGCGTCGACCTTGCGGACGTTGTTCACGAACGGGATCTGGAAGTGCAGACCCGGCTCGAAGTCGGTGCGCACGACTTCACCCAGGCGGAACTTGAGGGCCCGTTCCGTTTCCTTGACGGTGAAGGTGCCAAAGGTAATCCCCACGATCAGCAGGACGATCACCACAATGCCAATTGACGTGAGACGGTTCATTAGCGTGTCTCCCGCATGCGCAGCGAGCTGCTCGATGAGCGGCTGCCTGAGGATTGCGTCGTGCCGGTGCTATTCATGGCCGTATCGCCACTCATTGCACCGTCAGTGCGGCCCGGGTCGGACTGCGTGCTACCGCCACGCATGATCCGATCAAGCGGCAGATACATGAGCTGCTGGCTCGACTCGTTGTCGATCAGGACCTTGCCCGTGCTGCCAAGGACCCGCTCCATGGTGTCCAGATAGAGCCGATCACGCGTGACCCGCGGGGCCTTTGCATACTCGGTGAGCTGCTGGGTAAAGCGGCTGGCATCACCCTCGGCCTGCTGGACCGTGCGGGCCACATAAGCCTGGGCCTCTTCGCCTACCCGGGCTGCCTGACCCTGGGCCCGCGGAATGACCTCATTCCGGTACGCCTCGGCCTGATTGATCAGCCGCTCGCGATCCTCGCGGGCCTTGATGGCGTCTTCAAACGCGTCCTGCACCTGCTCGGGGGGCTGCGCATCCTGGATCACCACCTCGATCACCTCGATGCCCGCCTCGTACTGGCTGATGGCCTGGGTGACGAGCTCCCGCGTCCGCTGTGCCACCTCGGTGCGCCCCTCGGTAATCACGAAGTCCATGCGGCGCTTGCCGACAACCTCGCGCAGCGCGCTCTCGGTGAGTTCCTTGAGCGTCTGCTCGGGATCGACAAAGTTGAACACGAAGTCGGCGGCATCAGACACCTGATACTGCACGGCAAGCTGTACGTTCACGATGTTTTCGTCTTCGGTGAGCATCAGCGCCTCGGAGAGAACCGGGCGGGTCTGCTGCGGGCTTATCGCCTGATACCCCACCGTGATGCGACGCCGGGTGGACACATCCACTCGCTGCACGGCCTCGATGGGATACGGCAAGTGCCAATGCGGCCCCGGCATGGCCGTGCTCTGGAAGGCACCAAAGCGAGTGACGACGCCGCGCGTGCCCTCGTCAATGATGTAAATGCCGGAGAGCACCCAGCCGGCAAAGAGCAGCCCGACGATGACACCAACGCCTTTGAGCGACGGGGTTTTCGGCCCGCCGCCGCTACTGCCGCCGTTATCGCCGCCCCGGCGACCGCCGCGGCCGCCGAACAGGCCCTCGAATCGCGCTCGCAGCTTGCGCAGCGCTTCATCCAGATCAGGCGGCCCCTGATTGTTGCGGCCACCGCCGCCACCGCCGCTCCATGGGTCGCGGTTGCCACCCCCGGGTTCGTTCCAGGCCATGTGATTCTCTCCGGTCGTGGAGTCATTCCGGTGCAGCCTCGGCTGCCCGGGCGAGCAATCGGCAGATACCCATGATGAATACCAGCCGCGTGATTCTAATGAGCCATTGCGTCTACCGGCAAGTTGCCAGCCTCAATCGGTGCCAATTCGGCCTTGAGGCCTTCATGCCGATAGAGCCGTTCAAGCTCACGGCGTGGCAACTCAACGGCAAGGCGAACATTGCCGGCGTCGGTAAAGCGCTCTGCAAGCACATCACCCAGCGCATAAAAACGTGCGCGCAGCCGGCCTTCGGCAGGCCCCAGTTCAATGACGCCGCGGGCCTGCTCGGCGTTAACCCGCTCGGCAATGACATCGCGCAGCGGCTCGAGCCCGGCGCCCGTCTGCGCCGAGACCCAAACCGCCTGCACCATCCCGTCATCGTCGCGATCAACCCGTGGCTCAAGCCCGCGCGCGTCGATCTTGTTATATACCCGCAGCTGCGGGACGTCCTCGGCACCCAGCGCCTTCAGGACCTCGTCGACCTCGCGCGCATTTTCCTCGCGCAGCGGGTCGGCGGCATCGATCACGTGGATCAACAGGTCGGCCTCGACCACCTCTTCGAGAGTTGAGCGAAACGCGGCTACCAGCTGCGGCGGCAGATCACGGATAAATCCGACCGTGTCCGCCAGCACCGCCGCCTCGCCGCCCGCCAGCTCGATACGCCGCAGCGTGGTATCGAGCGTGGCAAACAGCTGATCCGCCGAATACACGCCCGACTCGGCCACCCGGTTGAACAGCGTGGACTTGCCAGCATTGGTGTAGCCCACCAGGGACACCGCTGGCAGGTCGCGACGCCGGCGCGCCTGGCGGCCCTGATCGCGCTGCTGGCGGACCCGCGAGAGCCGCTTTTCGAGCTGTCGGATGCGCCCGCCGAGCATGCGGCGATCCATTTCAAGCTGGGTCTCGCCCGGGCCGCGCAGCCCGATGCCGCCCTTCTGGCGCTCGAGATGGGACCAGCCACGCACCAGGCGGC
>CAJXMI010000093.1 GCA_913056145.1 uncultured Spiribacter sp.
CCGGGCGCACCTCGGCTGTGGTGCGGGCAAAACCCCGGCGGGTTTCGACCAGCTCGGCCGCCACAACCCAGCGCGGTCGCTTGCGCGCCACGCCCGAGCCCGGGTGGATGGCCAGCTTGAGGCCACGCGGCCCGATGTACTCCTCGCCGTCCTCGCGCCGGGCGATATTTGATAAAAACCCGGTGAGCAACGCCCGATGCACGGCCACGCCCCGCGCCGGAGCGGCGTTTTCGGTCAGTCCCATGCCGCGCACCAGGCCATGCAACTGGCCATGGATATCGGTCCACTCACGCATGCGCACATGCGACAGGAAGTGCTCATGGCACCAGGCCTGGAGCTTGCGGCGGCTTAACTGCCGGGCCTGCTCGCGGTAGTCATCCCAGAGTTTGAGCAACGTGGCAAAGTCGGAGTGCCGATCCTGCCAGCCGGCCTGCGCGGCATCGGCCGCCTCGCGCTGGTCCATTGGCCGCTCACGCGGATCCTGAATGGAGAGCGCCGCCGCCAATACCAGCATTTCGCGCAGCGCCCCCTCCTGCTCGCCGGCCAGCAGAATCCGCGCCAGGCGGGGGTCGATTGGCAGCCGGGCCAGGCGGCGCCCAAGGCGTGAGAGGTTCTGGCGCCGATTCAAGGCCCCCAGCTCGTCGAGCAGCTTGAGCCCGTCGCGGACGTAACGCGGGTCGGGCGGCTCGACAAAGGGAAAGCGCTCGATGGCACCCAGGCGCAGATGCTTCATCTGCAAAATAACCGAGGCCAGGTTGGTGCGCAGGATTTCGGGATCGGTAAACCGCGGCCGCGCCTCGTAATCGGCCTGCTCATAAAGGCGGATGCACACGCCCGGCCCCTCGCGGCCGCAGCGGCCGGCACGCTGGTCGGCGCTGGACTGGGCAATGGGCTCCACCGGCAGCCGCTGCACCTTGGTGCGGTAGCTGTAGCGGCTGATTCGCGCAAGGCCGCTGTCCACCACATAGCGTATGCCCGGCACCGTGAGTGAGGTCTCGGCCACATTGGTTGCCAGCACAATGCGCCGTCCGGCATGCGGGGCAAACACCCGCTGTTGCTCGGCCGTGGACAGCCGGCCATAGAGCGGCAGCACCTCGGTATGCGGTGGGTGGTGCTTGCGCAGCGCCTCGGCGCACTGCCGGATCTCGCGCTCACCGGGCAGAAACACAAGGACATCCCCCCGCCCCAGCCCGGACAGCTCATCCACCGCATCCAGCACACCCTGGCGCAGGCTGCGCTCGCGCTCGTCCTCGCTTTGGGCCGCCAACGGGCGGTAGCGCACATCGACAGGCCAGGTCCGGCCCGAGACCTCAATGACGGGAGCGCCGTCGAAGTGGTCCGAAAAGCGCTGCGGGTCGATGGTGGCCGAGGTGATAATGATGCGCAGATCCGGACGGCGCGGCAGCAGGCGCTTCAAGTACCCCAGCAGGAAGTCGATGTTGAGGCTGCGCTCATGGGCCTCATCGATGATGACCGTGTCGTAGTCCAGGAGATCAGGGTCGCCCTGGGTCTCGGCGAGCAGCATGCCGTCGGTGAGCAGTTTGACGCGCGTTGACGGGCCGGTGCGATCGCCAAAGCGCACCCGATACCCCACCCCATGGCCGAGCTCGGTGCCGCATTCCTCGGCCACGCGCGCGGCCAGACTGCGGGCGGCAATGCGGCGTGGCTGGGTGTGGGCGATCAGGCCACTGGCCCCCCGCCCCAGATCCAGCATCAGCTTGGGCAGCTGCGTGCTTTTGCCCGAGCCGGTTTCACCACAGATCACCACGACCGGGTGGTCGCGCACCGCCGCGCGGATCTCGTCGGCATGCGCGAGGACCGGCAGATCAAGATCAAACGCCGGAGAGAGCGGCACCGCCTCGCGAGCGGCCCGCGCCTGCTCACGCCGTTGCTGGTTGCGGCCCTGGCGCTCAGCCATCCCGGCGCTGCTTCTCCTCCCGCTGCCGGTCACCGTCACGGGCGCGATGGGTTCGGTAGGTACGCGGCTCAAAGCGCAGCGCCTCCACCTGCCAGTCATTGCCGGTGCAGCGCAGGATGATGCAACCGGGGCCGCCGTAGGTACGCGTCCGGCCTGCCGCACCGGGGTTGAGCAGCCAGGGGCTGGTGTCGCGGTCAAGCAGCTGACGATGGCTGTGGCCGTAGACAACCGCACGGCAATCGGCATAGTGGCGGCGATAGCGCCGATGCCGCTGCTCCAGCGTGCCGCCGTCATCGCCATGCACTATTTTGAGCCGACCGCCCGGGAGCTCCACCGTTGCCTCGGCCGGGAGGGTGGCCAGGATATCCGCCTCGCCCTCGGCCCAATGCGCCGCATCGTCGTTGTTGCCGCGGATGGCAATCACTTCCTCGCGCGGGTGCAGCGCAAACAGAATATCCGCGCCACCCACATCACCGGCATGCACGGCAATGTCGCAGCCGGCGACCTGCTCGGCCACGCGCCCGTCAAGAAAGCCGTGGGTATCGGCCAGCAGGGCCACCCGGACCGCGGCCGGGCTCATGCGCGGGCAAGCCCGCTGTCGATCGCCTCGGCAAGGCCGGCATACCCCGTGACTACCGGAAACTGCGGAAAGTCGGCAATGACATTGTCGGGCGCATTAAAAAGCACACCCTGATGGGCCGCTCCCAGCATGCCGGTATCGTTATACGAATCCCCGGCGGCGACCACCGTGAACGCGAGATCCCGAAAGGCGTTGACAGCCGCCCGCTTGTGGTCGGGCAGGCGCAGCCGATAGCCGCTGATCCGTCCGTCGGCCGCCGTCTCGAGCGTATGGCAAAAGAGCGTGGGCCATTTCAACTGGCGCATCAGCGGCCGTGCAAACTCGTAGAACGTATCCGAGAGGATCACCACCTGGTAGCGGGCGCGCAGCGCCTCGAGAAACTCGAGCGCACCCGCAAGCGGAGCCATGCGGCTGATGACCGCCTCGATATCGGGCAGGCCGAGGCCGTGGCGCTCGAGCTCGGCGAGGCGCATGCGCATCAGCTCGTCGTAATCGGCAATATCGCGCGTGGTGGCGCGCAGGGCGTCGATGCCCGTGAGATCGGCAAAATCAATCCAGATCTCGGGAACCAGCACCCCTTCGAGGTCAAGACAAACGATGTTCACGTGACAGTCACCGGGTTCGAGGGGTAGCGGACGTTACGGCTTTTCGGAATGCGCTGCAAGCGGATTGAACCAACGTGACATGGCCCCCATCTAATGGCAATGTTGGACGCATCGACCCGAGTAATTACTGGAGGAACACCAATGGCTCAGGACTTTCGCGCGGTGAGCGCTGGCCGGACAACCGCAGGCGGCTCGGCACTGGCCACCAACAAGGTGCTGCGCAATACCTACGCGCTGCTCGCCATGACCTTGCTGTTCAGCGCCACGATGGCCGGCACCGCCATGGCCATCAACGCCCCGCCAATGCACTGGCTGCTGGTGCTGGGCGGTTACTTTGGGCTGTTGTTCCTTACCACGGCGCTGCGCAACAGCATCTGGGGCCTGGCCAGCGTGTTCGCGCTAACCGGTTTCATGGGCTTTACCCTGGGGCCAATCATCAGCCTCTACCTCACGGCGTTCAGCAACGGGGCCGAGCTGGTGATGATGGCGCTGGGTGGCACCGGGCTCATTTTCCTGGGTCTGTCGGCCTATGCCCTGACCACGCAGCGTGATTTCAGCTTCATGCGAGGCTTTATCTTTGCCGGCGTGCTGGTGGCGTTTGCCGGTTCGATCATCGCCATCCTGTTCTCGATCCCGGCGTTGTCGCTGGCCGTGAGTGCGGCCTTTGTGGTGCTGATGAGCGCGCTGATCCTCTATCAGACCGGCGAGATCATCAACGGCGGCGAGACCAACTACATCATGGCGACGATCACGCTGTACGTCACCATCTACAACCTCTTCCTCAGCCTGCTGCAGCTGCTCTCGGCCTTTGCCGGCGAGCGCTGAGTCAACGGCCCGAACGGGGCATGGCAATGTGGTCTGCCCCGTTCTCTCTTTCCCTCAACGCAGAGAACGCGACAGCGCGAACACCACGGGTACGCGCACGCTGACTGTGCCGTTGTTACTGATCGCGGCCGGCGGTGGTGGCACCGGGCTCGCGCGCTCAGCCATACGCCGTGCGGCCGCATCCAGGCTGGCATGGCCACTACGCGCCGCCAATGCCAATGCACGCACATCGCCCGACACCGCAATCTCGAGTACGAGAATGACCTGTCCCTCACGCCCGCGCAGACGGGCCTGGCGCGGATACCGCTGATGCTCGGCAAGATGGGCACGCAGCCTATCCTCCCAGCTTGCGCGCTTGCTTCCAGCGCCCGCATCGGTGGCGGCGTTCTCGCCCTCGGCGGAGTCCGCTTCGGGGGCGGGCTCACTGCCGGGCTCGGGCGGTTGGCGCGGCTCCGAGGGCTCCGGCGGCTCGGAAGGCTCGGGCGGCTCGGGCCGCTCGGAAGGCTCCGGCGGCTCCGGCGGCTCGGAAGGCTCGGGCCGCTCGGACGGCTCGGCCCGCTCGCGCTGGTCTTCCGGCGTCGCGACCTCTGGCGACGGCGCCCGGGGAGTCGCCAGAGGCTCGGGGCCATCGCCCGGCGCTGCAACGCGAACGGTTGCCGTGCTGCCCGACGGGGTCGACTCGGCCTGACCGATGAGCATGTAGAGCCCTGAGAGCAGTGCCCAATGCAAAATCAGCGCCAGCAAAAGCGCAAGAGTCATTCCGGCCGGGCGCACGCGCCGCATGCCTCAGTGCCCCGCGGGCTGCAGCTGCACCCGAACGGGCCCCAACCCGGCCTGCTCCAGCTGACGCACCAGACGGATAATGGCGCCTGCCTCGGCGCGCGCATCGGCATGCAATAACACGCCGGCACCCTGACCGGCCGCCGCCTCAGCCGCCTGCCCCTCGCGATCGAGCTGCCGGATCAACTGTGCGGGCGTGACCCGCGCTCCGGCCAGCGCAATATCGCCATCGGCGCCAACGGCTACCCGCTGGCCCGCCGCCTGCCACTCAGGCTCGGCCGCGGCCGTGGGCGGCTCCACCCGAAACGGCGCTGGCGTGGTAACCGTGGCCGCGATCATGAGAAAGATCAGCACCAGAAAAACCACGTTAATCAGGGGCAATACGCCGTCATCGGCCGCTTTGGACCGATTGCCGACGCGGGCCGCCAGCCCCTGACTGCGGTGTGCCGCGCTCATGGCTCCGGCCTTGGCGCCAGCTGGATATGCTGAATGCCGGCGGCCTCCAGAGCAGTCAGCGAGGAGACCAATGCCTGCAGGCCAACGCCCTCAGCGGCTACCAGCCCCACTTCAACGCGGGCCTCGTTGGCTTGTTGCCGACGTGCCGCCACCGCCTTGGCAACAGACGCCGGCTCAACCCCATCGCCGCCCGCATAGGGGCGCAGCCCCTGCGGGCCCACCTGATACCAAAGGGTGACAACGGGCGTGTCGGCTGTGGCCGCCCCGCCTCCGGAGAGCGCCAGGCCAGTCTCCTGCTGGAGATTGGCCGCCAGCATGAAAAACACCAGCAGGATAAACACCACGTCGATGAGCGGCGTCAGGGTCAGCCGAGTGCGGCGCCCACCGGCTGTCCGGGTGGCGAGCGGACTCATTGCGACGTGGCGGGCGCGGCCGGGCTGGCCGGGCCGCCCAGCTCGG
>CAJXMI010000094.1 GCA_913056145.1 uncultured Spiribacter sp.
CGTGGGCGGCCATGCTGGCCGCCCCCATGAACGTGGACGACGTGGTGCTCGGTGAGATCGTCTGGGCGGCCACCAAGGCGCTCATTAACGCGAGCGCCATCGTGCTGGTGGCTGCCGTACTGGGCCTGGTGGCCGGCCCCGAGGCGCTGCTCGTGCTGCCCGTCATCCTTCTGGCAGGGCTTGCCTTTGCCGGCATCGCCATGATCGTCACGGCCATTTCACCCAGCTACGACTTCTTTCTGTACTACTTCACGCTGATCATGACCCCGATGCTGCTGCTCTCGGGCGTGTTCTTTCCGCTCTCAAGCCTGCCGCAGGCAGTGCAGATCGGCGCGCAGTTCCTGCCGCTTGCGCATGTGGTCATGCTGGTGCGCCCGCTCATGACCGGAGGCGTCATCGATGCCGCCGCCCTGCATCTGGCCGTCATCGCCGGCTACATCGTTGTCACCTACTGGCTCAGCGCCGCCCTCGCGCGCCGGCGACTGATCCGCTAGGGCGGACCTAGTAGCGGATGAGCGAATGGACCGGCGCGTCGGTCATGTGCTCGCGAGCAGCCAGAAAGCCCAGTTCGATGACAAAGCTGTAGCCAAGCATCTCGGCGCCAAGGCGGCGGAGCAGATCCCCGGTGGCACGGGCGGTGCCCCCGGTGGCCAGCAGATCGTCGACAATCAGCGTCCTCGCGCCCTGATGCAGCGCATCCCGGTGCACCTCGAGCGCATCCGTACCGTATTCAAGCTCGTATTCACAGGAGTGGACATCGGCCGGCAGCTTGCCCGGCTTGCGCACCGGGATAAAGCCCGCGCCGATCCGATAGGCCAGGGCCGCCCCAAAGATAAAGCCACGGCTCTCGGTGCCCACGATGTACTCGGGCGTCGGCCCGGTTATGGCGTCGGCCAACAGATCGATGGCCGTGCGAAACCCCTCGGCATCCCCCAGCAGCGGGGTGATGTCCTTGAACAGAATGCCCGGTTTGGGGAAATCGGGGATATCGCGAATAAGCGATTCCACCCGGGCGATGGCGGCTTCGCGGTCGCTGATCGTGGTCGACATCAATGCGCTCTCCCTGCTGTCAAATCTCGTGGTTATTGCACAGGCCAAGCCGAAGGTAGCGCAGATGGGTCTCGGCCGCCGCCACGGCGCCCTCCGGATCATTGCGGCTCACCGCCTCCACCAGCGCCCGATGCTGCTGGCGCAGATCCTCCTCGCCCGTTGCACTGATCAGCATCGCGGCGCGCGCCCGGCGCACGTGCTCGCGCAGCACCAGGAAAAGACCCCGCATCATAGTAACAAGCGCCACATTGTGCGAGGCCTCGGCAATGGCCAGGTGCAGCCGGGCATCCCAATCGGCCGCCTCGGCCGCCCGGCCGGCGGCCTGGGCCGACTCCATGCGCTCCAGCGCCTCGGCAATCGCGGCCTGATCCTTGTCGGTGGCGCGCTCGGCCGCCAGCCCGGCCATGAGGGTCTCGACACCCTGGCGCAGCTCCAGCACATCCGCAACGGCCTTGGGCTGGGTGTCCATCAACCGCAGCAGCGGATCAGTGAGGCTGGGCGCCGTGACCTTGGCCACCGTATAGCCCGCATTGCGGCGGACGAGCAAAAGCTCGCGCGACACCAACCGCAGCAGCGCCTCGCGCAGCGACGCCCGCGATACCTCCATCAGCCGCGCCAACTCGCGTTCAGCCGGCAGCGCATCGCCGGCATGCAAACGCCCCTCCACGATCTGCCGCTCGATATGCTCGGCAATCGCATCGGACAGGCGACCGGTCTTGGGGGGGTCAACAGGGGTGAACAGGTTCTGCAAGCGCCCTTCCTCCTCAACCGGATATCTTAGCCAGAAACGGCCGGGCATGCGATGGGGACGGCGCGGCAGCGTTCGGCTGATACAATTGCGCCATGGAAGAACCAGACAACGTCTACGATCAGGGCGCACGCGAAACCGTCGAACTGGGCAACCGCATTGCGGACAGCGCCCCCGACTCCAACCTGTCGGAAGTGGCCGAAGGCCTTCTGGCCGGCGCCATCCAGTACTGGCTGTACGCGCATCAGCCCTGCGGCGACCCCGACTGCCAGGAATGCAAACCGCTTTGCACCGGCGAGCTACGGCTGGACGCCCTGCGCAATGCCGTGGAGGAATTTGCCCGCAGCAGCGAATACTTCCACACCCCCGGCGATTTCGACGCCGGGCGCGCCTGACGGGGGCATCCTGCGATCAGGGTGATTTGCGGAGCGATGCATTCTGCACGCGGCCGAGCGCCACCCTGGCGGCCCCGCGCGCCTCGGCAGCGGAAAGGGCCTGGAGGCAACCCCGGCACAGACAGTCGTCGTACTCGCGCGCAATCCACTCGCGCAGGCGATCGCTCAACACAACATCCACACACTGGCAGCGATGAATGCTGCCCAGCCGGCACTCAAAACCATTGCCGCAGCGCGGACAGGCCTTGGGCTCGTGCTCAGGCACCCGGCGCTCCGTCAAAGGCATCGTCGGCAAACCAGCCGCCAGCCGCGGCCTCGTCCTCAAGCCGATCCATGATGGCCAGGCGTTTTTCCTCGGGATAATCCCGCCACTCGGCAATCTCGGTCTCGGTGCGGCCGCAACCGATGCAACGGCCGTGTTCGACTTCACAGATGCTCACGCAGGGGGATGAAACAGACGACGACACGGGCAGGGACCCTCCACAAGATATTGTGGGCATGTTGTACCAGAGACACTACCGAAAGGACAACGGCGACGCGGCCTTCCGTTTATCTTGCCAGCATCGGTATAGTCTGTGGTCAGACCATTAGAGGGGGAGCAGACCATGGCGACCGATCCGACCCATCCCGCCGGCCTTGGGGACACACCCGCTGCCATTGGCCACTACGTTAACGGCGAGGCGGTTGCCGGCAGCAACAACGGCCGCACCGCGCCGATCTACAATCCGGCCTTCGGGGTACAGACCGCCGAGGTCGCACTGGCCTCGGCCGACGAGGTCGAAGCCGCCATCGCCAATGCCGCCGAAGCGCAGAAGGCCTGGGGCGCCACCCCGCCGCTGCGACGCGCCCGGGTCATGTTCCGCTTCAAGGAGCTCATCGAGCGCAACCACGACCGCCTTGCCGAGTGCATCACCCGCGAGCACGGCAAGACCTTTTCCGATGCCAAGGGTGAGGTAATCCGTGGCCTCGAGGTCGTCGAGTTTGCCTGCGGCATCCCGCATCTGCTCAAAGGCGAGCACTCGCCCAACGTGGGCGCCGGCGTCGATAGCCATTCCATGCAACAGCCGGTGGGCGTGTGCGCCGGCATCACGCCGTTCAACTTCCCGGTAATGGTCCCGCTCTGGATGGCGCCCGTCGCGCTTGCCTGCGGCAACAGCTTCATCCTGAAGCCCTCCGAGAAGGATCCATCGGCCGGGCTGATGCTCGCCGAGCTCCTGAAAGAGGCCGGCCTGCCGGACGGCGTATTCAACGTGATCAACGGCGACAAGGAGGCCGTGGACACGCTGCTCACCGACCCGCGCGTGGGCGCGATCAGTTTTGTCGGCTCCACCCCCATCGCCGAGTACATCTATGCAACGGGCTCGGCGCACGGCAAGCGCGTCCAGGCGCTCGGTGGGGCCAAGAACCATGCCGTGGTCATGCCCGATGCCGATATCGAGCAGACCATTGATGCGCTGATGGGCGCGGCCTACGGCTCGGCCGGCGAGCGCTGCATGGCCATTTCAGTGGCCGTCCCGGTGGGCCAGGACACGGCCGAGCGCCTGGTGGCAGGCCTGAAGGCCCGACTCGACACCCTCCGCGTCGACAACGGCCTCGCCGACCCCGAACCCGAAATGGGCCCCCTGGTCACGGCCGAGCACCGCGACAAGGTCGCCGGTTACCTCGATATTGGCGTCGCCGAAGGCGCCGAGCTGGTGGTGGACGGCCGACAGGCGGCGTACCCGGGTAGCACGGGCAGCGCCGCTACCGCCGGCGGTGCGGGCGCAGGTAGCGCCGATACGACCGGGGCGGGGCCGGGCGTCGCGGGCAACTCCGCAGGCGACGGCTCGACTGCCAATGGTTTTTTCATCGGTGGCTCGCTGTTCGACCATGTCCGGCCCGGCATGCGGATTCATTCCGAAGAGATCTTCGGCCCCGTGCTCAGTGTGGTGCGCGCCGCCGACTTTGAAGAGGCCCTTGGCATCGTCAACGGCCATGAGTTTGCCAACGGCACCGCCATTTTCACCCGCGATGGTGACGCCGCCCGCACCTACACCGAGCGCGTCGAGGTCGGCATGGTCGGTGTCAACGTGCCCATCCCCGTGCCGATGGCCTTCCACAGCTTTGGCGGATGGAAGCGCTCACGCTTCGGGATCCTGCACGCACACGGGCCCGATGCCGTGCGGTTTTACACGCAGATGAAAACCGTCACCAGCCGCTGGCCGCGGGGCGTGCGCGACGGCGGATCGGGCAGCAGCTTCTCTATGCCGACGATGTAGGCGCATAGCCCTTCACCCCCATGATGTGGGCGCGCGTCGAGCGATCCCGGCGCGCCGCCCGCAAATCATGCTCCATTTGCAGGCGCATCCAGAACTCCGGCGAAGTCCGAAAGTACTCCGCCAGCAGCAGCGCAGTCTGCGCCGTAATGCGACGGCGTGCGCACAGAATGTCGGTGATCCGATTGACGGGCACCCCGAGCTCCCGCGCCAGCACGGTCGGCCCGATACGCACGCGCTGCATGAACTGCGTCCCGAGCACCTCACCCGGCGGAATTGGCGGCAACACCTCATCCACCTCACCGGCTGCGCTGCCCGCCCCCTTGCCGGGGAGCCGGCCCTCATCGAACGGCCCCATTTCATTCATCACAGCACCCTCAATGACGACGCGGGCGGCAGCGGCCGGTAAACCGACTCAATATCGGCCTGCACATGCCGGCGCCGGGGACTGGGCGGCGGAACGCGCGGCGGCCCCGAGTGCCGAGGCAGCCTCGCCTCCGCCTCATTATCGAGCTCCAGCCCACGCGCCTTCCCGTCCGTAAACGAAAACTCAATCCACCAGCCATAACCCACATCCACCCGATACCAGTCAGGCATCCTCCCAGGCGGATCGTCAGGATGCGGCTCTGCGTTGGGCACACCCTGCGGCGCTTTATCACCAGGCCACTGCAGCTCGCGCCGACGCACGCCCCCGGCCTGCTGGCCCGAGGTCGCTGCGGATGCCGCCTCCTGATCATCCTGATCATCCTCATCATCCAGAAGCGGCACCGATGGGTCGTAACAGCCCTGCAGACGATTACCAAAAGCCTGCTGCAAATCGTTAAGATCCTTCGCGGCATGCAACACCGACAAATGCTGTCGGATGGAAAACAGCAGCCGCGGATGCATTCTCTTTGGCTGGCGACCGCGCCAGATCTTGTGCAAAACGGGGGTAGTGAAGCTTTCTAGCATGTTGGTTGACCCTCTGGCTGTTGGAATGGCGCCAGAGCATTATTAGCAACCGGCCACCGCCGCCTCTGCGACCCATGTCACGAATTGGAAACTGCGCCGGTGCTGTCAGATGAGCGTTGTGGGTGTGGGTGTGGGCGTGGATGGGCTGGGCGGCGTGGGGTGCGGTGGGGGCTGCGGGCCGCGATGGGAGCTGGCGGCGGTGGGCCGGGGGGGG
>CAJXMI010000095.1 GCA_913056145.1 uncultured Spiribacter sp.
AAAAGCTAAGCAAAAGTGAGCCGCTCCGCCAGCGCCATCCACAACGGGATCGTCAGAATCGCAATGGGTGTGCCAAGTCCCGTGGAAGTGCCGACATAGGCCGATGGGTTAGCGCTGGGCAGGGCACCGCGAAGTGTGGGCGGGCCCGAGATATCCGAGCTGGAAGCGGCCATGACGGCCAGCAGCACCACGCCGCCTGCCGAAAAGCCGGTCAGCTCATGCGCGATGAGGCCCGCACCAAAGCCGATACTGCCGTGTATGAGTGGAGCGCTTAGCCCGTATAGCAAATACACATGGGCAATGCCCTTGAGCTCCGAGAGCCGGTTCCAGGCCTCAAAGCCCATGAAAAGCATCAGAATGGACAGCAGCCCCCGGAAGAGCGGCTCATAGAAGCTGTCGAACACGGTATCCGGCCGGGCAAGCAGGCCAAGCGCCAGGCCTACCAGCAGCGACGAAATGGCCGGGCTGCGGATCGTGTCCATCAGTATCGATCTGACCAGGCTGGCATCAAAGGAAGCATTCTGTGTTGAGCCGGGGTTGGTGCCACCGCCCATCACCGCGACGTCCCCTTCGACGCCGCCCGTTGTGCCGGTGCCCGCGACGGCGCGCCGCTCGGCCGAGAGTTTGGCGAGCAGAATGGCGGTCATCAGCGCCGCAATGTCCATGAACGGGTAGAGTGCGCCGATATAGCCCTCGTAGGCCATGCCTTCGCTTTCGAGCATGGCCATGGCCGCTGCCAGGGTCGAGGCCGAGACCGCCCCGAAAAGCCCCGCTGTGGCCATGCCATCCACTTCGACCACCCCCTTGCGCCGGGTCAGGACGAGACGCCCCAGCAGCACAATGACGATCCCGGTCAGGATGGCAAGGACAGCCGGCACGGCCAGTGAAATGAGATCAGCCTCGCGCACCGAAATGCCCGCCGACATGCCCACCTTGAGAAGCAGCAGCATGACGATGAGCTTGTAGACCGGGTCGGGGAGCTCCAGGCGACTCGACATCGCCGCCAGCACCATACCGCCGATCAGAAACGCCAGCGTGGGTTTCTGGAGGACGCCGATCAGGGTTGAAGCGATGTTGCCGAGGATCTCCATCAAATTGTCTCCCTGTGAACACGGCGATGACTCTGCCGCAGGCTAGTTGTTAAGACAAATGGAAAGAAAACGACAAACCGTTCGTAAAAACCGAACGAATAAGCCCTGGTCGGCGATTGAGCCCACAGCAATTGATCGCGCCATGACGTGGGCCTCAGACTTGATGGCTCAGACCGACGGATAAGGAGCAGGCAATGAACACCGATGACCTCGATGCCCGGCGTGCGGCCTGGCAGCATCGCGGCCAGCAGCGGCCTGATTTTGCGGTGGTACCCGGCTCTGGGCAGGAGTCGGTCTGGGACTATCCGCGCCCGCCGGCATACGTTGCCGATGCGCGGGAAGTCGAGATACTGGCGGGCCCGCAGCGCCTCGCCTGGAGTCCGCAGAGCATCCGGGTGCTCGAAACCGGCAGCCCGCCGGCGTTCTATCTCCCGCCCGATGCATTCGATGACACGCTGCTGCGCCCCTCGGCCCATCGCACATTCTGCGAGTGGAAGGGCGAGGCGGAGTATTTTGACGTAATAACGGATGCCGGCGTCATTGAAGCGGCGGTGTGGACCTACTCCTCACCGTTGGACGGCGCCGAGTCGATTGCCGGCTGGCGGTCCTGTTATCCGGAAAAGCTGGACTGTCGGGTGGGCGGCGAGCGCGTGCAGCCCCAGGCGGGCCGATACTATGGCGGCTGGGTAACTGGCGAGCTGGTGGGCCCCTGGAAAGGTGAGCCCGGCACCGGGCACTGGTAAGTCAGATGGCCAGGCCGTCGCGACGGCGGCCGCAGTGGCCAGTGACAGGACGCCACTGGCCGCTGCCGCAGTTAGCGAAGCAGGACCGTGGGCAAATCAGCCGTGCAGCTTGGCGGCAATCTGCGCCACCCGCTCCCCCTGATGCCGGGCGATCTCGAGCTCCCGGTCATCGGGCTGGCGCGAGCCATCACCACCGGCAATCGTGGCTGCGCCGTAGGGGCCGCCGCCACTTACCGTCGAGATATCGAACTGCACCGGATTGGTATAGCCAAGCGGTACCAGCACCATGCCGTGATGCGCCAGCGTGATCCAGGTGGAGGTGATGGTCTGCTCCTCGCCGCCGCGCGTGCCGGTTGAGGTAAACACGCTGCCGACCTTGCCGGCGAGCGCACCGCTGGCCCATAGCCCACCGGTCTGGTCAAGAAACGTGCGCAGCTGACCGGCCATGTTCCCGAAGCGTGTCGGAGTGCCAAAGATGATGGCGTCATAGTCCGCCAACTCGTCGGGCGTGGCGACCGGCGCGCCCTGGTCGCTCTTGCCACCCGCGGCTGCAAAGGCCGACTCGTCCATGGTCTCGGGGACGCGCTTGACGGTCACGGTTGTCCCTTCGACACCACGGGCGCCGTCGGCCACCCTATTGGCCATGGTCTCGATGTGGCCGTACATCGAGTAGTAGAGAACAAGTACATGGGCCATTGTTAATGCTCCTGTTGGCAGCGGATTACTGGCGGATGCCTTCCACTTCGAGTTCCAGATAAACCGTCTCGGCGGCAGGGCCGAGGTTGTAGTCAATGCCGTAGTCCTTGAGCTGGAACTGGGTCTCGCCGCTAAAGCCGACCCGGTAGCCGCCCCACGGATCCTCGCCCTCGCCGATCTTCTCGACATCAATGCTGATGGGGCGGGTGACGCCGCGCAGTGTGAGCTCCCCCTCGAGTGTGGCAGTGCCATCGTCGTGCGGGATGTACGCGGTGCTCTCAAAACCGGCCTCGGGAAAGGTCTCCACATCAAGAAAATCGGCGCTGCGCAGATGCTCATCGCGATCGGCATGGTTGGAGTCGACACTGGCCGGGTCGATAGCCACGCTGATTGCCGCATCCGAGGGGCTGTCGGCGTCGTAGTTGAACTGGCCTTCGAAATCGTTGAAGCGACCCTTCAGCCAGCTGTAGCCCAGATGGCTGATGCGGAACTGAATCGAGGCGTGGGCACCCTCGGTGTCGATAACGTAATCGGCGGCCATGGCAGGCGCCGTCAGGCCCGTGGCGGCAAGTGCGAGGGCGGCGAGCGTGGTCCGAATCGGTGTAATGCGGGTCATGAGCAGATCTCCCGTTAAATAATGACAGCCACCAGCATAGACAGCGCCGTTTAATGCGTAAAATAAATAATCTATATTACAGCTATGCGCGAAGTGAATTTACGCTCTCTCGACCTCAACCTATTGGTCGTGCTCCAGGCGCTGCTCCGCGAGCAGCATGTCACGCGTGCCGCCGAACGACTGCGTATGAGTCAGCCAGCGGTCAGTCGCTCGCTCAAGCGGCTGCGCGAGGTGTTTGGTGACCCGCTGCTGGTTCGTGGGGCGGATGGCCTTGCGCCAACGCAGCGGGCCATCGCGCTGCGTGAGCCGCTTGATCAGGTGCTGGGCCGGATCGATCAGATGATCCTTGCCACCGAGTTCGAACCGCGCGCCGCCACCGGCTCGGTCCATATCGGCTGTCTGGACCTGGAGGCGGGGATTTATCTGCCGCGTATCGTCGAGCTCCTGCGCCGCGAAGCGCCTGGAATGGATATCGAGATCCACTCCCACCCCGATGATTTCTTTGCCCTGCTCGCGGAAGGGCGGCTGCATCTCGCCATTAGCGGCATGGAGCCCACTCGCAATCCCGAGCAGTTTCATCGGCGGGTGATTGATCACACCTGGCCGGAGTGTCTGATGAGCACGGCCCACCCCCTGGCGGCGGGTGAGCTCAGCGTTGAGCGGTTTCTAGGCGCGAGCCACGGCATTGTCTCGATCACCGGCGAGGGGCCGGCGCTGATGGACGATCGCCTGCGCGCGCTGGGTCGCTCTCGGCGGGTGGTTGTCCGGCTGTCGAGCTTTTTCAATGTGCCGGATGCGTGCACCAACAGCGATCTGGTCTTCTCGCTGCCTCATCGCATTGCCGGGCGCCTCGCCCGTGATGGCGCGCTGTGCGTGCGGCAGCTGCCAGCGGAACTGCGATCCGATCCATTCCCGATGTATCTCTACTGGCATGCCCGCTACCACGCCGATGCCATGCACCGCTGGCTGCGACAGCAGGTGCGGGCGGCGATGCAGGCCGAGGGGGGCAGCACGACAGCGCAACCTGGTCCTAGAGAATGGACTGACCGGTTGCCTGCCAGTCCCGGACAAACTGATCCAGACCCTTGTCCGTGAGGACGTGGCTGGCAAGGCCGCGGATCACGGCGGGGGGTATTGTCGCGACATCGGCGCCGGCGAGCGCCGCCTCCTTGACGTGATTGCCACTGCGGATCGATGCCGCCAGGATTTCGGTATCGAAGCCGTAATTGTCGTAGATCACCCGGATGTCATGGATGAGCGCCATGCCATCCAGATGAATGTCATCGAGCCGCCCAAGAAAGGGTGAGATGTAACTTGCCCCGGCCTTGGCGGCCAGCAGCGCCTGGTTGGCCGAGAAGCACAGCGTCACGTTGGTGCGAATGCCATCGGCGCGCAGCTGCCGGCAGGCCTTGAGGCCATCCAGGGTAAGGGGCAGTTTGACCACTACGTTATCGGCCAGTGCCGCCAGCACCCGCGCCTCGGCCATCATGCCCGCATGATCCATTGCCGCCACCTCGGCGGACACCGGCCCGTCCACGATCTGACAGATCTCGGCAACGACTTCCTTGAAGTCACGGCCCGATTTGGCAATCAGCGATGGATTGGTGGTCACGCCATCCAGCAGGCCGTAGTCATTGAGTTCGCGAATCTCGTCGGCGATCGCGGTATCGACAAAGAATTGCATGCTCCAGTGCTCCCGTGGGCTTCAGGGGCCGAGGCGGTGCTCGGCGCAGTATCGGTGCACACACGATACCGTCTCCATCCGGACTTGGCAGCCTCCGGGGCATGCGCCCACGAGCGGGGCATCAGTAACGCTTATGGTCGGCCCTGTATTTGCTGAACACGGGGCCGTCGCGCGCGGGGCGGGCGTACCCTGCAGGCATTGATTGAGTTGCCAACGGGGTAAGCCACCCGCATGCGCTACGCTTTCTGGAACCTGGCCCGTCAGGCCCTGCGCGGCCATCGTGACTGGCAGCCCGCCTGGCGCGACCCCGAGCCTGCCGCCCACTATGACGTGGTCATTATTGGCGGGGGCGGGCACGGCCTTGCCACCGCGTATTACCTTGCCCGCAACCACTCGGTGGGGCGCATCGCGGTTCTCGAAAAGGGCTGGATCGGCGGCGGCAACACCGGACGCAACACCACGATTGTGCGCTCCAACTACATGATCGGCGACAACACCGATTTCTACGAATGGGGCCTCAAGCTCTGGGAGAGTCTGTCCCAGGATCTCAACTTCAACGTCATGCTCTCGCAGCGCGGGCAGTTCAACCTCTGCCACAGCGATGCGCAGATGGACGCAGCGCGCCGGCGCGGCAATGTCATGCGTGCCCATGGCATCGATGCCGAGCTAATCGATGAGCGCGCCGTCCGCGAGGCGCTGCCTCATCTGGACTACAGCGCCAAAGCCCGCTTCCCGGTGTATGGCGCGCTCTATCAGG
>CAJXMI010000096.1 GCA_913056145.1 uncultured Spiribacter sp.
TCCACCAGCGCCCCGCGCCCGACATCGCCTACGTCTTCGACCAGCAGGCTGATCTCGCAGCGCGACTCCATCACCACGCCGTAATCGTCGGTGACGCTGACGCTGCGGTCGATGATGGCGTGGACGCCGCTGATGGCCGGCCGGGCCAACGGGGTGACGGTGGCCAACGTGCCGGCCTCTTGATAGATGGCGGGCAGATCGGCGCGGATTGCGTCATCGAATACGCTCATTTATTTCGCGCCAGCGCTGCGCTTGCGGGACGTGGCTTTTTGAGCGGGTTCTGCGGCTTCCTCTTCCGGATCCTCCGCGTCGTCTGCTTCGCTTTTCTGCTGTGCGTTCGCCTGCGGCGCAATCACGCCGGCATCCAGCAGGCGATTTTCTTCGTCCTGGTTTTCCGGCGCGTATACGTCGCCTTTTGTGGCTATCACCTGGGTGCCTTTTTCGATCTGGCCGCGCACCACCGTGTAGGTCGTCATGGTCGTCTCCTCGGGCAAAAACAAACCCCGCGCGGGGCGGGGTTACGGGGCGGGCGTTACGCCACCTTGGCGTACACAAATGCGTCCGGTTCGTGAAAGCCCGGAAGCGGTGCGGCCTGCATCATCAGCCAGCGCACGCTTGGATCTTTCTCGATCCAGCTCTTGGGATAGCGCGCCACGTCGAACATGCCGCCCTCGATGGCCTCCATGTCCTGAATCGCACCGTAGAGCATGCCGCAACGGCTGGTGGTCGGCCCCATGACCAGGCCACCGGCCGGGATCATCGGCTGCTCATTGCCGGCATCATCGAGGTACCACTCTTCATAGGAGTAGAGATCGACGCCCGGGTCATTGAGGTAACCCAGATAGGTCACGCCATCCGGCAGTGACTCGGGGCGGATCATGCCCAGGTCAATGCGGCGTGTGTTGAGCTTCTCGATTACCTTGGCGTTGTCCAAAAACGCATCGGCGGCTTCGGCGCTCATCACCACGGCGTTGGCGGTGCGGCCGCTATCCTTGGCAATGCGGCGCTTGTACTTGCGCAGATTGGCAATCGGGTCGCCCTCTGCGGCAGTCCAGAGCGTGGTTTCGGTGATCTGGTGGGAGGCGGACATCTGGTAGTCGATGGTGTCGTCCACGCCATCGCCCACCACGGCCACCTGGCCACTGGTGAGCGCCTGCGACAGCATCCACTCTTCGCGGCGGTTGATCTGATCGTCAAGATCCTCCATGTCGCGGGCGAGCTGCTCGCCGGCGCGCTGTAGCGGGGTACGGCCGGAGTAGATGGCTTCACCGGGCTGGCGATGGTTGAGCAGCAGTCCGGCGTTAGTTTCGAGCTTGGGCTTCACGTACGGCGGCGTGTAGCTGCGCATGACGCTACCGGAGCGGTCCACGACCTCGCCCGGGCGATTGGGGCGCACGAACGGCGCCATCTTGCGTTGGCCTTTGATGATGTCGATGTCGACGTGTTTGGTCACGTAGTTGACCGGCGCCGCACCGAAGAAGGTGGTGCCGAGAAAGCGGCGAGCGCGTTTCATCTGCTCGACCGCCTCCAGCATGGTGCGTGTTTCAAAAAGATCCATGGGGTTCTCCTGGTTAACGAGGATTAGCGGACAAACAGCGAGAGGCCGCGAAGGGCTTTGCGCACGCTGTCAGTGGTGTGCCCGGTGCCGAGGGTGAGCTTGTCGCCGCGCACATCGCCGGTGATCAGCACTTCGGCATCGACATCACCGCCAGAGGCGTCAACGTCTTCCCAGAGCACGGCGCTAGGGGCCTCGCTGCCATCAGTGGCGTCGGAGGCGGACAAAACGTACTTGCCGCTGGAGGTCACCTCGCCCAATACGGCGCCCGCGCTATGCACTTCGCCGGAGGCGACGGTCACGGTCATAAAGCGGCGGGGGAAGTCGCCTGCCAGCAGCGCGGCGACATCGGGGTGTTGAGTCACGGTCATTTCGGCCATGAGTTTGCTCCTCTTTTACGTTTCAGATACCGCTTACTGCTGCCAGCGGCCGGTGATGGCACTGACGGCCGCGTTTCGCTGGCTGTCTTGCGGGTCTTGCTCTGATGGGGAAGCAGCAGGTGCGCCCTGACCATCGGCTTGTAGGGACTGCAGGTTGATGCCACGATCTTGCGCGGCCTTGAACAGCGCCAGCCCAGTGGCCTCGACGCTTGCGCCGTCATCAATCGCTTGCGCCACTTCTTTCTCGAAACCCGCAGAGGCCAGATCAAGGATGCCTTTGCAGCGTTCGCGCTCAGCGGCGGTCGCGGTAGCGGCGGCCTCTGCCTTGAGCGCGTCTTTATCCACCGCTTCCACGGTGGCGATCTCTAGGGTTTTGGGATCAGCACCGGCCTCAATGGCGGCCTGCAGCTCCTCGGTCGTGCGTACGGTCGTCATACTGACGTTCCTCTTTGGCTGTGTTACTCGGGGAGTGGAGCCCGCCAGTTCGGCAATCAGGCTCTCTAGGGAGCCGAGGCGGTCGGCCATGCCGGCCTCCACGGCAAGGGCGCCAGTGGCAATGCCACCCTGGCGGAACCGGGTATTGATCTCATCGCGGGCGATGCCGCGATTGCGCGCCACCTTGTCCAAAAAGACGTTGGCGAGCTCATCGGCACGGGTTTGCAGTTGTGCAATACCGGCCTCGGAGTCCAGGTCGGGGCGCTTGTTGGGTGCGTTGCTAGAAACGATCTCGTAGCTTTTCTCGCCGGGGCGGTCTTCACGCTTACGCAGGTTAAGCACCACGCCGACGCTGCCGAGTTGCGCAGTGTCATCCACGACCACTTCATCAGCGGCGCTGGCGATCCAGTACGCGGCGCTTGCCCCCATCCCACCGACATAGGCTTTAATGGTTTTTTTACCCCGGGCGTTATAGATCAGCTCGGATAGCTCATTGATGCCGGTGGCCTCACCGCCGGGGCTGTCAATGTCCAGTACCAGCGCCTTCGCCGCCGGGTCATCGAGCGCCGCCTGAATGTCGGTGGCCAGCATGTCGGTGGAGGTGGCGCCGCTGATCTCGGTCATCAGGTTGGCGTGGCGGAAAATTGGGCCGGTCACGGGGACCACGGCGACGCCATCGCGCACGGTGACGCTGCGGGTGTTGTCCAGCGGGCGACCGAGCCTAGCCTCAAGCGCTTGCACGTCGCCCTCACGCGCGGCAACCGCCATGACGCTATCGAGGGCCTCGCTGGTGATCAGCCATGTGTGATTCGCCGCTAATTCAAAAGCGGTGCGGGGTAATGGCATGGGAGTCTCCTATTCGTCGGCGTCTGCGGAAGCGGGGTCGTCTTGCACTTTGCCGCCGACATAAACGGGCACGCCCTCGGCGCGTTTCCGCTGAATTTCACGGGCGCGGTCACGGTGAACGTCCTCCCAGTCCTCGCCGTGCAGCGCCATGGTTTCGATGTGTTCGTTACTGGTGCCGTTGGCGATACGCTCGGTGGCCGCGCGGGCATCAACCTGCTCATTGAGCGAACCAAGGGGCTCGCCAATCCAAAGCGCGCGAGTGTAAGCACGCCGGCGCAGTGGGTCGCGATAGCCCGGTAAGTTGATCCGGCCACGAGCAACCAGCTCATCAATCACCAGCTCGTAGGCGGGCTGGCAGAACTGAACGGTCAGGTGGTGGCGGCGCTGCTTGATGAACTTCCATAGCTGGTTAAACGCAGCACGGGCGGCGGTGTAGCTGGTGGAGAAGTGCATCAACAGCACTTCGGAGGGCATCTCTAGCGCCGCGCCAATCTCTTTGACGATGGCGACAAAAAACGGGTCAAACTGCGCATTGGGCCGGTTGGGATTGATCGGCACCGGCTCGGCGCCCTCTTCGAGATCCCACACGGCGCCCTCACCCAGCGTGAGGCTGTCGCCATCGCTCGTCTGCTCACCGGATGAACTCACCACCGGGCGCTCGGGCTTGTTGGGGTCGTCGCTGTCGTCGCTCCACATCGGCGCCGCGCCCATTAGATCGGGATCTTCGCTGGGTGCGTGCTTGATCGCGACGGTAAACATGGCGCTGATTACTGCGGCGGTAAGTTCCGCTTGGCTGAAACGTTCCAGCTTTTGCAGCGCTTCGAGAATCGGCGCGAGGTACGGCACGCCGCGCGTCTGTCCGGGGCGGCCTTTTTCGTTGACCAGATGCAGCACACGGCGCCGGCCGGTTTGCGGGCCAAAAATGGGATACCAGCGCCATGTCTGGGCGGTGGTGTAGTCGCTGGGATAGCCGCTACAGACACGGATATGGGTCGGCTTGCCAAATCGATCGATGCGCACGCCGTCGATCTCGGTGGGGTTGTGCCAGTCGGTGAGCGGGTTACTCACGCGCTCGGCTTCAACTAGCTGCAGCTTGGTGCCAAACAAGCCACCCGGACGCTGGTCGTCGGGCGTCATGGCGAACACGTCACCGCTCACCAAGGCGCTGACAAACGCCAGGCGCTGCAGCATGTAGAAATCCAGCCCGGCCTCGATGTCGCACTCCGCCGGATCTTCGGCCCAAAGGCGAAAACCGCGCGCCAGCTCATCGTTGAGCGCGTCGGTCTCATCGTCGCTCAGTCCCAGCGCTTCGCCGTCGACGTTGGGGCGCACCGTCAGGCCCATACCCACCACATTGGTCGCCGCCCGGTTGACCGCCGCGCGCGCCAGCATGTGGTTGCGGTAAGCGTCGCGGGTGCGGCTGATCAGCATTTCCCGCTCGCCGGTGGGCGTGTCCTGGCGGGGGCTGCCCAGCCCGGGCAACCAGCTCAGCATCGAGCGAATCATGCGACTGGCGCCCCGGTGCCGGGTTTCGCTGCCGCTATTGGCGCGCGGCTTGGCTTGTGTTGCCGCTAGGCGGTCAAGTTCAGCGCGAACCAGCGCTTCTCGCTTGTCGCCGGTCAGCTTGTTCAGTAGTCCCATGATTAAAATCCAATGTGGCGGACGCGATTTCGCCCACGGCCCTTCGCCGCAGCGCTTTCTCGGGCAGCAAGGCGCTCAAGCCGCTCTTCCATCTTGTAGAGCGTGGGGAGGTCCGCGCGGGTATAGGCGCGATCGCCATAGCGCCATGACTGCGAGCCGGACAATATCTTGTCGATGGCTTCGCGCACTTTGTTCAGCCGCGAGGCGTAGGTTTCGTTGGTCATAGGCTGCTCTTCGTGGCCACGCGGGAGCGCTTGCGCTTGGGACGCGGCGCCAACGTGGCGATGTCGTTGAGGTCGAGGCCGAAGCGCTGCTGACTGATGCGCAGCGCCGCCAAGGCGTAGACGAAACAATCGAGCGCTTCATTGCGCCGTCCGCCGGCATCCCAGCGATAAACGCGGCGGCCCTTTTCGATCTTTGCCACCTTGATCTCGGCGGTGAGCTGCTTGATTTCGTCTTCGTCGCAGATCGTGTCGTTAGCGGGCAGATGCACGCAGCCCGGCACCGCTGCTCCGGGGCTTGGCTGTAGCTTCAGGCGGTTGTAGATCAGTTCCTTGGCGTTATCAGTGCCCACTTCGGTGAGAAAAACGCCTTTGGCCGTTTTCTTGCGCGGCATGTTGGCAATCGGCTTGCCGTAGACGTTGGCGCCCTTGATCGGGATCACCCAGTACGGCCCCTGGCGTTTGCTCATGGCGTACACCTCATCGGTGTAGTGGCCGCC
>CAJXMI010000097.1 GCA_913056145.1 uncultured Spiribacter sp.
CGGCGCCTGTCTGCTCACCGAAGCCCCGGCCGAGGTGGATGACACCGCCCTGCGCGATCTGCATATTCGCGTTCGCCGGCCACAGAAGTAGGCCCGGCGAGGGGCCGGCGCGCGGTCATTTCGGGCTTGCTGGTAGCGCACCAGGCTCAACCGCTAGCCTCACTCCCTCTGAAGCGTAAGGCGCGTGCCGGGGGTGATCCCCAGGCGCTCGGCCTGGCCGGCGGCGACTTCCAGGGCCGCCGCAATCTCGGCACTGATGCCGTAGCCACTGCCGCCCGGGGTCATGCGCTCCACACCAATGACAACACCGTCCGCATCCACATACGCGATATCCAGCGGGGCGCGCACGTTCTGCATATGCCAGCCCACCCGACGGGGCTCGGGAAAGACAAACCAAATGGGGTGATCGCGCACCACCCGGGCAGGCAGATGCTGCATGCCCTGGGCGCGCTCGGCGCTGTCATCGGCAATGCGCACGGCAAGGCGGCGGGTGGGCGGCGCCTGTTCGCCACCGGATGGCGTGATCAGCACCGTGCCGGTGGTCATGGACTCCCAGGCCGGGGGGAGGGCGGTGTTGCCTGCGGCCGCGGCGGTGTCCGCCTCGCCAGCGCTGCCAAGCCCACCCGTCAGCCAGGCGTTGCCCACTAAAATGGCGCCGGCCAGGGCCAAGCCGGTAATGATACGATAAAGCCAGCGTTTCATCGGGGCAGTTTACGTGAGAAAGCCCGGAGAAAGGATCCATCCGCAGTGGCTTTCTGGGGAATGCCTTTAAATTCACCGTAAATAGTAAGATTTTGTCAGTTTTCTGGTAACCTGCGATGAATAGCCATTGCAAGGATTGCAGCGGGTGGAAGTAGCAGCGACACCGATCATTCTGGCGCTGGCGCTCTCGGTGCTGGGCATCCTGGCACTTCGGCGGCCAGGGCTCGCGCTCGGCCTTGTCGACAAGCCGGGTGGGCGCAAGGTGCACGCGCGCACCGTACCGCTGGTGGGTGGAATGGCGGTGCTGCTGGCGTTTGGGCTGGCGCTTCTGCTCTCGCCGGTGCCGCCGGCAGTCTATGCCCTTCTCTACAGCCTTTCCGTCATCCTTGCGCTGGTGGGGCTGATTGATGACTCAACCGGCCTGCCGCCACTGGTGCGCATCACCGCGCAGCTCTTCGTTGCCCTGCTTGCCGTCTATGCAGGCGGGCCGATCCTGACGGATCTGGGCGCCTGGCCTGGTGGGGCGCCGCTGCAGCTGGGGGCGTTGGCAGCGCCGATTACCATGCTGGCCTTGGTGGGTTTTACCAATAGTCTCAACATGATGGATGGGGCGGATGGGCTTGCCGGCGCGGTCGCGCTTGTGATCCTGGCCGGGCTTGGCATTGCGGCCGTGCTGGCCGGCAATACCCATGTCCCGTTGCTGGCTGCCACGCTGGGCGCGGCGCTGGTGGGGTTTCTTGCGTTTAACCTGCGCGCGCCCTGGCGGCGCAGGGCCAGTGTTTTTCTGGGCGATAGCGGCAGCCTGGCACTGGGGTTTGCGCTGGTGTGGCTGGCCATCGAGACCGCCATGCTGCCGGGGCGGGTGATCTCGCCCCTGGGGATTGCCTGGCTGCTCGCCCTGCCCGTGATCGAGACACTCAACCTGATCATTCGTCGCCTGATGCGCGGCCAGAACCCGCTGCACCCCGACCGGGAGCATTTGCATCATATTCTGCGCCGCGCGGGGTTCAGCGTGGCGCAGACCACGCTGCTGATCGTTGCTGGGGTCGTGGTGCTGGGCGCGGCGGGGATGAGCGCTGCATGGGCCGGTGTGGCCGATGAGTGGCTCTGGCTGGGGCTTT
The DNA here is from genome assembly GCA_913056145.1 of uncultured Spiribacter sp. Classification (GTDB taxonomy): domain Bacteria; phylum Pseudomonadota; class Gammaproteobacteria; order Nitrococcales; family Nitrococcaceae; genus Spiribacter. Next base: position 1,824 of record CAJXMI010000097.1, read on the forward strand.
TCATCCTGGGTGCGATGCATCTGGTGTTTACCGAGCGGGGCTGGCGCACGGTGCTCGCACTCCAGCGGCTGCGGCAATGGGACCTGCCCGGCCGCAAATACCCGGTATTGGCCGGGCCACGCCTGTCGCCCGGGCGGCAGCGGCTGGCGGTGGTCGGCTTTTATCTGCTGGTAGTGACGGTGCCGTTCAGCTTTAACACCCCGGCGTTGGGAATGGCGGCGCTCGCGCTCGCCGTTGTTACACCGGGCGCCGGGTTCTCTCGCACCATGCTGCGCCAGCCGTTTGCCTGGGTGGCTGCGGTGCTGGCGGCCTGGGTGCTCCTGCAGGGTCTCCTGAGCGGAGCGCCAATGCATTCCCTCTGGCATTGCCTCGCGCTCTCGGGGGTGGTGGCGCTGCCCCTTGGGTGGTGGCTTGCCGGCAATGTAAGGCATGTGGTGGGCGGGGTGCTCGCGCTCTGCGCGGCATTGTTTGTGGCGCTGGCGCTCATCGATACCGCGGGGGTCGGGGCCCTGCCGCTTCCCGCATTGATGTCGGCATCCGCAACGCAGGGTCTATTGCTGTCGTTGCCGCTGCTTGCCTGTGCCGGGTTGGTGGTGCGCCAGGCACGCCGTCTGCGGCGCGCACGCCTTCGCGAGGGGTTGCTGGGATTGCTGGCATTGGGGCTTGCCGCCGGGCTGGGCTACAAGCTGATGCTGCTTGCCACACCACTGGTGGCCCGGGTCGAGGCGGGCGGCGTTATGCGGGTCCGCACGGATCTCACCCAACTGATTGAGCTGGCCGGCCTGCCGGCTCTGGCGCTCTTTGGGGCCGTGTTTGCGCTGTTGCTATGGGCGCTGTGGGGCTTATGGCAGCAGCATGACTGGCCCCGCCGCTGGGTGGCCATGCTGGTGTTGCTAGCGGTTGTCCTGGTGAGCGCCGTGGCCGTGGCACAGCCGCTGGCCGGGCCGAGCGGTGCGCTCGTCTACAGCCTCGGCCTTGCGGTGCTTTTCATGGCGGCCATCCACCATGATCGGCTGCGCCGCCTTACGCGTTAAAGGCCCCTTTCTCCGACTGCCAGCGCGGGCCGGGGTAACCCCCTAAACCGCAACTTCCCTGACCAGCTGCGAGTAGGGTGCGGGTCGGTTCAGGCAGGCGTTCCGGCGCAATCAGCGCGTGCAGCAGGATGTTGGTGTCGAGCAGCAGCGTGTGCCCGGGCATGGTCAGACGCGCTCGCGGTCCGGGGCTGGCCCGGGGCCGTGGTCGGCGCCACCGTCGGCGCCGTAGAACATGGCCTCAACGCTTGTCTGGTCCCGATGGTCAAAGTCGGCTGGAATTTTGAACTGCCCCCTGCCAAGCCCGAGCTCTCGCGGTGCTGAGCCGGCCGGCTCCAGGGCAACAAGCCTTGCGACCGGCTTGCCAGCGCGCGCAATCACGATTTCCCGGCCGGATGCCGCTTCCTCGACAAACCGCGAGAGATGGGTCTTCGCCTCGTGGATATTGATTGACGGCATCGTTGGGGCACCTCTATGGGCTAGTCCAACTTAGTTTAGTTATACCCAAGGGGTTTATTAAACAAGGCAAGCGTGCTCTGTCATCAACCCAAATCCTTGGCATGATCGACCTCGATTGCGGCGCTCTCAATGATGGGTTAGCATCATGATGCAATCGCATCACATGGAGGCGCGTTATGCGGACAACAATCGATATCGAGCCAGACGTTCTTAATGCAGCCAAGGAGATTGCGCGTCACCGCCATGTCGCCGTGGGGCATGTCGTCTCCTCGCTGATGCGAGAGGCGCTGACCGGTGGCGCAGCGGAATCCAGGGAAAGCCCTCCGGATGTTTCTGTCACTGGGTTTGCGCCATTCCCGGATCGGGGCGTGGTGGTGACGTGCGAATTGATTGATCAGATCCGGGATGCAGAAGGCGTCTGATGCGTGCACTCCTGGATGTCAATGTACTCATCGCCTTGCTTGATGGAGGACACATACATCACCGCAGGGCAAGTGACTGGCTTGCGCAGGAAATCAATCAAGGTTGGGCGTCGTGTCCGCTCACGCAGAACGGCTGCCTGCGCATCATGTCGCAGCCTTCTTACCCGCAAGCACTCCCCTTGGCTGCCGTTGCAGAGCGATTGGCGAGAGCAACCACCCATCAGGCGCACGCGTTTATTCCAGACGACTACAGCTTACTTGAAGCGGGGCGGGTTTCCTGGGAAACCATGCTGGGCCACCGGCAAGTCACCGATGCCTATCTGTTGGGGCTTGCCATCCGTCACGGATGTCGGTTTGTGACGCTCGATGGACGCGTTGGCCTGAACAAAGTGACGGGTGGCGAAGCGGCGCACCTTCTCGTGCTGGATTGATCAACCGTCAACGCGCCATCAACGCCTCGAACGCCTCGCCGTCCCGGCCCATGATGTTGGGCACAAACGGCGCATAGACATTGAAGAGCATGCCCGAGTCGGCGTGGCCCAGCAGGCGGGAGACAAAAAGCGGGTTCTCGCCGGCGGCCAGGTGCAGGACGGCTGCGGTGTGCCGGGTTTCGTAGACACGGCGCCGCTCCAGGCCCAGGCGCTTGAGGGTGGGCAGCCAGAAATCCTTTGAGACCTGTGAGGGGTCGAGGGGCTGGCCCTCGAAATCGGTGAACAGCAACGAATCCAGGGGATGCTCGGGGTGGCTGGCATCGGGGACTACGAGCCGAGGGTTATGGGCAAAGCTGCCGGGGTCAGCAGGGTTAGTGGGATTGCGATAGCCTCGACTGCGATCATGCATTTCTGCGTCATTGGGGTCGAAGTCGGCAGGTTGCTCGGGCACGCCACCACGCAGGAGCACTAGCATAGCGCGGCCATGGTGCTTGCCAACATAATCGGCCAGGGCCTGGCTAAGCCGTGCGGAGAGCTGAATATTGCGGCGTGAGCGTCGGGTCTTGAGCATTTGCAGCATGCCATCGGTTAGGGCGACGCGAATGCGCAGTCGATTGCGCGGTAAATCCAGATCACGCAGGCGCAAACCATTGACCTCGCCGGTACGTAGGCCGGTGTAAAAGCGCACTTCAAAATATAAGCGCATGCGCGGGTCAACGGCCTTTAAAAAGGCGTGTACTTGCTCGACAGTCAGCGGAGTTGGGTCTTTGCGGTCATCGGGCAGCCTTGGCAGGTATTTGATGGGGTTATCAATGCCGAGCTCGCGTTCAGCAAGCCCTAGAATGGCCGATAAATGGGCCATCAGGTTAGTAATACGGCTGTTGGAGAATTGGCGCTGGCCATTCGCGCGGGTGGCTTCGAGGAGGCTTTGCCGAAACAGCCGAAGCGCCCGCTCATCGACCTGATCCACTGGATAGTCGCCCAAAAACGGCACGATGTGCCCACGCAGGTTATGCGCTACCCGCTTGCGATAGGCGGGTTTCCAGTCGGCCTGACACATCTCATACCAGCTCCACGCGTAGCGGCCAAAGCGCTGTCCGGGGTCATTGCTGCGATTTTCACGCAGTAAGCGCTCGGCGGCCTCAATCTTATTGCTATGCGGAAACCACTTCGCATAGCTAAAAGCACCGGTTTCGAGTTCGGCGTTGATGCGCTTGATATCACGCCGCAGGCGTTGACGATTGGCTGGCGTATCAGGCAAGCCGGTGCCCTCGCGAAAGCGCTCGCCGTTGATAAAAAGGTCGTACTGCAAAATGCCGTTGGGCCGGATTACAAAAGTCGCCATGACC
>CAJXMI010000098.1 GCA_913056145.1 uncultured Spiribacter sp.
CTTCGTCCTGTTTTGCGAAGACCTGTCGTTCGAGGACGATGACCCCAGCTGGAAGCCGATCAAGGCTGCGCTGGACGGCTCGGTGGCCGCACCGCCGGACAACCTGCTGATTTACGCCACCTCCAACCGCCGCCACTTGCTGCCCGAGTACTTCTCGGACAACGCTCAGGCGCGCGTCGTGGATGGCGAAATCCATCATGGCGAGGCCGTCGAAGAGAAAATCTCGCTGTCGGAGCGCTTCGGACTGTGGCTGTCCTTCCACCCCTTTGACCAGCAGCGCTATCTGGACATTTGCGCCGGCTGGATCGAGGCGCTCACGCCCGGCGAGCCACCCGCCGAGGCACAATGGCGGGCCGACGCCCTGCGCTTTGCCCTCGAGCGCGGCTCACGCAGCGGCCGCGTGGCCTGGCAGTTTGCGCGGGACTGGGTCGGCGCGCAGGGGCTGGGTTAAGTCAGGACTCCACTGTCCAGGCCGATCACCCGCGCGGCCTGATTCAAGCGCCGATGTATCGCAGAACAGGATCAATCGCGATCCTCGATAACCGGCCGCCGCCGCCACGCACGCCATGCCAGAAAAACCGCCACCAGGCCGGCGTAGATCAACGGCTCGGTCCAGCGGTTGGCGCGAATGATCCAGAAAAAATGCACCAGGCCCAGGACGGCGGCGGGGTAGACGAGCCAGTGCAGGCGCTTCCAGTTGCGCCCCAGCCGGCGGATCCAGCCCTGGGTGGAGGTCAGCGCCAGTGGCAGCATCAGCAAAAGCGCACTCATGCCGACCAGAATGAACGGCCGATCGGCGATATCCGCCAGGATGGTCGCGAGCACCAGGCTTTGTTCGAAGAGCGCATATACCGTGAAATGCCCGGCGGCATAGAAAAAGGCCCACAGCCCGATCTGCCGGCGTAGGCGCACCACCCAGACGGCACCGGTGAGCCAGCGCAGCGGCGTGACCGCCAGCGTGAGCACCAGAAAGCGCAATGCCCACACTCCGGACTGGTTGAGCAGGGTCTCGATCGGATTGACGCCCAGATTGCCCAGAAAGAGCCCGGCGACCAGCATCACGGCCGGCATTGCGCACACCAGAAACAAGCCAAGCCGGATGAGCCGCATGGCCCGCGGGCCCGGTGGGCGACGCAGACGGGCCAAGCCGGCAGGATGCGCCTGCCCAGGCTGCCTCGGCTGGCCCGCGCGGTCCGTCACTGCAGCCACGGTGCGGGCCCCGCTAGTAGAACTTGCTTAGATCCATGCCCGCGTAGAGATCGGCGACCTCGTCCTGATAGCCGTTGAACATGAGCGTGTCCTGTTTGAAGAACTCGCCGATGCGCCGCTCGCGGGCCTGGCTCCAGCGCGGATGATCCACGGTGGGGTTTACGTTGGCGTAAAAGCCGTACTCGTTGGGTGCAAGCAGGTTCCAGGTGCACTCGGGCTCGGTTTCCTGGAAGTGGATACGCACCACTGATTTGATGCTCTTGAAGCCATATTTCCATGGCACCACCAGGCGAATGGGCGCGCCGTTCTGCGAGGGCATTTCCTTGCCATAGAGACCGGTCGCAAGAAGCGTGAGCGGGTTCATCGCCTCATCCATGCGCAGCCCCTCGGTGTAGGGCCAGTCGATGCTGGCCAGAAAGCTCATGCCCCGCGCGCGCTGGGCAGGAAAGACCTGGGGGTCATACTTGGTGTAGAACTTGACGTACTTGGCCCGCGAGGTGGGGTTGGCTCGGCGAATGACCTCGGCCAGCGGCACGCCTGCCCAGGGGATCACCATGGACCAGGCCTCCACGCAGCGCAGGCGGTAGATGCGCTCTTCCACGGTGAGCCCGCTCATGAAATCCTCGAAGCCGAACTCGCCGGTATTCCCGGCCTCGCCGCTGACCGTCACCGTCCACGGCCGGTGCTCAAGACGCCACGGCGCAAGCCGCATCGGGTCTTCCTTGCCCGAGCCAAATTCGTAGAAGTTGTTGTAGGTGGTGATCTCCTCAAAAGTGTTCAGCGCCTCGTCGGTGCTGAAATCACTGCCCGGCAGATCGCCGAGCGGCTCGAGGTCTTCCATGGGCTTGGCCACGCTCCAGCCCGGGGCAAGTAGCGTGCCCGCAGCGGCCAGCGCCGAGGTGCGCAAGAACCGCCGCCGGTCGCGGTAAATGGACTCTGGCGTGATCTCGGAGGGCAGCACATCGCTGGCGCGGCGTTTTTTAATGAGCATGGCCTCTCACCCAATGGTTGGTGGTGTGGTGTTAGGACTGCCGTTGACCGTCGGAGTTCGACACCCTGTCTGCGCACCGGCCCTAGCCCAGTGCCCGGCGGGCGTTGCGAAAGAGCCGCAGCCAGGGGCCGTCCTCGCCGCGCGCGTCCGGATACCAGGAATGCTGCACCGTGCGAAACACCCGCTCGGGGTGCGGCATCATGATGGTCACGCGCCCGTCCTCGTTGCAAAGCCCGGTCACGCCGAGCGGCGAGCCGTTGGGGTTGGCCGGATAGCGCTCGGCGGGCGCATTGGCGGCGTCAATGTAGCGCACCCCGACCAGTCCGGCACTCAGCGCCTTGCGCGGGCCGCCGTCCTCGGCAAAACGCGCGCGCCCCTCGCCATGGGCAACCACAATGGGCAGGCGCGAGCCCGCCATGTCATCGAACATGAGCGAGCGTGAGGGCAGCACCTCGACCATGCTCAAACGGGCCTCGTACTGGCGCGAGCGATTGGCGATAAAATCGGGCCACAGACTGGTGCCGGGGATCAGCTCGCGCAGAGCCGAGAGCATCTGACAGCCATTGCATACGCCAAGCGCCAGCGTATCGGGTCGGGCAAAAAAGCCCGCAAAGGCCTCGCGCAAGCGGGGGTTGAATAAGATGCTGCTGGCCCAGCCGCGCCCGGCACCCAGCACATCGCCATAGGAAAAGCCGCCACAGGCCACCAGCGCCTGGCAGTCGGCGAGCCGGGCGGGGTCGGCCAGCAGATCCGTGGTGTGCAGATCATGGGGCTCGAACCCGGCCCGCTCGAACGCCGCGGCCATCTCGACATGGCTGTTGACGCCCTGCTCCCGCAGCACGGCAATGCGGGGTCGCACGCCTGTGGCAATGAACGGCGCGGCGCTGTCCTCATCCGGATCAAAAGCGGGCTCAACACGCAGCCCCGGGTCGCTGCGATCGGCCACCGCGGCAAATGCCTCATCCGCACAATCCGGGTCATCGCGCAGGGCCTGCATGCGATACGTGGTCTCGGACCAGGCCCGCTCCAAGCCGACCAGGGGCTCAGCAAAGACCACCGCGCCGGCATGGCGCAGCGTTAACTGCTCGCCATCAACCACCCGCCCGATGGCATGCAGTCGGCCACCCACCCCGGCCGCGTCCAGCGCGGTCTGCACCGCGGCGGCCGCCTCGGGTGCGAGCTGCATGACCACACCCAGCTCCTCGGCAAACGCCGCGGTCAGCGGGTCGTCGGCCAGTGCATCCAGCTCGGCGGCAACGCCCTGGCGCCCGGCAAACGCCATCTCGGCCAGGGTGACCAGCAGGCCGCCATCGCTGATGTCATGCAGCGCCAGGATCTGGCCGCGGGCGAGCAGCTCCTGCACGGCATCAAATGCCGCGGCAAAGGCTGTCGGATCATCGAGATCAGGGGTGGTCTCGCCCAGCTGGCGGTAGACCTGCGCCAGCGCCGAGCCCCCCAGGCGCCGGCCACCGCCCAGGTCGAGCAGATAGAGCAGGCTCCCGGCAACCGGCTGGAGCGCGGGCGTAACGCCCTCACGCACATCTGCCACCGGCGCAAACGCCGAGACCACCAGGGTAAGCGGCGCGGTCACCGCCTGCTCACTGCCCTCGTCACCCCACACCGTTTTCATCGACAGCGGCCACGCTATTTGAGTTGGTCTTGTACTGTCCACGGTGCCGCGAGTCCTTCTCACTGTGGCGCAGCAGAATATGGTGCAGTTGCTTGACGTGGTTTTCGTTGAACGGAATGTCCTGCCAAGAGCTGAACACCAAGTTCATCAGTGCAGCGTAGCCGGCCACCTCCTGCTCGTCACGGGTCTCCAACGACTGTACGGCCGCGTTGAAAAGCAGCTTCTCAATCTCCCTGTCGGACAGCTTGCTGCCCTCGATACGGGTTGACGACCCGATGCTCTCGATAGTGGCCAACCTGCGCAAAGCAGACAGACGATCAGGCGCAAGCGTACCGAAGGCACGCCAAGCGCCTTTGAACTCATCAATCCGAGCGATCAGACTCAGGATCTCGGGGGTGATCTGAAGGGTGTCAGAGCGAAGCATAGAACCAGTAATACACCCAATAACACCCATTTTTTAAGACATGAGCACTTCGAGGTTCTGAAAGCAGTGGCGACAAACCTTCCCCACGCAAGCCAAAGGGCGTTAAGCCTGATTCGGCTTGAAGACATCTTTGGTATGTCTACTTGGCGATATTGCCCTCAAAGCACAGCCCACCCGTGATTTCGACGGTGGTGGCATTCAGCGCATCGTTTTGCACGCAGTAGGCGATCATGTCGGCGATTTCTTGGGGTTTGATCAGGCGTCCGAGATGGACATTTTTAAGAATCGCTGCCAAAGCGTCTTGATTCATCTCTTGCAGAATTTTGGTCTCGGTGTAGCCCGGTGCAATGCCCACGCAGCGAACGTTGCGAATCTTACGCAACAGAAACTCGCCCACGATGACTTTTGGAAAGCGCTCGATGGCTGCTTTGGTCGCTGAGTAGTTGAGTTGTCCCACCTGACCTATTTTGTTGACGGAAGAAATGGGCACCAGCAAACCATCCCAGCCGCCGTTTACCATCGCTTGGGCGGCATCACGCAAGGTCAGGAAGGTCCCGGTGAGGTTAACGTCTATAACGGTCTTCCATTTATCAAAGCCCAATTTGCGCGACACTTGTCCGGTGTTTTTGTCGATGTTAAGCAAGGTGCCGTCACGGATAACACCTGCGCAACTGATCGCAATATTGAGCTGCCCAAACGCAGCGACAGTCGCCTCCACAAACCGCTCAGAATCGGCCTCGTTGGTGACATCGGCCTCCAGACCGATGCACTGCCCGCCTGACGACTCGATTTCAGATACCACGGTTTGAATTTGCGCCGGGTTCTGGTCCACGATAGCGATCCTCGCACCCAATGAGGCTAGATGCTTGGCACAAGCGTATCCAATACCACTGGCGCCACCCGTGATGAGTGCGACACTGTTTTTGATTTCCATAATGATCTCTGCTGAATATGAGCGATGCTGGTGATATATCAAACCATGCATATTGCGCTGCATCAAAGTGTATCAGGCTGGCTACCTTGCCAGCCGGCCACAACGCATCAGACAAAAAAATTGACCGTCTGGTTTCCGCTTCTCTGTGAGGGGCGGACCTGGAACGGTCAATCTTCGCATACTGGTAGGCGGTATTGGAGTCGAACCAACGACCTCCACGATGTCAACGTGGCGCTCTAACCAACTGAGCTAACCGCCTAAAAGAGCGCTATCATACCCTGCTCCACGCTTAACTGTCAAAGAGAGAGAGGAGA
>CAJXMI010000099.1 GCA_913056145.1 uncultured Spiribacter sp.
CGTCCTGCCAGCGCAGGGCAAATCCGTTGGGGTAGCGCAAATCCGCCAGCGCCAGTTGTCTGTTCGCCGCATCGGGGATCCCCGGCCAGGCCGCCACCAGCCGGGCCAGGCGCGATTCCACCGACTCGCGACCAAGCCGTATCTGTCCGCCGCCGGCCAGGGTCAGCGTCCACGCGCGGCGCTCGTCCAGCGACAGCCCCGCCGCCTGCAGGGGCAGAGGCTCGAGCAGCGCGCGCAATTGCCGGTAGCGCGCCAGCACCCTCGAGGCGCTGCCCGGCGGGCCGGATAGCGACGGCAGCGGCGAGTCGGGCAGCTCGCGTGGCCGGAACACTCGGGCCTGCGCGTTCATGAGCGCGACGCCGCCCCAGCGGGCCACCGGTTGCTGCTCGTCGACGGTGATCCGCAGGGCATCGGGCCAGACCCGCCGCACGGTGGCCGTTGCCACCCAGGGCAGCGATTCCACGGCTGCGCGGATGGCCGAGACATCCACCCCCAGCAGTCCGCCATTCAGATGTCCCTGCAGTACCCGCCGCAGGTCCGCCTCGCGCAAATGCGCGAGCTCGCCGTCGAAACCGACCCGCTCCAGCGGCAACAGGCGCAGCCCCGGACCGCGCTCCAGCGCGATGGAGGCCCCGGCCATCAGCGCAAGGCCCAGTCCAATCAGCATCAGCACCCGCGTGCCTTGCCTGAATCCGGTACTCACTGTGTTTCACCATGCCTCCAGCTCGTCAGCAGGATGCGCCAGACCAGCTCCTCCATACCGATGCCGCGCGCCCGGGCCGCCGCAGGCACCAGCGAGTGGTCGGTCATTCCCGGGATCGTGTTGACCTCGAGCAACCAGAAACGCCCGTCGCTGTCCGCCATCAGATCGACCCGACCCCAGCCACTGGCACCGATCGCGGCGAAGGCGCGGCGCGCGAGCGCTCCCACGGCCGTCTCGGCCTCTGCCGGCAGCCCGCAGGGAATCAGCATGCGGGTGGCATCCGAGCGATATTTGGCATTGAAGTCGTAGAAGGTCTCGTCAACCTCGATGCGGATCGCCGGCAACACCGCCTGGCCCAGCAGCGCCACCGTGTATTCGGGGCCCTCGATGCAGCGTTCCACCAGAACCGCACTCCCGTAGGCCCGCGCCGCTTCCGCCGCCTCTGCCAGCTCACCGGCCCGTTCAACCCGGGCGGTTCCCACGCTGGAGCCCTCCCGCAGCGGCTTGACGAAAAGCGGGAGGCCCAGATCAGCGATCACCGCATCGGCGTCATCGTCAGGGCCCAGCACCCGAAAGGCCGGCGTCGGCAGGCCCATCGCCTGCCAAATCCATTTGCTGCGACACTTATCCATGCCCAGCGCCGAGCCGAGCACACCGCTCCCGGTGTAGGGCAGACCCATGGCCTGAAGCGCCCCCTGGATCACGCCATCCTCACCCCCGGGGCCATGCAGGGCGATAAAGGCGCGGTCATGGTCGTTCAGTTCAGAAACCGGGCGTTCCGCCGGATCGAAGGCCTCCGCGGCAACGCCACGCGCCCGCAGTGCCGCGAGACAGGCCATCCCGCTGGCCAGAGAGATCTGGCGCTCGGCGGAGTCGCCTCCCATGAGCACGGCAACCCGGCCCAGGTCGGCGGGTGCGGGTGCGGCTTCAGTGCGCATCGCAAACCTCCTCGCCGACTACCCGGACCTCCGGCTCGAGGACAACACCATGCAATGCCTCAACCCGCGCCTGGACGTGATGGATGAGCGATTCGATATCGGCCGCCCGCGCGTCACCGCCATGAACAATAAAGTTGGCATGCTTTTCCGATACCCAGGCGCCGCCCTCGCGGGCCCCTTTCAGACCGGCGGACTCGATCAGCCGCGCGGCGTGATCGCCCGGCGGATTGCGGAACACCGACCCACCGCTGGCCATGCCGGTGGGCTGGGTTTCGGCCCGCTCGCCCAGCAGCGATCGGACCCGGTCATTCAACGCCTTTGGGTCACCATCCGGGCGGAACTGCAGGATCGCCGCGGTGAACCACTCACTGGCGGCTCCCTGCACGCGGCGGTAGCCCACCTCGAAGTCGCCGGGCCGGCGCTGGTGAACACGACCCGCGCGATCCACCGTGGCAACGGACTCCACGTGGGCCCAGGTCTCACCGCCCCAGGCGCCGGCGTTCATGGCCAGCGCACCGCCCACGGTGCCGGGTATACCGGCAAAGAATTCGGCCCCTGCATAGCCCCGCCTGCCGCACCAGCGTGCGAGCTTGGCGCAGGGCACGCCGGCATCGGCATGCACGCGGCCGGCGCCAAGATCCTGCAATGAGGCCAGGCCGCGGTGCAGACGGATCACCGACCCACGCAAACCCCCGTCCCGGACCAGCAGATTGCTGCCGAGCCCGAGCCAGAACAACGGTTCCACGGCCTGATCACTGGCCAGAAAGACGCCCAGGTCAGCGGCATCCGCCGGCTCGTAGAGGCGTTCTGCCGGCCCGCCAACCCGCCAGGTGGTGTAGCGGGCCATGGGCACCGATTCGCGAAGCTGGCCGCGCAATGCCGTCATGACGCCTCCTCCGCGGCGAGCAGACGCGGCAGCGCGCCGCCGATGCTGCCCGCCCCGAGGGTGATGACCACGTCCTCGCCCCGCAGCATGCCGGGCAGGAGTTCCACCAATTCATCAATGCCACTGACAAACACCGGGTCCACCTGACCCCGCAACCGGATGGCACGACAAAGGCTGCGCGCGTCGGCGCCGGAGATCGGGGCCTCGCCGGCGCCGAACACCTCGGTCACCAGCAAGACATCGGCTTCGCCAAGCACTCGGGCGAAGTCCTCGAACAGGTCGCGGGTCCGGCTGTAGCGATGGGGCTGAAAGACCATCACCAGGCGGCGATCCGGCCAGTTGCTGCGCAGGGCTTCGGTCACTGCCGCGATCTCGCGGGGATGATGTGCATAGTCATCCATCAACAGCGCCTCACCCCCATCGGCTAGCGGCAGGCCTCCCAACTGCTGGAAACGGCGGCCGATACCGGAGAACCCCGCCAGCGCCTTGCGAATGGCCGTATCCGGCACCTCCAGGGCGCGCGCCACGGCAATGGCGCCCATGGCATTGAGCACGTTATGCCGACCAGGCAGGTTGAGCGTTACGGGCAGCGGCTCGGCGCCGGGGGAGCACACCGTGAAATGGCTGCGACCTGCATCGGCGCTGACGTCCACCGCCTGCAGGTCGGCCGTGGCCGAAAAACCGTAGGTCCGCACCGGACGCCCGAGCTCCGCGGCAAGTGCCCGCAGTTCTTCGTCGTCGTCGCAGAGCACGGCCAGGCCGTAGAAGGGCAGATGGTGCAGAAACTCAACGAACGTGGCGCGCAGCTGGGCGAAGTCGCCGCCATAGGTGCCGAGGTGATCGGCGTCGATGTTGGTGACCACCGCCAGCATGGGGTTCAGGTAGAGAAACGAGGCATCACTCTCGTCAGCCTCGGCCACCAGGTAGCGGCCAGTCCCGAGCCGCGCATGACTGTCGGCGCTGTTGAGCCGCCCGCCAATGACAAATGTCGGGTCAAGGTCCGCCTCGGCAAGGATGCTCGCCACCAGACTGGTCGTGGTTGTCTTGCCGTGGGTACCGGCCACCGCGATCCCGAAGCGAAAACGCATCAGCTCGGCCAGCATCTCGGCACGCGGCACCACGGGAAGACGCAGGGCCCGGGCCGCGATGACCTCGGGATTGTCTTCGGTAACGGCGCTGGAGATCACCACCGCGTCCACGTCCCGCACATGACCGGCATCGTGGCCGACGTGCACGGTCGCGCCCAGCTCACGAAGATGGGCAACAACGGCGTTCTCACGCAGGTCAGAACCACTGACCCGATAGCCCAGGTTGAGCAGAACCTCGGCAATGCCACCCATGCCGGCGCCACCGATCCCTACAAAATGCAGGCGCCGGATCTGGCCCATGGCGCCCGGGCCCCCTGCATTGCCGTTGATCGCGGGGTTCATGCCGCCACCTCGATGCAGATATCCGCCACCCGCTCGGCAGCCGCCGGACGGCCGACCCGGCGCGCGGCGCTACCCATGGCCCGGAGTCGATCGCGGTTGTCGAGCAATGCCGAGAGCGCGGCGGAGAGCGTTGGCGCATCCAGGTCATGATCGGCGATCCGCTCTGCCCCGCCGGCGTCCACCAGGAACTGCGCATTGGCCGTCTGATGGTCATCCACGGCATGCGGGAAAGGCACCAGAATCGCGGGCACACCGGCCGCGGCGAGTTCGGAGACGGTCAAGGCGCCGGCACGGCAAATCACCAGATCACACCAGCGGTAAGCCTCGGCCATATCGTCGATGAAGGCCTCCACCTGCGCGTCCACATCGGCCTCGGCATACGCGGCACGCGCCGTGTCCAGGGTACGCCGGCCGGCCTGATGCCGAATGCTCGGGCGATCCGCCACGGCCAGACGGGCAACCGCTGCCGGAACGGCCCGGTTGAGGCTGAGCGCACCCAGACTGCCGCCAATCACCAGCAGACGCGGCGGGCCATCGTGACGCTCGTCGGCCGCCGCCGGCCGACCGGCAATCCCGGCTCGCACGGGGTTGCCGGTGAACTCCGCATCAACGCCCCTGCCGAACGACGCATCCAGTCCGGTGAGCACCCGCGTGGCCAGACGCGAGAGCAACCGGTTGGTGAGACCTGCAACGGCGTTCTGTTCATGGATGACCAACGGCAGACGACACAGTCGCGCCGCCAGACCGCCAGGCCCGGCGACATAGCCGCCCATGCCCAGCACCGCGCGCGGCCGGTGACGCCGAATGACTGCCAGGGCCTGAATCAGGGCTCGCGTGACCATCCAGGGCGCCTTGAACCAGCCCAGCAGCCCGTTGCCGCGCAGTCCGCGGACGCTCACGGTCTCCAGGGTCAGACCGGCGCCCGGGACCACCCGCGCCTCCAGGCCGTCGGGCGTACCCAGCCAGATCACCGGCACAGCGCGGCCCACGAGCACCTGCGCCACGGCCAGTGCCGGAAACACATGGCCACCGGTGCCGCCGGCGATGATCAGTACCGGCCGCGCATTCATATCGGCCGCCTCTGCGCCCGGGTGCTCGCCGAGCGCCCCGCCTGCCGGCATTCCAGATCGACACGCAGCAACAGCCCGAGTGCCGCGGCGCTCATCACCAGACTGCTGCCGCCGTAACTCATCAGCGGAAGGGTGAGCCCCTTGGTGGGGAGCAACCCGAGATTGACCCCCATATTGACGAAGGCCTGCAGGCCAAGGCCGATGCCGACGCCGTAGGCCAACAGCCCACCGAAGTGCCGCCCGGCCCGGAGGCTGGCCGCGCCAATACGACAGGCACGCCAGACCAGAAAGGCATACAGGCCGATCACCACCGTCATGCCCACCAGACCCAGCTCCTCGGCGAGCACGGCAAAGAGAAAATCGGTGTGGGCCTCCGGCAGATAGAACAGCTTCTGGACACTATTGTCCAAGCTCACGCCGAACCACACCCCCCGGCCCACGGCGATCAGTGACTGG
>CAJXMI010000100.1 GCA_913056145.1 uncultured Spiribacter sp.
CTCGAGAAGGCCACCCTGGATGATCTCGGCTCTGCCAAGAAGGTCAATGTGACCAAGGAAGAGACCACCGTGGTCAATGGCGGCGGCAGTGCCGATGCCATCAAGGCCCGGGTCGATCAGATCCGCACGCAGATTGAAGAGTCCACCAGCGACTACGACCGCGAGAAGCTGCAGGAGCGGGTGGCCAAGCTCGCCGGCGGTGTTGCCGTGATCAAGGTGGGTGCCGGCTCCGAGATCGAGATGAAGGAGAAGAAGGCCCGCGTCGAGGACGCGCTGCACGCCACGCGTGCCGCCGTCGAGGAAGGCATCGTGCCGGGTGGCGGTGTTGCCCTGCTGCGCTCGCTGACGGCGCTCGCCGACCTGACTGGCGATAACCACGACCAGGACGTGGGCGTCAGCATCGTGCGTCGCGCCCTTGAGGAGCCGCTGCGTCAGATCGTGTTCAACTGCGGCGAGGATGCCTCGGTCGTGGTGAACAAGGTCGAGGCCGGTGAGGGCAACTTCGGCTACAACGCCCAGTCCGAAGAGTACGGCGACATGGTCGAGATGGGTATTCTCGATCCGACCAAGGTGACCCGTACCGCCCTGCAGAACGCCGCTTCGGTGGCCGGTCTGATGATCACCACCGAGTGCATGATCGCCGAGCATCCTGAGGAAAAGGATGACGCCGGCGCCGGCATGGGTGGCATGGACGGCATGGGTGGCATGGGCGGCATGATGTAATCACGCCCCCGGCAACCCGCCGGCCCGCACCCCGGGCCGGTCTGCCAGCAAAGCCCCGCTTCGGCGGGGCTTTTTTGTGCCATCAGCACATCGGGCAGGTTGGCAAGTGCGGCGCGATACGCTATGGTGATCTATAAATAAAGCAATAAGGTACTAAACGCCTTATTAATGGATCAACGACTAGCAATGGCTAAGCCCAAAACCCGCGCATATTCACGGTACGCGGCGGAAGCCGCTGAGCTGCTCGGCCTCACTATCCATGAGGCTCGGATTCAGCGCGGCCTAACCGTTGCTGAGGCCGCTGAGCGCGCGGGAATATCCCGTGGCCTGGTGAACCGTATCGAGAACGGCGAGATGGGTTGCGCCGTTGGCGCGGCCTTTGAACTCGCTGCAATCGTCGGCGTCCCTCTCTTCGATGCTGAGCCGACGACCCTGACCCGGAACCTGATGGCCGCCAGGGATAAAGTGTCTCTGCTTCCCAAGAAGATACGTAAGAGCACAAAGGCGGTGAAGGATGACTTCTAAGAACCGCCAAGTGCCCGTTCACGATGAAGCCTACGTATGGGTTTGGCTGCCCGGGGCAACTGAGCCGGTGGTCGCCGGTCGCGCCTATCGTGACG
This sequence comes from uncultured Spiribacter sp., assembly GCA_913056145.1. GTDB lineage: Bacteria > Pseudomonadota > Gammaproteobacteria > Nitrococcales > Nitrococcaceae > Spiribacter. Next base: position 1,344 of record CAJXMI010000100.1, read on the forward strand.
GTGCCTACCTGAGCTTCAACTATGGCCGCAGCTATCTGGAACGGGACGATGCAACCCCGCTCTACCTGCCCGAGCTCCCCCTGAAAGCCGGTACAATTCCACCGGACTCTGGCCTGTCAATGGCTGGCTGCCTGCGGGACGGCGCACCGGACGCTTGGGGGCGGCGGGTTATCCTCAATCACACCTTCGGCATAAAGAGCAAGGATGCCGACATCGGCGCGCTCGACGAACTGACCTACCTGCTGGAATCCGGCTCGGATCGGATCGGCGCACTCGATTTCCAGAAGTCGCCTACGGAATACGTGCCTCGCGCGGCGCATGGCGCCACTCTGGAAGAGCTACTTTCGGCCGCGGAAAAGGTGGAGAAAGGCGTCCCGCTCACACCTGAGCTGGATCAGGCGCTCTTCTACGGAAGCTCGCTGGGTGGCGCGCGCCCCAAAGCCATGATTGAGGACGGCGATAAGAAGCTGATCGCCAAGTTCTCGTCATCAACCGACACCTACAACGCGGTGAAGGCGGAATTTATCGCTATGCGTCTGGCCGAGCAAGCTGGCCTGTCTGTTGCACCGGTACGTCTTGAGTATGTGGCCGGTAAGGATGTGCTACTTGTTGAGCGATTTGACCGGATAAAAAGCGAGGCGGGCTGGCAGCGCAAGGCAATGGTCTCGGCGCTAACAATTTTCGGCCTGGATGAGATGATGGCCCGCTATGCCAGCTATGCTGATCTCACGGAGGCTATTCGGCATCGTTTCACAGCGCCCAAGGATACGCTGCGAGAATTGTTCAGGCGGCTGGTTTTCAACATCGTATGCGGCAACACCGACGATCATGCGCGCAACCACGCAGCCTTCTGGGACGGCAAGCACCTCACCCTGACGCCTGCATATGACATCTGCCCGCAAAGCCGAACCGGCAACGAGGCCAGTCAGGCAATGCTGATTAAGGCAGACAGCCGACGCAGCACGTTGGCGACCTGCATGGAAGCCTCACCCAATTTTCAATTGGATGAGGGCGCTGCCAAGAAAATCGTCAAAGACACACTCCAAGCCGTACGCTCGGAATGGCAGAACATATGCGAAGAGGCGGAGCTGTCCAAGGTGGACCGCAACCTATTCTGGGAGCGGATATTCCTGAACCCGTCCATCTTCGAAGGCGAGTACGATTTTCGTTGATCGTCAAACATTGCAAGATCCAGCCCGCGGGACAGCGATTCCACACCCCGGGGATGCGCGGTGAACCCAAAAACTGCAGTCGGGCGGGGTGCCTACCGGCTGTCCATCCAGCTGCTGAACTCGGCCACCGAGAGGATTGGGACGGAAAACACCTCGTTGAGCGTGAGCAGGTCGCGGTCTCCGCTGACCAGCACATCCGCACCGGCTACCGCAGCGAGAGCCAGAAAGATGACATCGTCAGCATCACGTACCGCCGGTAGTCCTTCCGGTGGTGTCGCGATGTCAACGCTTTCGACATAGGGGAGGTAGTCGGCGAGCAGACTCTCCTGCTCGTCAGCGGAGAGCTTGAACTTTGGGTAGTTGAGTACTCGAAGCAGTTCGCCGGCACAGCGGCGATCGGCCAGCGGGATAAAGCGCCGGTTCTGCCAGGCGGTCCGCAACCAGACGCACTGCCCCGCCGGGAAAAGCAGGGCAGACACCAGGCAGTTGGTGTCCAGGACAACGCGCGGGAGGGTCACTCGCGCTGCCTCGCCCACTGGATGGCATCGCCGACGTCGCTCTCCTGGATGCCAAGCTCCTGTAGTTTGGCGCGCACGGCATCGGCCTGCTGGACCCGGGCCGGGGTGAGAATAATCCGTCCCCCTTCGACGCTGACCTCGTAATACTCGCTTGCACCCGTCGATTGCACGATCGCTTTGGGCAGCGTGATCTGATTTTTGCTCGTCCGCTTGGCCAGCATAAGGACCTCATTAAGTAAGGAAATAAGGATACCAGCTAGTGTGCCTTGTTGATTCCGTGGATGTCCAACCGCGCTATTGCCGGCATCGACGGGGTCGTGATTGTGACCATCGAGCGCCGTCGCTAAGCTGCCGTCATGGACATTGAGAAAGCCCCCGCGCCGCTTCGCGCCGCACTTGCCAACCTGCCCGATCTGCTACGCCCGCCCGTCGAAGTCGCGCTAGAGCGGCTGCCCGATGAATTGGACTGGCCGGCCGACGAGGCTCTCCTGGCCGAACTGCCGCACGTCTGGGCAACCAGTGAGTTTGCATCGCGCGTGTGCCTGCGCGATCCCGGCGTGCTGGCCCGGCTGGCGCAAGCCAGGGATCTGGATCGCACCTACGCCGCTGGCGAATATCGCGAGCGTTTGCACGCAGACCTGGCGGGTATCGACGCCGAGGCCGATCTCCACCGGGTGCTGCGGCAGTTTCGTCAGCGCGAGATGCTGCGCATTGCCTGGCGGGATCTGAGCGGCCGCGCCGGGCTCGACGAGGTGCTCGAGGATCTCTCGGAACTGGCCGATGTGTTGATCGATGAGGCGCTTGAGTGGCTCTATGAGCGCCTGTGCGGGCAAATGGGCACACCCCGCGACAGCGCCGGCAATGCCGAGCGCATGATCGTGCTGGGCATGGGCAAGCTGGGCGGCCGTGAGCTCAATTTCTCGTCCGACATCGATTTGATCTTTGCCTTTCCCGAGCCGGGGCTCACCGACGCCGACAAGCCCAATGAGCAGTTCTTTCTGCGCCTGGGCCGATCGCTGATTGCCGCGCTTGATCAGCAGACCGCCGATGGCCAGTGCTTTCGGGTGGACATGCGCCTGCGCCCCTATGGCGACAGCGGCCCGCTTGCGATGAGCGTGCCGGCGATGGAGCTCTATTTTCTGGAACAGGGCCGGGAGTGGGAGCGCTATGCGCTGATCAAGGCGCGTGTTGTGGCCGGCGATAAGGCCGAGGGCGATGCGCTGCTCGACACGCTCTCGCCGTTTGTCTATCGCAAGTATCTGGATTACGGGGCGCTTGAGTCGCTGCGCGACATGAAGGCCATGATCGCGCGCGAGGTGCGGCGCCGGCGCCTGGCCGATAACGTCAAACTGGGCCGCGGCGGCATTCGCGAGGTGGAGTTTATTGCGCAGGCCTTTCAGCTGATCCGGGGCGGCCAGGAGCCCGCCCTGCGCCAGCGCGGGCTGCAGCCGGTGCTGGCGTATCTGGCCGAGCAGGCGTTGATCCCGGCCCATGCGCAGGCCGAGCTGACCGAGGGCTATCGCTATCTGCGCATCATCGAAAACCGCATTCAGGCCATGCACGACCGTCAGGCCCATGACCTGCCGACCGACCCGGTGGATCAGGCCCGACTGGTGCTGGCGATGGGCGAGTCTGACTGGGAGGGCCTGCTCGAGACCCTCAACGCCTGGCGCCGGCGCGTGCAGGGGCATTTTGATCAGGTCTTTGTGGCCCCGCAGCAGGAGGACGAGGCCGAGGTAACCGATGAGCCCGACTTTGCCGATCTCTGGCATGCCGTGCTGGATGAGGCCGGTGCCCTTGAGGTGCTGGAGGATGCGGGCTTTGGCAACAGCCGCTCGGCGTTCACCCTGTTGCAGCGGTTTCGCGACGGGGCCCGGGTGCGCGCGCTCTCGGAGCAGGGGCGCACACGCCTCGACCGGCTCATGCCCATGCTGCTGGCCGCGGTGGCCGGGTCAGAGCAACCCGATGCCGTGCTCGAGCGGCTGATCACCCTGCTCGATGGCATCGTCCGGCGCACGGCCTATCTGGCGTTGCTCAACGAGCACCCCATGGCCGTGTCGCAGTTGGTCCGGCTGGTGGGCGGAAGCCCGTGGATTGCGCGCTATCTGGCGCTCCACCCCATGCTGCTCGACGAGCTGCTCGACCCGCGCACGCTCTATGCGCCGCTCAGCCGCGCCGCCCTTGGTGCAGAGCTGGATGCGCGCATGGCCACCGCCGAGCTGGACGACCTTGAGCAGCAAATGGAGATCCTGCGGCATTTCAAGCAGGCGCAGGTGCTGCGGGTGGCCGCGGCCGATCTGGCGGGCGCCATCCCGGTCATGCTGGTCAGCGACTATCTGACGGACATTGCCGAGATCGTCCTCGAGCGGGTGTTGACGCTTGCCTGGCGGCAGGTCAG
>CAJXMI010000101.1 GCA_913056145.1 uncultured Spiribacter sp.
CGGCCCGGAGGGCGAGGCCGCAGGCCGAGTAATCCTGGTCCCCCAGCCATCCATCCATAAAAAGACCCCGTCCCCCGGCGGGGTTTTTTTATGGATAAGATGGAATTCGTATGCTTGTAGCATGCCGATAAACTTTCATCCCAAGATCGGACAGATCCTTCTGTGTGATTTCTCGTGTGGGTTCAAGGAACCAGAAATGGTCAAGTCAGGACGGCCCGTGGTGGTTCTGTCACCCGCCATGAGAGGTCGTCCTAATCTCGTGACGGTCGTTGCGTTGAGCACTGAGCCACCAAGTCCCGTAATGCCCTACCACCTGGAACTGCCGCGAGCGTCGCTGCCACAGCTTTCCAGGTTCCAGGAACGACCATCATGGGTGAAAGGTGACATGATCTACACGGTGGGATTCCATCGTCTGGAGTTGATCAGACTAGGGAAGAAGGATCAGCAGACCGGGAAACGTCTGTATTTCAAGCAGCGTCTCGCACGGGAGCGTATGCGAGAGGTATACGCATGTGTGATGCACGGGCTTAACCTCGGGCATCTCGCGCAACTTGTCTGACTCATAAAATGACAAAGCCCCCAGAAAGGGGGCTTGAACGCGACTCGGGCAGGCTTGTCATCACCGGCGCCCGAGTCGGCTACGCTGGGCTGGCCATTGCGTAGTCTCGAATGCCCGATGCCTGTGGCAGAGCGGGAACGATGCTGAGTATGGCGGCGCTGCAGAGGCAATGCAACCCATTTACATGCTTTGGATGAGCCAAAACCTGTAAAGACAACCCGCCCCACATTATGTAGCCTTCCTATGCGCCGAGATTATCAACGTCCATCCAGCTGCTGTCGGACCGCAGCTGTGGCACGGATCGCGACTGCGAGGACTTGAAATGACCCAGACCATCGAGCTGTTCGGTGTATTGCGCGAGGCCGCTGGCGCTAGTGAGGTCGAGGTGGGCGTGACGCCGCCAGCCACGATTGCGACCGTGCTGGACGCATTGACCGAGACGCATCCGGCGCTTGAGCCGCATTTGCCGCGCGTTGCCTGTGCCGTGGGTGACGAGATGCGGGTGCGCAGCGACACTCTCGCGGCCAACGAAACGCTGGTCCTGCTGCCGCCGGTGAGCGGCGGCTGAACACGCCGGCTGGTTTTTCACCCCGCCGACTTGTGAACAGGGTATGCTGTGGGGTTGTGTATGAGCAGCTCCGGAGTGACCCCAGTGACCGAACCCTTTGAGGCCTGGATCCAGCAGCATGGCGAGGGCGTTATCTGGGCTGATTTTTCGCGCGAGGCGCTGCAGGCCGGCGAGCGGCTGTTGCGCGAGCAGGCGGTGGTGGACTGCAGCCCCGGTGGGCAGGGGTTTTTTGCCCGGGTACAGGCCGATCGCCGCCATGTGCACTCGGTGGACTGCCGCATCCACCCCTTGCCTTCACCCCGGCCGGTCACCACCTACTGCAGCTGCCCGGAGCAGGGGGGTTGCGCGCATGCGGTAGCCGCGCTGCTGTTTTACCTGGGGCGCAAGACCGCCGGGGGGCTCAGCCAGGCCAATCCGGCCGTCCATCAGTGGTTGAGCGAACTGGAGGCGGCCACGGCGATGGCGACGGCCTCGCGCTCGGGTCGCGGCGCCGAGGTTCTGATCTATCTGGTTGATCAGGATGGCGATGGCAATGTCGTGGTGACGCCGCGGCGCGCGCGGCCGAAACGACAGGGTGGCTATGGCCGGCTCAGCCCCTTTAACGGCATCCGCCGGGCGCCGGCAGGCCTGCTCGGTGCCGATGACCGCCGGCTGCTGCGGCTGCTGCCCGAGGCGGGCAGCCCCGTGCCGCTCGATGACCGCCACTTTCTGTTCAAGCTGCTTGCCGAGACCGGACGTGCCTACTGGCAGGACGCCGGGCGCCCCGCACTTGGTGAAGCGGCTGCGGCCAAGGGCGGGTTTCAGTGGCAGGTCAGGGCGGATGGCCGCCAGCAGCTGGTCCCTGACGTGGACGGTGAGTGCCTGGCGGTGGCGGGGTATCCGCCGCTGTGGGTCGATCCCCAGGCAGGCACCTTCGGTCGCATTGAGACTGGCCTGGATAACGCCCTGATCGAGCGTTTGCTGGCTGCACCGCTCATCGAGCCGGGCGATATCGACTCGACCGCGCAGGGCCTTGCCGCTCGCAAGCTGCCCGTGCCGCCACCCGAGGCGCCCCGGCGTCGGTGTTTTGCCGATGTCCGCCCGGTGCCCGTGTTGCGGCTCACGCGCCTGAGTGACAACACCCGGCCAGGCCGCAGCGAGAGTGGTGAGCCGGTAGCGGAATTTGCCTTTGACTATGCCGGGCACCGGGTCGCCGCCGATGACCCGGCAGCGACTCTGTCGGTCTTTGAAAATGGCGAGCTGCATGAATACCAGCGCGATCGCCGCGCCGAGCGCCGGGCGCGCAAGCGGCTGGAAGCGACCGGTCTGCAGTCTGCCGGCAGTGTTGCCGGCAACCGATTTGCGCCAGCACACAGCGGCGAGTGGCGCCGCTTTGTGGCGGGCAGCGTACCAGCGCTTCAGGGCGAGGGCTGGCAGATCGCGACCGAGCCGTGTTTCCCCTGGCGGTTGACGGCGGCCGAGCTGTGGCAGGCCGACGTCGAGCGTGACCGTGAGCGTCCGGGCTGGTTCACCCTCGATGTCTCGGTCGAGGTCGAGGGCGAGCGACACCCCCTGCTGCCCCTGCTGCTTGCATTGATCCGCGACAACCCCGAGGGCATGTCGCCCCGTCACCTTGATGCCATCGACCCGGAGGCAAGCCTGTTGGTGGATCTGGGCGATGGCCGGCTGATCCCGGTGCCGGCATCGCGCCTGGTGCCGCTGTTGCGGGGGCTGACCGAGCTCTACGATCCGGCGGTTCGCCTTGATGGCGGACGGCTGGCGATGCCGGTGGGGCGGGCGAGCCTGCTTGATCAGCTGACCGCGGCACAGGGCCGGGCCCTTCACTGGGTGGGGGATACCGAACTGCGGCGGCTGGGACGCGAGATTGGTGCGCTGGGCGAGGCCGGCGAGACGCCGACGCCGCGGGGCCTGCATGGCGAGCTGCGCCCCTACCAGCGTGAGGGCGTGGCCTGGCTCCAGCGCCTGGCACGGATCGGCCTGGGGGGCGTGCTGGCCGATGACATGGGGCTTGGCAAAACCCTGCAGGTGCTTGCCCATCTGTTGCTGGAAAAGGAAGCCGGCCGGGCCCGTGCGCCAAGCCTGGTGGTAGTGCCCACCAGCCTGCTGTTCAACTGGGCGCAGGAGGCCGCCCGGTTTGCGCCGGGGCTGCGGGTGCTGCGCCTGCATGGCCCCGACCGCCACCTCCACTATGCACAGCTGGGCGACTACGATCTGGTGCTGACCACCTACAGCCTGCTGGTGCGCGATATCGCCCGGCTGCATGAGCCGTCCTGGCATCTGCTGGTGCTCGACGAGGCCCAGGCGGTCAAGAACCCGCGTGCCCAGGCGGCGCGGGCGGTGCGCACGCTCGAGGCGAGGCAGCGCCTCAGTCTGACCGGTACCCCGCTCGAGAATCACCTGGGCGAGCTCTGGTCGCAGTTCGACTTTGTGGCACCTGGTCTGCTGGGCAATGCCGCTGCCTTCAAGCGCGTCTATCGCCGGCCGATCGAGCAGGAGGGTGACGAGACGCGCCTGAGTGCCCTGCGTGAGCGGGTTGCGCCGTTTTTGCTGCGGCGAACCAAGCAGGCCATTGCCAGTGATCTGCCGGCCAAGACCGAAATCCACCTGCATGCCGAGCTTGCGGGCGGGCAGCGCACGCTCTACGAGCAGCTTCGCCTGGCGCAGGAGCGCCGGGTGCGAGAGGCCCTTGCCGAACAGGGCCGTACCCAGCAGGCGCGCGTGCTGGTGCTGGATGCCCTGTTAAAGCTGCGCGAGGTGTGCTGCGATCCGCGCCTGCTTGCCAATGCACCGGCCACGGCGCATGAGTCCGCCAAACTCGACTTGCTGCTCGAGCTGGTGGATGACCTGATGCAGGCGGGCCGGCGGGTGCTGATCTTCTCGCAGTTCACGCGAATGCTTGCCCTGATCGAGACAGCCCTGGCCGAGCGCGGTCACACCTGGGCGCGGCTGACCGGTGAGACCCGCGATCGTGAGGCCGTCGTTAATCGCTTTCAAAGTGGCGAGGTGCCCATCTTTTTGATCAGCCTCAAGGCCGGCGGTACGGGCCTCAACCTCACCGCCGCCGATACCGTGATCCATTATGACCCGTGGTGGAACCCTGCCGTGACCCGCCAGGCCACCGACCGCGCCCATCGGATCGGCCAGACCCAGCCGGTGTTTGTCTATCATCTGCTCACCCGCGATACCGTTGAGGATCGCATCATGGCGCTGCAGCAGGACAAGGCCGAACTGGGTGAGCGGTTGCTGGGCGATGGCGCGGGTGTGGCGCCATCGGTGATTGACCCGGAGGCCGTTGCCGAGCTGTTCCGACCACTGGATGGCCAGGGGGCCGGGGATGAGGCGGTAGGGCGCGGCTGACCGACCGGGTTGCCAGGGTTATGAAGCCCGCCAGACTCCCCGCGCCGGCGGATTACCCGCGAAGGCGCGCCATCAACCAGCGCGGCATGCGCCCGTCGATAATGGCGAGCCCTGCAAAGAGCACGCCCATGCCGGTAAAGGCGGTCGGGCCCAGGCGCTCGTCAAGAAAGACGGCGCCCAGCGTGATGGCCGAGACCGGCACGATAAAGGTGACCAGCGACATGTTGGTCGCACCCGCCGAGGCCAGAATGCGGAAATACAGCAGATAGGCGAAGGCGGTGCAAAGCAGCGACAGGCCCAGTAGCGCGGCCCAGCCGGTTGCGCCCGGTGCGAGCGTCCAGGGCTGCTCGACAATCATGGCCACGGGCAGCAGCCAGACCGTGGCGGCGGTGAGCATGTAGGCCGCGTTGACCAGCGGCGGCGTATCCCCGAAGCGGCGTCCATAGTGCACGGCAAAGCCATAGCAGATCGTCGCGCCCAGCACCGAGAGCTGACCCAGGCTGTAGGGGTCGAGCTCGCGCAGCAGATCCGGCCCCATCAGCACCGCCACCCCCGCAAACCCAAGCAGGATGCCCACGGCGCGGCCAGGCGTCAGGCGCTCATCGCTGCGGATCAGCAGGCCCACCAGGACGGCCCAGATCGGCGTCATGGCGTTGATGATCGAGGCAAGCCCGCTGGGGATCTGGGTCTGCCCCCAGACAATGAAGGAAAACGGCAGGGCATTGCTGATCAGGCCCAGCAACAGGTAGCGGCGCGCCAGCGAGGGACTGAAGGGCATCGGCACACCGCGCAGCCGCGCGATCACCAGCAGCGTCACCGCCGC
>CAJXMI010000102.1 GCA_913056145.1 uncultured Spiribacter sp.
TGGCGAGACCGTGGCACAGATGGTTGCCTGAAACCCCGCGGGGGCCGTCATCCGGCCCCCGCCGCTGGCTGAGTCGCGAAGGCCCGCCGACGTTAGCGCAACCGCGTCCATCGGCCTCGGGTTTGCGATAACGGTTATCGCTAACACCCTGAAAATCGTGCGGAAACTGCGCTTTTGCACCTTCCCGCAGGCCCTCCCTGCGTCTATACCCCGGGCAACTTCATGCATGCAGGAGACGCCCCATGACGATCACCGTCGGGATCAACGGATTCGGCCGTATTGGCCGTTGCACCCTCGCCCATATCGCCACCAGCACCCGCAACGACATCAAGGTCGTCAAGGTCAATGCCACTGGCCCACTGGAGACTTCGGCGCACCTGATGAAATACGACAGCGTGCATGGCCGCTTTCCCAACGAGATCGTTCTAGGCGATGGCACCATGGATCTGGGCCGTGGCCCGATGGAGATGTACTCGACCTACGACATGGATGAACTGGATTGGTCCGGCGTCGACGTTGTGATGGAATGCACCGGCAAGTTCAACGACGGCGAAAAGGCCAAGAAACACCTTGAGCGCGGTGCCGGCAAGGTGCTGTTGTCGGCCCCCGGCAAGAACGTCGACCGCACCGTGGTCTACGGTGTGAACGATGCCGATCTGCAAGTCGGCGAGAAGATGATCTCGAACGGCTCCTGCACGACCAACTGCCTTGCCCCTATGGCCAAGGTTCTGGACGCTGGCATCGGTATCGAGTCGGGGATAATGACGACGATCCACGCTTACACCGGCGATCAGCCCACGCTGGACCGGCGCCATTCCGACCTTTACCGCGCCCGTGCCGCCGCCATGTCGATGATCCCCACGTCCACCGGGGCCGCCAAGGCACTGGGCGAGGTTCTGCCCGGCCTCAAGGGCAAGCTCGACGGTTCGGCCATGCGCGTGCCAACCCCAAATGTCTCGGCCGTGGACCTGACGTTCGTGGCCAAGAAAGACGTGACCGCCGCCGATGTGAACGACGTCATGGCCGAAGCCGCGGCAGGGCCGATGAAAGGCGTTCTGGGCTATGATCCCGAACCCAAGGTCAGCGTCGATTTCAACCACACCGAGGAAAGCTCGATCTTCGCGCCTGACCAGACCCGCGTCACCGGCGGCCGGCTCGTGCGCGTTCTGGCGTGGTACGACAACGAATGGGGCTTTTCGTGCCGCATGGCCGACGTGGCCGTGGCCATGGGCCGTCTCGCCTAAGAAAAGCACTCTATTTCAAGAGATTGCCCCCGGATGCCCACGGCATCCGGGGGTTTTCTTTTGCCCGCCGCGCGCCATAAACCCCGGTTATAGAGCGCCGTAATGAACCTTTGGCCAATGGCCTGCCACACCACTGTAGGTCATGTCCTTGATCAACGCAGGCCGCGCTGCCGGCGGGCATCGCGCCGATCGCCGCCGATCTGCTGACCGCGCCTCTCGCCGAGCACCTGCCCGCGGCGCTTGATCGGGTGTATTACATCCTTACCCCGTCGCAGTATGACGATGCCGGCTACCGTGACGCCTATGTCACCGGGCTTGCCCGGCTGCTGGACGCGCTGCCCGCGACCGACAGCGCCGGCGCGCGCCTGATCTTTGTCTCGAGCACCGGGGTGTACGGCCAGGATGCAGGCGAATGGGTGGACGAGACCAGTCCAACCAATCCCGCACGCTTCTCCGGCCGCCGCCTGCTCGAGGGCGAGCGGCTGGCCGCCAGCCACCGCGGAGGCCATGTGGTGGTGCGTTTTGCCGGGATCTACGGGGCCGGGCGCGATGCGCTCATCCGCCGCGTGCGGGCCGGTAAACCCTGCGCCCATCACCCTGCGCGATATACCAACCGGATTCACGAAGCTGACTGCGTGGCGATTTTGCGCCACTTGGGCCAGCTGCCGGCGCCGGCCGACACCTACATTGGCAGCGACAGCGCGCCCTGCACACAATGCGAGGTGATGGACTGGCTGGCCGGGCAGCTGGGCTGCCCGAGGCCGCCGCGAGCGACCGGGGCGTCAGCCGGCCGGCGCTGCCGCAACGCGCGCCTGCTGGCGAGTGGCTATACGCTGCTCTATCCCGACTACCGGCGGGGTTATTCCGGCGCCCTGTCGCGCACCAGTGTGCCGAGCGCGGGATCCAGCGAGCCGTAATAGGCCGCCAGATCACGCATGTCCGTGTCGCTGAGCGCCGCGGCCTGGCCGTTCATGATGGCGTTGTTGCGTTCGCCCGAACGATAGGCCTGCAAGGCATGCAGCAGATAATCAGGGTGTTGGCCGGCGAGCTTTGGGAATGCCGGATTGTCCGACGCGCCATTGGCCCCGTGGCAGGCAATGCAGGTCTGCGACTTTTCCTGCCCGGCGATCGGATCACCGATTGGCTGGGCCAGCGCGACACCAACCGGCAGCGAGATCATCAGCATGAGTGCGGGTGAGATCAGTCGATTCATTGCGCGTTGCCCTGCCCGGCAGCCTCAAAGTAGGCCGCAATGTCCTGCATGTCCTGTTCGCTAAGGGTGGCCGCCAGCGCCTGCATGGTGGCGTGCTGGCGATCACCCGCCTGATAGGCCTTGAGCGCCGAGACAATATAGTCGGCATGCTGGCCGCCCAGCTTGGGCACCCGGAAGGAGGGGTAGGCGTTTCGATAACCCTCTACCGCATGGCAGCCCATGCAGGTGTAGGCCTTGTCACGGCCCGCCGAGATGTCCCCCTGCGCCACACCGGTGGTGGGCAGGCTCAGCAGCAACGGCAGGACGGCAAGTACCGCCAATCGCATGGTCTTCATCACGCTCCTCTTAGCCAGACGATCCTGTCGGTTGCGGGGCCAGGCCCTGCATTGGCGCCCTATATTTCCACGGATCGGGATCGCGGTAAAGTTGACCGATATCAATCCGTGCCGGGAACTCTTGCGCTGCCCGGTTCGAGACCGGATGATCGGGGCATGACATGCGAAATCCTTGTGCTCTACTACAGCCGCCACGGGGCCACTCACGCCATGGCCCGGCAGATCGCGCACGGCGTGGAAGCCGTTCCGGGGGCGGTCGCCCGGCTGCGCACCGTGCCGCCGGTCTCGGAAGTCAGCGAGGCGACTGCCCCGGCCGTTCCCGATAGCGGGGCGCCCTACGCCAGTCTTGAGGACCTGGCCGACTGCCAGGGGCTGGTGCTCGGCAGTCCCACGCGCTTTGGCAACATGGCGGCGCCACTCAAGCATTTTCTGGATCAGACCGCCGGGCTGTGGATGAACGGCGCGCTGGATGGCCGCCCGGCCGCGGTATTCACCTCGACCGGCAGCCTGCATGGCGGCCAGGAAAGCACCCTGCTCACGATGATGCTGCCCCTGCTGCATCACGGCATGTATCTGGTGGGCCTGCCGTACTCCGAACCCGGGCTCATGGCCACCCAAACGGGCGGCACACCCTATGGCGCCAGCCATCTGGCCGGCGCCGAGGCCGATCGCGCTGTGGACGACACCGAGGCCCGCCTGTGCCGCTGCCTTGGCGAGCGCGTGGCCCGTGCCGCCGAGCGGCTGGGTGCCGACAACGGAGCGGCGCGCAATGACTGACCAACCCTCGCAGGAACCCACGCAGGCGCCGGTCAGTGGCGAGACGGCAACCACCGTTGCGGCAAGCGGCCTTCAGCGCATCGCCCTGGGCAGCTGGCTTGGCATGATCGGGCTTTTGACGGCATGGCTGATCGCGCTGGATCCGCCACCCGACTCCCTGCGCCTGCCGCTGCTAGCCGTCTTTTTGCTTCCGCTGCTCCTCGGCGTTCGCGGCATCCTTCGCCGCCGCCGCTACACCCTCCAGTGGACCGGCATGCTGGCCATGGCCTATTTTGTCCACGGCCTGGTAGCCGCCACCGGGCCGGCGCCAGCGCGTTGGCTGGGTACGGCCGAGGCGCTCCTTGCACTGGTGTATTTTGGCTGCGCCATGCTGGTGTTGCGGGGTGGCAAGCGCGCCCATCGAGCCGCAAAGGCGGCGAGCAAGGCCGCTCCTTCCGACTAATACCCCAGCACGGTGCGAATGAAGGGCACGGTCAGACGCCGGCCACTACGCAGCGACGCCTCGTCAAGCCGCGCCACAACGGCCATCAGGTGCCGTAGATCACGGGCCTCCCGGGTGAGCAGATAATCCGCGCTCGCGGCCGGCAGATCGAGCCCCCGCCGTGCAACCGCCGCGGCCAGGACCCGCCGCCGGCGCGCGTCGTCCGGCGGCGACAGCCGCAAGCGCAGTAGCGCCTGCAGCCGTGATACCAGATCGGCAAGGCCAAGCCCCAGTCCATCCGGTGCCTGATCGGCGGCCACCACCAGCTGCCCGCCCGCATCGCGGACCCGGTTGTAGCAGTGAAACACGGCCTCTTCCCACGCGGGCTGCCCGGCAATGAGCTGAAGGTCATCGATTGCCACCAATGCCACGCGCTCGAGGCCGGCGAGCAGATCGGGTGAGCGATGCCTGCACTCGGCAAGCGGGATATAGACCGCGGTCCCGCCCGCATCCCCGATGCACCCGCAGGCGGCTTGCAGCAGATGACTGCGGCCGCTGCCCGAGCTGCCCCACACATAAAGCCACTGCGCCGCGGGCGTTGCGAGGGCCCGCACCAAAGCCACCGCCTCCTCATTGCCGTCCGGCACAAAGGCGGCCAGATCAACCGTCGGATCCGGGCGGAAGTCGAGTGCAAGCTGCGGGAAAAGCGCACCTGGGTGGTTCATTCCCAGCGAAACCCATCCTCGGCGGGGCGCAGTCGCTCGTCTCGCGCAAGCGCATCGCGCACCCGCTGCGGCTCGACACTGATCGCGAGCTCAAAGCGGACCCGATCGTCGCCCACCGCCACCGGGTTAACGCGCTCAACCCCGCTGAGCGCAAGCAAGCGGTCAACCACGCGGTCATGGGTGGCGAGGTCATGGATGCCGCTAATCGCAAGCGCAAGGCGGCCGCGTGCGCGCAGATCGGGTTGATAGGCAAAGGCCTCGCGCAGCTCGGCCGCCATCGCCGCCGCGGTAGCCTCAATGGCCTCGGCGGTATCCTCGGCACGCACCTGCCAGCGCCGGGCCGTGCCCGCATCGGGGTCGGCAAGCAGCCAGCGGCCGGCCACGGCATCCGCCGTAGTGGCCATCAGCCGCCCCGCCAGCACGCGATCCGCACCATAGCGTCGAGACGCGGCGATAACCGGGTCGACAAACCCCACGGCAATATCCGAGTAGGTGATGGCCCCCATGTCCTCGAGGTCCCTGATGGGAAACAGAAGCCGAATGCC
>CAJXMI010000103.1 GCA_913056145.1 uncultured Spiribacter sp.
TCCCGGAGGGGCGCCATATCCTCAAGGGCCTGAGCGTGCAGGAAAACCTCGAGCTCGGGAGTTTTACCGTGCGCGACCACGGCCTGCGCCGCGAGCGCATGGCGGATGTCTTTGAGCGCTTTCCGATCCTGGCCGAGCGGCGCAACCAGGATGGCTCGCTGCTCTCGGGCGGCGAGCAGCAGATGCTGGCACTGGGCCGCGCATTGATGCACGGGCCCCGGGTGCTGTTGCTGGATGAGCCCTCGATGGGGTTGGCGCCCAAGCTGGTCACCCAGACCATGCGCATCGTCAAGCAGCTCAACGAGGCCGGCACCACCATCCTGCTGGTCGAGCAGAACGCCCGCCTTGCGCTCAAGATTGCCCACTACGCCTACGTGCTTGAAAACGGCGAGATCTGGAACGAGGGCGAAGCGGCCGCTCTGGCAGCGGACGAGAGCATCGTCCAGGCCTACCTGGGGGCGTGAGCACGAGTGTGGCGGCACCGATCGGGCAGTCTCCCGAGCCAGTCGCCGTGGTGGGCACCGGGCCGGCCGGCGAGGCGGCGGCGCGGGGGCTGATCGCTCGTGGCGTCCCTGTCACCCTGTTTGACGAACAGCCACGCAGCGGCGGCAACATCTCGCGGGTTTTGGCGAGCGGGCCGCCCACATCCCTCGAAGCGCTGGCCCGGCACTCCGGCCTTCTTGCCCTGCGCTGTGGCACCCGGGTGCTCTCGGTCGAGCCCGGCGGGCGGGTCTGGTTTGATGCGGGGCAGGGCGCCGAGGCGGCAGAGTTTGCCGCGGTGGTGCTGGCCTGCGGCGCTTATGATCTGCACGACCCGGTCCCGGGGCTGCCGGCTCCGGGCGTGACCAGCGCCGGTGCGCTCCAGGCCCTGCTCAAGGGCCAGGGCATCGTCCCTGAGGGGGATATCGTGATTGCCGGCAGCGGGCCGTTCCTGGCGGTGGTGGCGGCCGGCCTGGTACGCGCCGGTGCCCGCGTGGCGCAGGTGCTGGATCGACTGCAGACCCGCGATTATCTGCGCCTGGCACCCTGGGGGTTGGGCATTCCCGGTAACAGCCTGGAGTTCCTGCAGACCCGTGCCCTTTTGGCACGCGCCGGGGTGCGGATGCGCCATGGCGTGGGGGTCTCGGAGGTATCGGCAGGCGAGTTGCTCACCGATCAGGACGAGCGCATCGCCTTTGACCATCTGGGGCTTAGCGAGCGCTTCATCCCGCAAACGCAGCTGGCCCGTACTGCGGGCTGCGCGCTGCATTATGACTCGATGGGCGGGTACTGGGCCGTCACTGCGGATGACTTGGGGCGCAGTAGCGTGCCCGGTGTGTATGTGATTGGCGAAGGCCAGGGTATCCGTGGCTGGCGACATGCCGGGCTATCAGGCAAGCGCGTGGTGCCGGCGGTGATGAGTGATCTGGATGGCCGCTCGCCACGGCGATCCCCGGGGCGCTGGCAGCGGGCGTTTCTGATCGGCTTTGCCCGCGCGCTGGAAAAGGCTCAGGCCCGCCGCGCGCGCCAGGCCTCCCGCGCCGATGCGGTGATCTGTGCCTGCGAGGGCACCCGGGTGGCGGCGGTGGATGAGGCCGTGGCGTTGGGCCTGGCGGATCTCTCATCGATTAAAGTGGTGACACGCTGCGGCATGGGCCCGTGTCAGGGGCGCTACTGCGAGCCCCAGGTCACCGAGCGCATTCGGGCTGCGGGGCATACGCCACGCGGTGCGCTCAACCAGCGTGCTTTCTCACGCCCGGTGTCGGTGGCGGAGGTGCTTGATGATGCGGATTGATGCGCTGGTGGTGGGCAGCGGGATCATCGGCAGCTTTGTGGCCCTTGCCCTGCACGAGCGCGGCCTGCGGGTGATGGTGGTCGACCGGGGCGGCCTTGCACCGGGGACGTCGCGCAGCAGCGATGGCAACCTGCTTTGCTCCGATAAATCGCCGGGTCTCATGCTTGAGCTCTCGGATCGCAGTCTCAAGGCCTGGACCCGGTTTGCCGAGCGCTATGGCAACCACTGCGAGTTCGACCCCAAGGGCTCGACCGTGGTGGCCCGCTCCGCGGCCGAGGCCGAAGGGCTTGCCGAGCTTGTGCGCGCGCAGCAGGTCGAGGGCATCAACTGCCGCTTCCTTGACGCGGGCTGGGCCGAGATCGAGCCGCATCTGGGCCCGGACACGGTGGCCGTGGGGCACTGGCCGGACGATGCCCAGGTGCAGCCCATGCTGGCCTGTTATCAGATCGCGCGCCAACTGCAGGCGGCCGGCGTGCCATATCGCTTTTACCAGGCCATAGAGGAGCTCGAACCGGGTGACACCGGCGTCACGGTGCAGCTGTCGGATGGCGGGCGGATCAGCGCCGGGCATGTCTGCCTGTGCACCGGCGTGTGGACCAACGAGGTCCTGGCGCCGCTGGGCCTGTCCGTCCCGGTCGAGCCCCGCAAGGGGCATATCGCCGTGCTGGAGCGCGGCGACGTCCAGGTCAACTCCAAGATCGCCGACTTTGGCTATCAGGCGGCCGCCGAGAGCACCGAAGTGGATGAGACGGCCGTCCAGACGGCGGCCATCATCGAGGCGACCCGCAGCGGCACGATTCTATGCGGGAGCTCGCGCGAGTTTGCCGGCTTTGACATGAGTGTGAACATGGATACCGTGCAGCGGCTGCTGGCCGATTGCGTGGGCGTTGTCCCCGACCTGGCCCGGCTGCGCGTGATTCGGGCCTATGCCGGACTGCGCCCGTTTTCGCGTGACGGCCACCCGATCATCGGGCCGCTGCCCGGGGCCGAGCGCCTGATCGTGGCGACGGGGCATGAGGGCGCCGGGCATGGGCTTGCGGCGATAACCGGCGAGCTCGTGGCCGCCTGCGTGGCGGATGGTGACACGCACCCCTGCGGCGGGCAGCTCCACCCGGAGCGGTTTGCATGAGCGGGCCCGGCTTCAGGGCAGTGGATGGCCCGATTGAACCGGCCGATTGGGTCACGGTGCAGGTGGACGGCAGAGCAACGCAGTTACCCAGCGGATCCAGCGTGCTGGCGGCCTTGCTGCAGCATGCAGGCAGGGCCGGTGAGACAACGGCGCAGGCGCCCGACTGGTTCTGTGCCATTGGCCAGTGCCAGCGCTGTCGGGTTCGCATTAACGGCCGCGAGGCCATTGCCTGCCAGGTGCAGGTGCAGGCCGGTGACGTGATCGACACGCAAGAGAGCTGGAGCGGCTGACCGGGATCGAACCGGCATCACTGCCTTGGGAGGGCAGCGCTCTACCATTGAGCTACAGCCGCGCACCGATCTCTAGTATCCGGGTTTGATGAATTTGGGCAAGTCCCGTGATCACGGTGTCCCGATCGTCTGCGGTATAATGCAGCCATGAACTCCCCGGCATCCGACATCACGGTTCGCGTTAACGGCGAGGCGAGGCAGGTACCCGCTGATTGCACCCTCGAGCAGCTGCTTGAGCAGGTCGGCATGGCGGGACAGCGCGTGGCCATCGAGCACAACGAGGATGTGGTGCCACGCAGCGAATACGCCAGGACCCGGCTGCAGGATGACGACCGGGTCGAGATCATCCGCGCCATCGGGGGCGGCTGACACAGCAAGAGGCATTATGACCGACCACGATACCCTTACGATCGCCGGCCGCGTGTTCCACTCCCGGTTGCTTGTTGGCACCGGCAAGTACCGCGACATGGCCGAGACGGGTGAAGCCATCCGTGCCAGTGGCGCGGAGATCGTCACCGTTGCGATCCGCCGCACCAACATCGGCCAGAACGCCGACGAGGAAAACCTGCTCGACGTGATCCCGCCGAGCGAGTTCACCATCTTGCCCAACACGGCCGGGTGTTACACCGCGGACGATGCGGTGCGCGTATGCCGACTGGCGCGCGAGCTGCTCGATGGCCACAACCTGGTCAAGCTGGAGGTGCTGGGCGATCCGAAAACCCTCTATCCCGATGTACCGGCCACCCTCGAGGCGGCCGAAAAGCTGGTGGCCGACGACTTCGACGTCATGGTCTACACCAGTGACGACCCCATCGCCGCGAAGCGCCTTGAAGAGATGGGCTGTGTGGCGGTGATGCCGCTTGCCTCGCCGATTGGCTCGGGGCTGGGCATCCAGAATCGCTACAACCTCATGACCATCATCGAAAATGCCGATGTCCCGATCATTGTGGATGCCGGCGTCGGCACGGCCTCGGATGCCGCCGTGGCCATGGAGCTGGGCTGTGATGGTGTCCTCATGAACACCGCCATTGCCGCTGCAAAGAACCCGGTGCTCATGGCCTCGGCCATGCGCAAGGGCATCGAGGCGGGGCGCGAGGCGTTCCTGGCCGGGCGCATGCCCATGCGCCGGTTTGCCTCGGCCAGCTCGCCGCTCGAGGGCACCTTCTGGCAAGGCGGCGCGTGAGCGAACCCAGGCATCGCCCGATCCGCAGCTTTGTCCGTCGCGAGGGCCGGCTCACCGCCGGTCAACAGCGCGCGCTCGATGAGTTGTATCCGCTGTATGGCGTCGACTGGGCCCCGGGCTCGGGCCCGCTCGACCCCCAGGGGCTGTTCGAGCGCCCGGCGCCGCTGGTGCTCGATATCGGCTTTGGTGATGGCGAGGCGCTGGCCGAGATCGCGCAGGCGCATCCCGAGCGCAACTATCTGGGCGTCGAGGTCTATCGCGCCGGCACCGGTCGGCTGCTCAGGCGCATCGAATCAGAGGCAATCACCAACCTCAAGGTGCTGCTGGCCGATGCCAGCGAGCTGCTGCGCGAGGGCCTCCCCTCGGCGTCGCTGGCCGGCCTGCAGCTCTTCTTCCCCGACCCCTGGCCCAAAAAGCGGCATCACAAGCGCCGGATGGTGCAGGCGCCATGGCTTGCCAGGGTGGCTGACCGGCTTGAGCCCGGCGGCTTTTTGCACATGGCCACCGACTGGGCCGAATACGCCGAGTGGATGCTTGAGCTCAGCGCCGCCGAGCCCCGCCTGTACAACCCGCACGATGGCTATGCCGCCGATCCCGGCGACCGGCCCGGCACCCGATTCGAGCGACGGGGCATTCGCAAGGGCCATGAGGTCTTTGATCTGATCGTGCAGCGCATCGAGGCCTGATAGACCGCTATTTTCATCCGCGTGATTAACGCGGCTCGCTATTAACGAATCAATGCGTTAGCGTTAATAGCGGTGCATTCTCCTAGGCAGGAGTCGACGATGCGACGGGGCAGAACAGGCGAATACAATAGCAAGCGTATCGGAG
>CAJXMI010000104.1 GCA_913056145.1 uncultured Spiribacter sp.
CGGGGCGGCCGAACCGCCACTACACACCGACGGGCTCATCAAGATCGCCCGGGGGAAGTATGCGAAATCGGCAAGCCCGGGATCGGGTGGCGGCCCTGGGCTTTTTGGGAGGTGCCTGGCGATGCGGCGGTGCCATGGCAGTTATGGGTTGTTGGTTTTGAGGGGCCTCCCCAATCCCGGGGTTGCCGATTCCGCCCACTTTCTCCGTGCGATCTTGAGGCGCCAATCGGTGTGTCGCAAACCCCGATGCGCCCCGCGCATCGTGTGAGCGCGGAGGAAGTGGGCGGAAGCGGCATGGCACGGCCGTGGAAGCGGCACGGCACGGCACGGCCCCAGGGGCCCATTCAGAGTGCGAGCCTACGCGCCCTGAACCAGGGCCTCCAACGCCCCCGCATGGCGCAAAAACTGCCGCCCGGCAAGGAGCCGCCGCGCACGCACAATGGCCTCGAGATCCTCGAGCGCGGTCTCGAAATCATCGTTCCAGACCAGATAGTCGTACTCCCCGGCATGACTCATCTCACTCACCGCAGCATCCATGCGATCAGCAATCACGGCCTCACTGTCCTGGGCGCGAGCGCGCAGCCGCTCCTCGAGCGCATCGCGCGACGGCGGCAGAATGAAGATCGAAACGGTATCAGGCCATTGCTCACGAATCTGCCGGGCGCCCTGCCAGTCGATCTCGACGAGCACATCCCGCCCGGCCTCGAGGTCGGCCGCCACCGCGGCATGGGTCGTCCCGTAGCGCCGATCGAAGACCTGCGCGTGTTCGAGAAAGGCCCCCTGATCAATCAACGCAGCAAAGGCCGCATCGTCCACAAAATGATAGTCGTGCCCGTCCACCTCGCCCGGCCGTGGCGCGCGGGTGGTATGGGAAACCGAGATCACCAGCTGCGGGTCATGCGCCATGAGCGCGCGCAGCAACGATGTCTTGCCCGCGCCCGAAGCCGCGGAAACGATGTAAAGCGTGCCAGTCGTGCCCTGATTCATCGCGTTAATGCTACCCTGTCCAGTCTTTTTCCGCACGATTGCACTAACCCTGGAGATGTCCATGCGCCCGAGTGGCCGAGCTGCCAATGATTTGCGTCCGATTCGTCTGACCCGCGGCTTTACCCGTCATGCGGAGGGATCCGTGCTGGTGGAATTTGGCGAGACGCGAGTGCTGTGCACGGCATCGGTCGAGAATCGGGTGCCACCGTGGCTGCGCAACAGCAATCGCGGCTGGGTAACCGCCGAGTACGGCATGTTGCCACGGGCAACCGGCAGCCGGAGTGATCGCGAGGCCGCACGCGGGCGCCAGCAGGGGCGCACCGTGGAGATTCAGCGCCTGATCGGGCGCTCGCTGCGGGCGGTGGTCGACCTCGAGGCGTTAGGCGAGCGGCGCATCATCATTGACTGCGACGTGCTGCAGGCCGACGGCGGCACCCGGACCGCCTCCATTACCGGCGGCTATGTAGCGCTCGCGGAGGCCGTCCAGCAGCTGATGAAGACCGGACGGGTCCGGCGCAATCCCCTGCATGGTCATGTGGCGGCGGTGTCGGTGGGCATCTACCAGGGAACACCGGTGCTGGACCTGGACTATGCCGAGGACTCGGAGGCCGAGACCGACATGAACGTGGTCATGAACGATGCCGGGCATTTCATCGAGGTCCAGGGGACGGCCGAGGGCCATGCGTTCCGGCGCGACGAGCTTGACGGGATGCTGGATCTGGCCGGCGATGGCATCGAGCGTTTGATTACGGCGCAGCGGGAAGCCCTGGAGGATTGAGGATGGCGGAGCTCCGGCGCGTTGTTCTGGCCAGTGGCAACCCGGGCAAGGTCCGCGAGCTTGCGGCCCTCTTGGAAGGGCTGGTCGCCGAGGTGCGGCCGCAGTCCTTTTACTACGTCCCCGAAGCCGACGAGACGGGCACCACGTTTGTCGAGAACGCGATCATCAAGGCGCGCAATGCCGCCGCCCACACCCGGCTTGCCGCCATTGCCGACGACTCGGGGCTCGAAATCCCCGCGCTGGGTGGCGACCCGGGGGTGCGCTCGGCCCGCTGGGCCGGCAACGCGGCGGATGACGCGGCCAACAACGCCAGACTGCGTGACGAACTGCTCGACCTGACGGCAGATCAACGCCTGGCACGCTATCGCTGCGTGCTCGTCTTCATGCGCCATGCCGACGATCCCGCCCCGGTGATTGCCGAGGGCAGCTGGGAGGGCCGTCTGGTGGAGACGCCGGCAGGTGATGGCGGGTTCGGCTACGACCCGCATTTCTTTGTGCCGGCACTCCACTGCACCGCGGCCCAGCTCGAGGCCAGCACCAAGAACCGCCTGAGCCATCGCGGACAGGCGCTTGCCCAACTGCGCAAGCGGCTGGAGGCGCTGTGCCCCGGCGCCTGACGCCACCACCGCTGGGGCTTTATGTCCACCTGCCCTGGTGTGTCCAGAAATGCCCCTACTGCGACTTCAACTCGCATGCACTGCGCGGCGACCTGCCCGAGCACGACTACACGGGAGCGCTGCTGAAAGACGCCATGCGCATGGCTCCCGAGGTGGACGGCCGCGTCATCCAGACAATCTTCATTGGCGGCGGCACACCCAGCCTGTTCAGCGCGGACGCGATCACCCGACTGCTCACGGGGCTCAGAGGCGAGTTGGCCATTGCCCCCGATGCCGAGATCACGCTCGAGGCCAATCCGGGCACGCTGGACGCCGGGCGTTTTGAGGGCTTTCTGGGCGCGGGGGTCAACCGGCTGTCGATTGGCGTACAGAGTTTTATCGACGCCCATTTGCAGCGCCTCGGCCGCATCCATGGCGGCCATGAGGCCAGCGCTGCCATCAAGGCCGCCCGGGCGGCGGGCTTTGAGCGGATTAATGTTGACCTGATGCATGGACTGCCGGGACAGACGCTTGAGGAGGCCGTGAGTGATGTGGAAACGGCCCTGGCACTGGGCATCCGGCATCTGTCGCATTACCAGCTCACGCTCGAGCCGGGCACTGCATTCCATCACCGCCCACCGGTTCTGCCCGATGACGATGCACTGGCCGATATCGAGGCGGCCTGCGCCCGGCGCATTGCCGCGGCCGGCCTGCGCCGCTACGAGGTCTCGGCCTGGGCCGTGCCCGGAGAGGAGTGCCGGCACAACCTCAACTACTGGCGCTTTGGCGACTACCTGGCCATTGGCGCCGGCGGCCACGGCAAGCTGTCATTTTGCGATGGCCGCATCAAACGCTACAGCCTGGTGCGCCTGCCCCGGCACTACCAGGCCCTTGCGGGCACGCCCGATGCCATCGCCGAGGAGCGCATCGTCGCGCCAGCGGAGCGCCCGCTCGAGTACCTCATGAATGCATTGCGATTGAGTGAGGGCGCGCCAATGGCCGAGGCCGTGGCGCGCACCGGCCTGACGCCGGACGCCTTTGCCGCGGGCATTGCGGCAGGCCGGCAACGCGGCTGGCTGGTCGGCGACCCCGAGCGCCTGGCCCCCACCGCCACCGGCCAGCGTTTTCTGAATGACCTGCTGGGCCTGTTTCTGGATGCGGAGAGCGCCTGACCATGGATGAAATGACCGTCACCTGCCCGTACTGCGGCGAGCCGTTCACCACCCTGGTCGACACCTCTGCGGGCGACCAGGACTACATTGAGGACTGCGTGGTCTGTTGCCGCCCGATCGAGTTCCGGCTGCGCCTGGCCGCCGGTGGCCCGGAGCTCGAACTGCGGCGCGACGATGACTAGACCGGCGGCGCCCGGCTAGATCGGCAGCGGTGTCTTGTTCAGCGCAACCAGCACGATATAGCCATAGACGGCGAGCGCGCCGGCAAACGCGGCGCTGCGTCCGGCCGGGGTACGGGCCCGTTTGAGCGCGATCACCCCAAGGCCAATGTAGACCAGCAGACCGATAACCTTGGCCGTGATCCAGGCATGGGGCACCACCGGCCAGTTCCAGCCCATCCAGGCGATGGCCAGCGCGCTCACGATCAGCGCCGTGTCAATGACATGCGGCGAAATGCGAACCCAGCGCTGCTGCAGCCGGGCGGACCCGGTCATGAGCCAGATCCAGCGCACAATAAAAAAGAGCACAGTGAGGGTGACAAGGGTGGTGTGGAGATGCTTGAGTCCGACGTACATGGTGCTTTTCTTCCGTTGTGATCACCGGCTGGGTGGACAGGATGGTACCCGTCGGGCAACCGTGTCGCTACAGCCTGTTGCCGGTGCCCAGGCGCCGCGTTGGCCGTACGCACTGCAACATCTCTCTTGTACCCATCGCTCCAAGGGCCTAAGATACCGCGCTCTGTAACCCAGCGTCCCGAGAAGCGCCATGAAAAAAGACATCCATCCCGAATACCGCGAGGTCGTGTTCCAGGACATTTCCTCCGATTTCTCTTTCCTGACGCGGTCCACCATCCGCACGGATGACACCATCCAGTGGGAAGACGGCCAGGAGTACCCGCTGGTCAAGGTGGAAATCTCCAGCGCCAGCCATCCGTTCTACACGGGCAAGCAGCGCGTGCTCTCGAGCGGTGGCCGCGTGGATCAGTTCCGTCGCCGCTACGGCGCGATGGCCAAGGGCGGCCGGAGCTAAACGCCGGCGCTCCGTCGGGCTGGCGCACATGCGGTCGGCCCGCCGCATTGCCCGCCGCGGAGGCGGGCGATGAACAACAGCCAGCCAGTACCTGGCACCACCAGGGAGTCGAGCCATGGCCGACAAAACCGTCACCCTCACCGATAACGCCAGCGGCAAGCATGTTGAGTTGCCGACCCGGCAGGGCACCCACGGTGCTGATCTGATCGATATCCGCAGCGTCCATCCGGAGCTCGGCTACTTCACCTACGACCCCGGGTTCAGCTCCACCGGCAGCTGCCAGAGCGACATCACCTACATCGACGGGGATCAGGGCATCCTGCTCTATCGCGGGTATCCCATCGAGCAGCTCGCCGAGCAGAGCTCGTTTCTGGAGGTATCCCGCCTGCTCATCCACGGGGAGCTCCCCGACAAGAGAGAGCTCGACGAGTTTGAG
>CAJXMI010000105.1 GCA_913056145.1 uncultured Spiribacter sp.
GGCCGGCGGAATATCGGACAGATCGAACTTGCCCAGTGACTTGTTATCGCCGGACATCTCACGCTCGCCCTGCAGGACATGCACGGTGACCGCACTCTGGTTGTCCTCGGCCGTCGAGAAGACCTGGTTGGCCTTGGTCGGGATCGTGGTGTTCTTCTCGATGAGCTTGGTCATCACGCCACCGAGCGTCTCGATGCCAAGCGACAACGGGGTCACGTCGAGCAGCAGCACGTCCTTGACGTCGCCGCCCAGCACGCCGCCCTGGATCGAGGCGCCAATTGCGACTGCCTCATCGGGGTTGACGTCGCGCCGCGGCTCCTTGCCAAAGAAGTCCTTGACCGCCTCCTGGACTTTCGGGGTCCGGGTCTGGCCGCCCACCAGGATGATCTCGTCCACATCACCGGCCTTGAGGCCCGCGTCCTTGAGCGCCACCTCACACGGCTTGATGGTGCGCTTGACGAGCGTCTCGACCAGGCTCTCGAGCTTGGCGCGCGTGAGCTTGAGGTTGAGATGCTTGGGCCCGGTCTGATCGGCGGTGATGTAGGGCAGGTTCACCTCGGTCTGCTGGGCCGACGACAGCTCGATCTTGGCCTTCTCGGCGGCTTCCTTGAGGCGCTGCAGCGCCAGACGGTCGCCGGAGAGGTCGATGCCCTGCTCCTTTTTGAACTCGGCGATCAGGTAGTCGATGACCGCGCGGTCAAAGTCTTCACCGCCAAGGAAGGTGTCCCCGTTGGTGGACAGCACCTCGAACTGGTGCTCACCCTCGACCTCGGCGATCTCGATGATCGATACGTCAAAGGTCCCGCCACCCAGGTCATAGACCGCGATCTTGCGATCGCCGCCTTTTTTGTCGAGACCATAGGCAAGCGCCGCGGCCGTGGGCTCGTTGATGATCCGCTTGACCTCCAGGCCCGCGATGCGGCCCGCGTCCTTGGTGGCCTGCCGCTGCGAGTCGTTGAAATACGCCGGCACGGTGATGACCGCCTCGGTCACTTCCTCGCCAAGATAGTCCTCGGCCGTGCTCTTCATCTTCTGGAGCACCCGCGCCGAGATCTCCGGCGGCGCCATCTTTTTGTCGCGCACCTGCACCCAGGCGTCGCTGTTGTCCGCCTTGACGATGCTGTAGGGCATTTCCTTGACATCACGCTGCACCACGTCCTCTTCGAACTTACGCCCGATGAGACGCTTGATGGCATGCAGGGTGTTCTCGGGATTGGTGACGGCCTGGCGCTTGGCGGCCGCGCCTACAAGCACTTCTCCGTCTTCGGTGAAGGCCACCGTGGACGGCGTGGTGCGATCGCCCTCGGCGTTCTCGATGACCCGGGCCGAGCCACCTTCCATGACGGCGACGCAGGAATTAGTGGTTCCCAGGTCGATTCCGATGATCTTGCCCATTACGTCTAGCTCCCTCGCTGTTCAATTCGTTTCGTTGCCATGAGATTTAGGCACCGGGGTGTTTTTTCAAGGCCGGCGCCTCGATTAATTGCCAGAATCGTCGCCGCCCGCCGGGGCCTTGGCCACAATGACCATGGCCGGCCGGAGCAAACGCTCGCCAAGGCGATAACCCTTCTGCACCACCGTCAGCACCGTGTTGGGCGCCATATCGCTCGCTTCCTGTGCCGCCATGGCCTCGTGGCGCTCCGGGTCAAAGCGCTCGCCCTCGGGGCTGATCTCCTCGATGCTGAACTTCTCGAGCGCCTGGTTGAACATGCGCAGCGTGAGCGCCGACCCCTCGGCCAGCTTGTCGACACTGGCACCCTCCTCGGCGGCGGCCTGCACCCCCATCTCAAGGCTGTCCTTGACCGCGAGCAACTCCCCGGCAAGCTTCTCGAGCGACTGCTGCCGCGCCTGGGCGACGTCCTTTTCGGCGCGCCGGCGCAGGTTCTCCATCTCGGCACGGGCCCGCAAAAACTGATTCCAGTTATCCTCGGCGCGCGCCTCCGCCGCCTCGAGCGCCGCCGTGAGCTCGGCGGTGGATCCGGCCTCGTTGATTGCCTGCTCCAGCTCCTCGGGCGTTATGTCGCCATCCTCCGGCGAATCCGTTGGCTGCTGCGTGGTCTTGTCTTCCTCGCTCATCTCGATCTCCGAAAGTGGTCGCTGTCAATGGACCGGAAATGGGGATTAATGGCCCGGTTTCAAGGCATGCCCGAGCAAACGCGCCGTGACATCGACAATCGGGATGACGCGGTCATACTCCATGCGAGTGGGGCCGATAACGCCAAGCACCCCGAGCACCTGATCATCGCTCTGGTAAGTGGAGGTCACCAGACTCACGCCGTCAAAGGCGCGATAGCCCGACTCCTCGCCAATAAAGATCTGCACGCCGTCGGCCGAAAGGCAGCGATCGAGCAGATGCAATATGTCGCGCTTGCGCCCGAACGCCTCAAAGAGCTCCTTTAACTTCTCGACGCTTGAGAGCTCGGCGAAGGTCATCAGGTTGGTCTCGCCGGCCATGACAAAGTCTTCGCCAGCGTCGCCGCTTTCGCTGAACAGCTCGTTGGCCACCCGGATCGCCGCGGTCATCAGCGAGTTCATGTGCTGCTGGTCGGCCTGCATGGCATCCAGCAGCCCGCGGCGCACCTCGCTCACGCTCTGGCCGCCGAATTCGGCGCTGAGGTAGTTGGAGACCTGCTGGAGTTCGGCCGCGGTGTACTGGCGGTCGGTTTCGATTACGCGATTCTGTACCTCGTGGTCATTCAACACCACGATTGCCAGGATGCGACGCTCGGACAGCGGCAGGAATTCCACATGCCGGATCGCGCCATAGTCGCGCCGCGGCAGGGTGACAACGCCCGCCAGGTGGGTCAGGCCCGACAGTAGATTGGAGGCCGAATCCACCAGCGACTCGGCATCCTGCCCGCCCTCGAGACGAATTCGCAGACTATCGGCATCCAGCCCCTGGACCGAGCGCACCTTGAGCAGCGAGTCCACAAAAAAGCGATAGCCCCGATCGGTGGGCACGCGTCCGGCCGAGGTGTGCGGAGACTGAATGTAGCCCGCGTCCTCAAGATCGGCCATCACGTTGCGGATGGACGCCGCGCTCAGTTCAAGGCCCGACTCCCGGGTCAATGCCCGCGAACCCACCGGCTGGCCATCACGGATATGGCGATGCACCAGCGCCCGCAGCAGATGCTGCGCACGCTCATTGAGCGGCTCTTCACCCGTTCGCTGAACCATGCTTGCCTCCGTGGATTTGGCACTCCTGGCGGCAGAGTGCCAAGGCGACGCTATCAATGCCCCCGGGAGCTGTCAATTTGCGGGCGTCATGCTACCGTCTGTCCCAGTCATCAGGGGGAGCCGCATGCAGCCATTCCGTCGCATCGCCATCACCGGCAAGCCCAACGACACCGCTGTCACCGACACAATCGTGCGGCTGGTTCGGCACCTGGAGCAGCGCGGCTGCACCGTCCACCTCGATGCCGGCATGGGTACGGGCGTCGAGGGCGTGCCCGCGCATGCATCGCTCGAGCAGCTTGCCAGCGCCATCGATCTCCTCATTGTTGTGGGTGGTGATGGCACCCTGTTGCATGCGGCACGCCGCATCGCCAATGCCGATGTGCCAGTGCTCGGGATCAATCGCGGACGCCTCGGCTTTCTGGTGGATGTCTCGCCCGACCGCTTTGACGAGATCGATGCCGTCATCGATGGCGATGCCCACGTCGACGAGCGACTCATGCTGGAGGCGCGGGTGCTGCACGGCGATGAACCGGTGGCCCGCTCGCTCGCGCTCAACGAGGTGGTCCTCCAGAAGTGGAACACCTCGCGCATGATCGAGTTCGAGACCTGGGTAAACGGCGAGCCCTGCAATCGCCACCGCTCCGATGGCCTGATCATCACCACCCCAACCGGCTCCACGGCCTATGCAATGTCGGGCGGCGGGCCGGTGATGCATCCGGGCATCCATGCCCTCGCCATGGTCCCGATCTGTCCACACACACTTAGCAACCGCCCGTTGGTGATTCGCGCTGACAGCCGCATTCAGGTGCGGGTGCAGCCCACCGAGGTTGCGCATATCCATGTGAGCTGCGATGGCCAGGCCGATTTACTGCTGACCGATGAAGGGTGTGTCGAAGTCAGCGCCGCCCCCCGCCGTTTGCGACTTGTGCACCCCCCCGGGCATCGCTATTTCGATATCCTCAGGGCAAAGTTGCACTGGGGGGACACCACACCGACATGCTGACTCACATCGGGATCCGCGACTTCGCCATTATCGACCGCCTCGAGATCAATCTTGCCTCGGGGCTCACCACGCTCACCGGTGAGACCGGCGCCGGCAAGTCCATCCTGCTCGATGCACTGGGCCTGTGCCTGGGCGACCGCGCCGACAGCAGCATGGTGCCGGCACAGGCCGAGCGCAGCGAGGTGACCGCCGCTTTCGATGTGACTGCGCTCGCCGGCGCCCGGGCATGGCTCGAGGCCGAGGCGCTCGCCGAGGAGGACGACTGCCTGCTGCGACGGGTCATTCAAAAGACCGGCCGCTCGCAGGCCTGGATTAATGGCCGGCCTGCCACGCGCGCACAGCTCGAGGCCATTGGCCAGCATCTGGTGGGCATTCATGGCCAGCATGCGCATCAGGCGCTCGCCCGCACCGAAGTTCAGCGGCACACACTCGATGCCTTTGCCGATCACTCCGATTTACTTGCAGCCGTGAGCGAGCAGCATGCGCGCTGGCAGGCCATTGTGGCCGAGCGCGCCGAGCTTGCCGGCGGTGGCGGTGATCATGAGGACCGCATGGCATTGCTTCGCTATCAGCTCGACGAGCTGGATCAGGACGCTCTGGCGCCCGCCGCACTGGCTGAACTCGAGCGCGAACAACGCCGCCTTGCCGGCGCTGAGGCCATCATTGCGGCGTGTCAGAAAAGCCTCGAGATGCTGTATGACGGCGATG
>CAJXMI010000106.1 GCA_913056145.1 uncultured Spiribacter sp.
GGTGCCTTCCGGGCGGTGGCGGACCTTGCCACGAATCTTGAGCACCCACTCGGGGCGCGCCCGGTCGGCGGTGGCGAAGGCCTCGTCGCGATCGGGGTCAAAGACCACCTGCAGCAGCCCCTCGCGGTCGCGCAGGTCAATGAAGATCACCCCGCCATGATCGCGCCGGCGATGCACCCAGCCGCAGATCTCTACTTCCTGATCCAGCAGGGCCTCGGTGACGTCGCCGCAGTAGTGGGTGCGCATGAATCCGTAACCGCCTTTCGCAAAAGCGGAAATGGTAAGCGGTGGGGGGTCGCCAGGCAAGCGGCATCGGGCGCTGCCGCCCTCAGGTTCCGGGCCTGCCTCAGCGCATGCCTCAGACATCCTTCGACCCCCTGTTTGGGGGATTGCCACGACCTACGTGTTACACGATATTAGTGTTTCACTCAGGGGATAAAACAACCACGGGATGAGTGCCCCATGAAAAACGTCACGATTACTGTTGATGAAGAGACCCTGCAGTGGGCGCGGATGGAAGCCGCCCGCCGCGGCACCAGTGTCTCTCGTCTCATCGGTGAAATGCTGGCCGAGCACCGGGATAAGAAGAGTGCCTATGAGAGGGCAATGGAGCGCTACTTTGCGAGAGGCCCCTTCCGCAGCACCGGCGAGCGCAAGCCCTACCCAACGCGAGAAGAAATCTATGACCGAGAAATACTTCGTCGATACTAATATCCTCGTGTACGCCCATGACGAGGTATATCCCTATCGAATGGCAGAGGCTCAGGAATGGATCGCCCGACTATGGACCAACCGGAGCGGTGTGGTCAGCACGCAGGTACTCAAAGAGTTTTATAACGTCCTGACCCGAAAGCTCAGCCCACCGGTCTCCCGCGAGCTGGCGAGGGAGGAGGCTCGCGATTTAATGACCTGGCAGGTTATTGAGAGCGACAGCCACCTCTTCGAGACGGCATGGTCTATCGAATCGAGCGGTCACTGTAGTTGGTGGGACGCACTGATCATCGCTGCCGCGCAGCATGCGAACTGCACTGCGATCGTAAGTGAAGATTTGGGCGAGCATCTGATGCCGGCAGGGATACAACTAATAAATCCCTTCTCTAACATCTTACATGAGGCGGCCGCAGGGTATGACGTACGGCGGGCCTGAGGCCGCCTCAATCGCGCTTGACGGCCTTCCCGCCAGAGGGCTTTGACTCGCCGGATTTGCCCGCTGGGCTCTTGGCGCCATCCGAGGATTTGCTGCCCGCCTCGCCTGACTTGCCGCCTTCACCCTTGCCGCCGGACTTGCCCTCTGCGCCACCATCGCCCGCGATGTTGCGCCGGTTGTCCTTTTTAAAATCGGTCTCGTACCAGCCGCCGCCCTTCAGGCGGAACGCCGCCGCCGAAATCTTGCGCCGCAGCGTCGCGTGCGCGCACTCCGGGCAGTCGGTCAAAACATCGTCACTGATGCCCTGCAGCGCCTCGAGCTCGTGGCCGCAGTCATCGCATACATACTCATAGATCGGCATGCTGTGTGTTCCTCGTGCAGTTCTGGCGAACGCAACTTTAATGGGGGCGTGCTTGCCCGAATACAACACGGACATGATAGCCGGTTTGGCAGGCGCCGGGGCATTGCACTGCGCCCTTGGCCACCCATTCAAGCACCGGCTGAGACAATGACGACGAGGTAAAACCTTGCCCTTCCAGATCATCGCCGCCATCTTTTTGTTCGCCACGCTGTTTGTGTTCATCCAGATCGGCGTGGTCACGGTGGCGTTCGACAAGCTGGGGCTCTCGCAGGGCTCGGCGATGCTGCTGCTGATTGCATCGCTGTTTGGCAGTAGCATCAACCTGCCGCTGTTTACGGTGGATGCGACCCGTGAACCCGATCCGCGCTGGGAGCCGCGCCGGCGCTGGATGAGCGCGATGGCCCGGCAGCTGGATCCACGCAAGGTGCTCATCGCGGTCAATGTGGGTGGCGGCATTATCCCGGTCGCATTCTCCGTTTATCTATTGCAAAACCACCCGCTGCCAATCCTCACCGTGCTGGGTGCGATCGCCATTCAAGCGGGCGTTTGCTATGCGTTCAGCCGGCCGATTGCCGGCCTGGGCGTGGGCATGCCCATTCTGGTGGCTCCCATTGCCGCGGCGGTCATCGCCGTCACCCTGGCGCCCGAGCAGAGCGCCCCGCTTGCCTACATCGGCGGGACGCTGGGTGTGCTGGTGGGCGCCGACCTGCTGCGGTTGAAGGACGTGCGCGGCCTCGGCTCACCGCTCGCCTCGATCGGCGGCGCCGGCACCTTTGATGGCGTGTTCATCACGGGCCTGGTCGCGGTGCTGCTGGCCTAGCGCAAAGATAGGGGTTCGACTCACCCACAGAAAACTCTATAATCATTTCATAAACCATTTCATAACTGGCTTGCCATGCCGCGTCCGCGACATACCCACTGGTCTCATATTGCCCAGGCGCTTGCCGCGCAGGGGCCGACTTCGGCCACAGCGCTGGCGCGCCGGATCGGGGTCAGCCCAGCCACTCTGCATCGTTACCTGCACGACCGCCCCGATGCCTGGGTTGCCACCGGCCAGGCCGCCCGCCGACGTTATGCGCTGCGCCGCGATATTCCGGGTCTGGAGCCAGGCGCATTACCCGTGATGCGAATCGACGCGCATGGACGTCTCCACGATGCGGGCGATTTGCATCCGATCTCGCCACACGGCTGCTCTTTTGCGCTCGCCCCCCTTGGCTGGCCCGTTGCAAACGACTCGGCGAGGGGCTGGTGGGAGAGTCTGCCCTACCCCATTCTGGACATGCGCCCGCAGGGCTACATCGGGCGGCGCTTTGCTCAAGCGCTTGCCGACAGGCTGCCTCTGCCCGCCAATCCGGCCCAATGGAGCGACGATGATAGTCTGCGGGTGATCACCCGTTACGGCGCCGATTTGCCGGGGGATCTGATCATGGGCGAGGCGTCCATCGCCGCCTGGCATGAAACCCAGCTCAGGCAGGCACCCCTGATTGAAGCCCATGAGCGCCCTGCCCGGTACGCCTTGCTGGCCGAGGAGACGGCGTCCAGCGACATACCGGGCTCCAGTGCAGGCGGCGAATTCCCCAAGTTCACCGCGCGGCGCGAACCTGACGGCTCCGGCGCCACCGATCATGTGCTGGTCAAATTCTCGGCGCCCGATGAGGGCTCGGCGACCGTTCGGCGCTGGCGCGACCTGCTGCTCTGCGAGCATCTGGCGCTGGAGGCCCTTGCCACCGTGCCCGGCGTGCGGGTGGCAAAGACGCAGGTGCTTGACCATGCCGGGCGCCGTTTCCTTGAAGTGGAGCGTTTTGACCGACTGGGTGCTGCGGGTCGGCGCCCCGTGGTCACGCTGGCCGCTATCGACCCCGAACTGATCGGGCTCTTCAGCCACGACTGGCGCGCGGAGGCTGGCGCACTGGCGCAACAAGGCTGGCTCGATGAGACGGGTCAACAAAGCGTGTGCCGGCAATGGTGGTTCGGCCGGCTGATTGCCAACAATGACATGCACCCGGGCAACCTCGCCTTCCAGCCGGAGCGTCTGCCGCAGGCGCGATTCCGGCCAGCGCCGGCCTACGACATGCTACCCGCCGCTTATGCGCCACTCGCAACCGGCGAGGTCCGCACCCCCGACTTCCAGCCGCCCGCACCCGCCCCGGGCGAGACAGCCGACTGGCAGGCCGCCGCCGCGGCGGCCATCCCGTTCTGGCGCACGGTTGCCGAAACACAAGCCATCAGCGACGAATTACGCACCGCCGCCGCCGCCAATGCCGTTGCCATCGAGCGTATCCGCGAGCGCTTGCCCAACGTAATCAGCCCACCAGGATGAATTGCCCACCGGATCTGCTATAACGACGGGCAACGATTTAACAGGGGGCCTTGAGGATGGACTTTAACCGCTATCGCGATGTACTGGCCGAGCGTGTGGGCCGGCTTGAGCTGCCCTTCGAGGACGCCGAATACGCCCGCCGTCGCCTGGCCGTGGCGCAGGGGATGGCGGAGGCCGGACTCGATGCCCTGCTGGTCACCGACGCGGCCGACATCTGCTATCTGACCGGCTACAACACCTTCGAGGTCTCAGTGCACACGGCATTGTTGCTGGTGGCCGGCGGCAAGGCCGGCGCGGCCTCGGCGGATGGCGGCAACCAACCGGCGGACCCGGCACCGGCAGCCGGTATCTCCGAGGGCCAGGCCGTGCTTCAGGTACCCTCCATCGAGACGGGGCCGGCGGTGACCACGGCGCGGGTCGACGAGGTGCTGGGCTATCGCTGGGAAGAGGCCAACGGCGCGGTCGAGCAGATGGCCGGCGTCATTCGGGATGCGGGGCTCGGCGGCAGGCAAGCGGGCGGGACGCACGACGGAGGACGGAGTGCGCCACCCATCTGGCCCGGCGATGTGGGCGCCTCGGCGGGTGTGGGCGTCAACGCCTCGGTGGAAGGAGGCGAACTCGCTAGCGCAGGCACCGGCGAGCGCCCCCGCCTGGGCACCGACAACTGGGGCCCGGCGTTGCGCAGCGGTTTTCGCGACGGCCTTGCGGCCGCCCTGCCCGGCCTTGAGCTGATTGACGCCTCGGGCCTCGTCGATGCCGTCAAAATCGTCAAAAGCGAGCCCGAGATCGCCATGCTGCGCGAGAGTGCACGGATCACCGAGCTCGGCATTGCCGCGGCCGAGAGCCTGATCACGCCGGGAGTCACCGACCAGCAGCTGGCGGCGACGGGCTCGGCGGCCATGCTGGCGGCGGGTGGTGAGTTCATGAGCCTGCAGCCCATCGTGACCACCGGCTGGCGCTCCAGCGTCATTCACTGCAACCACCAGCGCCATACCGTGGCCGAGGGCGAGCCGGTGTTCATG
>CAJXMI010000107.1 GCA_913056145.1 uncultured Spiribacter sp.
GACGCGCGCCTTGATGTCGTCG
Organism: uncultured Spiribacter sp.; assembly: GCA_913056145.1. Taxonomy (GTDB): domain Bacteria; phylum Pseudomonadota; class Gammaproteobacteria; order Nitrococcales; family Nitrococcaceae; genus Spiribacter. Next base: position 23 of record CAJXMI010000107.1, read on the forward strand.
GCCCGGCCACCGCCGTTGACCACGGTGGTCTCTTCCTTGGAGACGTTGACCTTCTTGGCGGTCCCCAGATCATCCAGGGTGGCCTTCTCGAGGGTCAGGCCGACTTCCTCGGAGATCACGGTGCCGCCGGTCAGCACGGCGATGTCCTGCAGCATGGCCTTGCGGCGGTCACCAAAGCCCGGCGCCTTGACGGCGGCGACCTTGACGATGCCACGCATGCTGTTGACCACCAGGGTGGCCAGTGCCTCGCCCTCGATGTCCTCGGCCACGATCAGCAGCGGACGGCTGGACTTGGCCACGTTCTCGAGCAGCGGCAGCAGATCGCGAATGTTCGAGATCTTCTTGTCGCACAGCAGGATGTAGGGATCCTCGAGCTCGGCGGCCATGCTCTGCTGGTTGTTGATGAAGTACGGGCTCAGATACCCGCGGTCAAACTGCATGCCCTCGACCACGTCGAGCTCGTTCTCAAGGCCGCTGCCTTCTTCGACCGTGATCACGCCTTCCTTGCCGACCTTCTTCATGGCATCGGCAATGATCTCGCCGATGGCCTTGTCGGAGTTGGCCGAAATGGAGCCCACCTGGGCGATCGCGGTGTCGGTGTCGCAGGGCTTCGAGAGCTGATGCAACTCCCCGACGGCCTCGGTCACGGCCTTGTCGATGCCGCGCTTGAGATCCATCGGGTTCATGCCGGCGGCAACGGCCTTCATGCCCTCACGGACAATGCCCTGCGCCAGCACCGTGGCGGTCGTGGTGCCGTCACCGGCGGCGTCGGAGGTCTGCGAGGAGACTTCCTTGACCATCTGGGCGCCCATGTTCTCGAACTTGTCCTTGAGCTCGATCTCCTTGGCGACCGAGACACCGTCCTTGGTCACCGTGGGGGCACCGAAGGACTTCTCGAGCACCACGTTGCGACCGCGCGGGCCCAGGGTGACCTTAACGGCGTTGGCAAGGGTATTGACTCCGGCAATCATGCGATGCCGGGCATCGTCACCGAAACGTACGTCTTTGGCTGCCATTGTTTCTGTTCCTCTCGATTCGTTTGGCGTTTGCGTTCGGGTGTGGTGTACGGGGCGTTCAGCCCTCGATCACCGCCATGATGTCGTCCTCGCGCATGACCAGGACCTCGTCCTCGGCGACCTTCACCTCGGTGCCCGAGAACTTGCCGAAGAGGACCTTGTCACCGACTTTGACGTCGAGCGCGCGGACATCACCATTGTCGAGGCGCTTGCCGTTGCCCACGGCAACAACCTCGCCGCGGATGGGCTTTTCGGTAGCGGTGTCCGGGATGACGATGCCACCCGGCGTGGTGCGCTCTTCTTCCATGCGCTTGACGACGACTCGATCGTGTAGCGGGCGAAGATTCATCTTCCTGTCTCCCTCAATATGAATGATGTTGGACCTTGCTGGTGCTGTTAGCACTCAACTCAGGTGAGTGCTAATGATAGTGACGAAACCTTCCTCGTCAATACCTGGTCAGGTTTGTTGGGGTTACGGTGCTAGAATTCAAGCTTTTCCAGCAGGAGGCGGCATGCCACAGCGGCTCGTCATATTGATTACCTGCCCGGCGCGCGACGTGGCCGATGGGCGGGCGTGGATCGGCGACGGGACCCGGGCACCGCGATGATCACATCCGGACAGTGCAAGCCCGCCGTCCGACGCTCGCGCGCGGCCTCAATCGCGGCCCACTGGTCCGGCGGGCTTGTCCTGCTGGCCGCCCTCCTGATGGTGACGCTTCCGGCCGCAAGCCAGGGCCTCGGCGGGCTTTTCGGCAGCGGCAACGACACGGGCGATATCCTGGATGTGGAAGACGCGTTCCCGGTCACGGTCTCGCAGCCCGATGAAGCCACACTGGCCGTCGCGATCGACATTCAGGATGGCTACTACCTGTATCAACAGAGCCTGGGCATCGAGGTGGATGACCGTGCGCTCGCCACGGCGGCCATCGACTTCCCGCCCGGGCGCATCAAGGAAGACGAGTTCTTCGGCCGCCAGCGTGTCTACACCCAACCGGTCACGCTGACCGCCACACTGCCCGCTTCCCTCAGCGATGGCGCCCCGGTAACCGTGCGGCTGCAGGGCTGCGCCGACTCGGGCGTTTGCTACCCGCCCTACACGGTGAGCACAACCGCGAGCGGGCAGAATCCCGAGTACGCCATCAACCCCGGCGCGCCCGCGATCACCGCGGATGCCGCCGAGGGGATTCCGGGCGAGGGTAATGGAGACAGCGCGGACGCCGGCGGCGGCAACGCCAGCGTGACGGGCGACGCAACCGCCCAGGGTGGCGCACTCGCCACCTCCGCGGGCGGCGAGGCCGGCCGCCTCGGACAGCTCCTGAGCAACGCCAGCCTGCCCGCGGTTCTGGGCGGCTTTTTTGCGGCGGGCATACTGCTCGCATTCACGGCCTGCCTCTATCCGATGATCCCGATCCTCTCCGGGCTTATCGCCGGCGACCCGCATCGCAGCGGCAGCCTGCGGGCTCTTGGGCTGTCGCTGGTCTACGTTGAGTCAACGGCTATCACCTACTCGCTGGCCGGCGTGGCGGCCGGCATGACCGGCGCGGCCGTCCAGGCCGATCTGCAGTCGCCCTGGGTGCTCGGCAGCTTCGCCGCCCTGTTCGCCATCCTGGCACTGGGCATGTTTGGTGTGTTCGAGTTCCGGATGCCGGCCGGCCTCCAGACCCGGCTTACGCTGCTGTCCAACCGTCAGCGCGGCGGCACCCTGATCGGGGTGGCCATCATGGGGGTGCTCTCCACCCTCATTGTCGGGGCCTGCTCAGGCCCGGCGCTGATTGCCGCCCTGGTGTTCATTGGCAGCACGGGTGACGCCTGGCTGGGCGGCCTCGCACTCTTCGCCCTGGCCAATGGCATGGGCCTGCCGCTGCTCCTGATTGGCACGGCGGCCGGGCGCTGGCTGCCCAAAAGCGGGCCCTGGATGGACGCCGTGCGTGCGGTCTTCGGGGTGGGCTTCCTGGCCGTTGCCCTGTGGCTGCTGGAGCGCTTTCTGCCCGGCCCGGTCACCCTGGCCCTGTGGGGCATCCTGCTGGTGGGCTGCGGTGTCTGGCTGGGCGCACCCGGTCGCCTCGAGGCCGGGAGCGGTGCGCGGCAACGCCTGGCCCGCACCCTGGGTGTGGTGGCGCTCATCTGGGGCAGCCTCAGCCTGATTGGTGCCGCGGCCGGCGGCGGGGATGTCCTGCGGCCTCTGGCCGGAGTCAACCTGGCCGGTGGCTCGGGCACGCTCCAGGCCGAGTCGGGCAAACTCGCCTTTCGTGACATCGACAGCGTGGCAGACCTCGACACCGCGCTGGCCGATGCGCGTGCCGCCGGCCGGCCGGTCATGATCGACATCTACGCCGACTGGTGTGTCTATTGCGTGCAGCTCGAGCAGCGCACCTTCACCGACCCCCGGGTGCACGAAGCGGTCGCGAGCGCCGCGCTGCTGCGCGCCGATGTCACCGATATGACTGCAGATCATCGTGCTCTCATGCGCCGGCTCAATGTCTACCTGCCCCCCGCCATCATCTTTTATGGCCCGGACGGCCGCGAAAACCGCGACGTGCGAGTGGTTGGCTTTCTGGAGCCGGCGGCATTCATTGAACGGGCCCGCGCGGGCCTTGCCGGGGGCTGAGCCATGTCGGCAGGCGTACGCACCGCGCTCACCGTGCTGCTGGCCGCCGTCATCGGCGCCGGTAGCGGCCTCCTCGCCGTCACCTGGCTGCAGAAACCGCCGGCGGCGGATATGCAGCGACCCGGCTTTACCCTCCCGGCTGTCAACGGAGAGCCACGCCGCATCGATGAGTGGGACGGGCACGTGGTTGTGCTTAACTTCTGGGCGACGTGGTGCAGTCCCTGCCGCGAGGAGATCCCGCTCTTTACCCGCCTGCACAACGAGTTCCGCGATGCCGGGGTGCGTTTTCTGGGTGTTGCCATCGACGACCCCGAGCCCATCCGCGGCTTTCTGGACCAGGTCGACATGGGCTACCCCACGCTCTATGGCATGGAAACCGCCCTCGATGTGGCCGCCGCCTACGGCAATGAGCGCGGCACCCTGCCCTACACCGTCATCATCGACCGGGAGGGTCGCATCGTTGAGCGTTTCAGCGGCCAGCTGCACGAACCCGACCTGCGCCCGCTGCTTCAGGATATGACGCGCTGATCGCGGTGATCTGCGGCGAAATCGTCGCCATCGGCATCGACCATGGACAAAAAACACCGCGATGGGGGAGAATCGCCGCAACGATGTGATGTGCGGAGTGTTCTGGGATGATGCGGGTACTGGTGCTGCACGGCCCCAATCTCAACCTGCTGGGGCAGCGCGAGCCCGATGTCTACGGCCGCACCGACCTCGACACCATCAATGCGCGCCTCAGTGATCAGGCCCGGCACGCCGGCGCGACGCTCGAGACCTTTCAGAGCAATGCCGAGCATGCCCTGGTTGATCGTGTCCAGCAGGCTGCCCGTGACGGGGTGACCGGCATTCTCATCAACCCCGCGGCCTTCACGCACACCAGCGTGGCATTGCGTGATGCACTGGCCGCCACGGCCATCCCCTTCATCGAGATCCATCTGTCCAACGTCCATGCCCGCGAGCCGTTTCGGCGCCAATCCTTTTTCTCGGATCTGGCGCGCGGCGTTATCGCCGGGCTGGGGCCCCTTGGCTACGAGCTTGCCCTGCAGGCCCTTTTGAACACCGCTGAACGAGACTGAACCACCATGGATATCCGCAAGATCAAGCGCCTGATCGAACTCCTCGACGAGTCCGGCGTCAACGAAATCGAGATCCACGAGCGCGAGGAGA
>CAJXMI010000108.1 GCA_913056145.1 uncultured Spiribacter sp.
AACACCTCAAGGCCCATCGACTCATAGGCCACGGTGCCGGCGAGGATGATCAAATCCGCCCAGCTGACCTGATTGCCGTACTTTTGCTTGAGCGGCCAGAGCAGGCGCCGCGCCTTGTCGAGATTGGTGTTGTCGGGCCAGGAGTTGAGCGGTGCGAAGCGCTGGTTGCCGGTGCCACCGCCACCGCGGCCATCGGCCGTGCGATAGGAGCCGGCGGCATGCCAGGCCATCCGGATCATGAGACCGCCGTAATGGCCCCAGTCGGCCGGCCACCAGGACTGGCTGTCCTTCATGAGCGCGCGCATGTCGTTCCACAGCGCCTGATAGTCCAGCGTCTTGACCGCTTCGCGATAGTCGAAGGCCTCACCCAGCGGGTTGGTCTTGGTGTCGTGCTGATGGAGGATGTCGAGGTTGAGCGCGTTCGGCCACCACTCCATGTTGTCGCTACCCTCGGTGGTCGCGCCACCGTGCATCACCGGGCATTTGCCGGCGTTGTCGATATCCGCTGCTGCCATAATCACTCTTCTCCAGTCGGGCGGTTGCCGTAGTACAAAGCGCCGAGGCCACGCCCCGGCGGAGACTGCATTGTCAACAAATGCAGCCGCAAATGGAATTTGTCCTTACCAATGGCACCCATTGTCGCGGCTTATCGGTAAACGCTTTGCCGGTAGATCCCGGCTATGAATGAGCCAGATCCGCCACATCGCGAGCCGGCCAGGATGCATCGGCCACGGACCCGCCGGCGCGGGCCCCGATGGCTGGCATCTGTTGGGCCACCGCATCGGCCAGCAGTTCGGCGGTTACCGCCGAGAGCGTCCAGCCCAGATGGCCATGGCCGGTGTTGTAGAACACCCCCGGCCGCTTTCCGGCGCCCACCCGCGGCATCATGTCGGGCATCATTGGGCGCAACCCCGCCCAGGGAGTGACCTGCTCGGTGCGCACACCCGGGAAGAAGCGCTCACACCAGCGCACGAGCGGCGTGATGCGATCGGCGCGGATATCAAGGTTAGTCCCATTGAACTCCGCCGTGCCGGCAATCCGGAAGCGCTTGGCACCCAGCCGGCTGGTCACCACCTTGGCCTCGTCGTCAAGCAGACTCACCCAGGGTGCTGCCGCCTGGCTGGCCGCGTCATCAAGGTCGACGGTAATGGAGTAACCCTTCACCGGGTAGACGTTGACGCGGTCACCCAGTGCCCCCGCCAGCTTGCGACTCTCGACACCGGCGCAGACCACAACGCCGTCAAAGCGCTCATGCTCGGCCTGCTCACCACGCGCCCAGTCAATGATCACACCATCATCGTGCCAGTGAACCTGGCGGATATCGGCCTCGAAGCGCAGGTCGGCGCCGGCGTCGCGGCAGGCATCGGCCAGTCCGCAGGTATAGCGATGGATATCACCGGTAAAGTCGCTCTCGGTGTAATACCCACCCTCGAACTCGCCGCTCAGCGCCGGCTCGATGGCCCGCATTTCCTCGGGCGTGACCGCGCGGCGATCCAGCCCGGCGCCGGTCAGCAGCTTATTGACGGCTCCGGCATGCTCGAACTCGTCACGATCGGTATAAATGTGAAGGATGCCGCGCTGCTCGCAGTCAAAATCAATACCAAAGCGCGCGGCTTTTTCCTTGAGCAACTCGCGCGAGAGGATGGCGAGCCGCGCCGTCTCGGTGGTGTTGGCCTTGTAGCGCGGAATGGCGCGCAAAAACTCGGCCATCCAGCTGTATTTGTGCCAGCTGGGCTTTGGATTGACGAGCAGTGGCGCGCCCTTTGTCGTAAGCCACTTGATCCCCTTGAACACCGTCGACCAGCGGTTCCAGGTCTCGGCATTGGAGGCCGATAGCTGGCCGCCGTTGGCAAACGAGGTCTGCATGGCCGGGTAGCGGTTGCGGTCGAACAATGTGACCTCGTAACCGCGATCAAGAAGGCTCGAGACAGTCGAAACACCGGTAATGCCGGCACCAATCACAGCAATGCGGGTCATGGTTTTTCCTCCGTGACGTAAGGTTCCCCCGCCCCATGGCGGGCGCGATCCCCTCTGTCGCGAAGGTCCCGGCCAGGCCGCCGGAGCCATGCTTCAGATTGTCAAACCACACGCGGTCCTTTTGCCTGAGAGATTCCGGGGGGTTGCTCCTTCGGCGCCGGCATCAAGCCGGTCTCTCCCGCGCAGGCGTACGGTCCGAATTGTGCGGACGCTGGCATCAGACTGCAAGCCTTCCTGTAAGCCCTGTCTTGACCATCGCCAAGCCCGGCGCGCTGACGAACGCCTACACTTGGTGCCATGAGTGTGCGCACCGTCCGTCCTTTTCTCGTTGCCGCCACGCTGCACGCGGCGTTGTTACTGCCGCTGGCGGTGTTGACCCGCTATACGCCTGCCTGCATCCCGGGGCTCATTGACCTCACTGCGCCGGCCGAGGAGATGCTGTTCGGATTTGCGCCTGCCATTGCCGCCGGGCTGATGCCTGGTGCGGCGCAACGCCGCGGCCTCACGGGGCTTCTCGTGCTCTGGCTGCTTGCCCGGGCCCTGAAGCTGCCCGATGGACCCGGCGCTCTGCCCGCCCTGCTAAGCGCAGGGTTTATCATCGTGCTGGCGTTCGAGCCGCTCCGCAGGGCCCGGATCGCCTCCGGTGAAGCGCGCAATTACCCCGTTGGCGCCGCACTTCTCGCCCTTGGCCTCAGCGCCGCCATCAACGATGCGGGTGCCGGCCTGCATGATCACGAACTGCGCATGCAAGGCCTTTTCATGGGGCTTGCGGCGGTAATCGGGTTGCTGCTGGCACTGATGCCGCCAGGCTGGCGGCCCTGGCAGTCCGCCGATCGCGCCGACCAGCAGGCCCTGCGCATCGGCTATGCCTGGCTGGCTGTCGGTGCGCTACTCCTCGCAATGCACCTCGCCGGACTTGGCCCCGTCTCGACCTATGGCGTCCAGGCAATCACCATTGGCGCCGTTGGCACGCTGGGGACTGCCCTGGTGCTACGCCAACACGCGGCGGCATGGGTGTATGCCGCGCCAATGCTTCCTTTGTGGACCGCCGCCCTGCTCTCTCTGGCCGCCGTGCTGAGAATGACGCTTGGCCATCTCCCCGGCGCCATGGCAATCACCGCGACTGTCTGGATAATGGCCTTCGGGCTGTGCGCCTTTGGCTGTTTGCGGCCCAAGCGGCACTGAACCAAAAAGGAGCCACGGGCAATGCCAATGCTGGAGAACACCCCGGGCACGCGCATCGAGCCGATCTCGGCGCTCTTCACCAAGACCTTCACCGCGTCCGAGGGCAAGGGAGAAGGCGCGCTGATCGGGGCGCTCGTCCGGCGACTGCTGAGCGACACCCCACAGGCGGATATCGCCACCTTCACCGTTGAGCGCGAAGACACACCGATAGGCGCGGTGATTTTCTCGCGCATGCGCTATGCCGAGGACCCGCGGGTGGTCTTTATTCTGTCGCCGATGGCGGTTGTCCCCACCGAGCAGGGCAAAGGACTGGGGCAGGCACTGATCCAGTTCGGACTTGAGCGCCTGCGCGAGCGCGGCGTCGATGTCGTGCTCACCTACGGTGACCCGGCGTTTTACGGCAAGATGGGGTTCCAGGTCATTGACGAGACGGTGGCGCGGGCCCCGCTCGCGCTCAGCCAGCCCGAGGGCTGGCTGGGGCAATCGTTGACCGCCTCGGCACTCAGCCCCCTCGAGGGCCCGGCGCAGTGCGTGGATGCATTGAATGATCCCGCATACTGGTAGCTATATCCGCTGTCAGGTGGCCAATGCTGCATGAAAACCTTCCCGCCCCAACGCATCGTCTGTCTGACCGAGGAGACCGTCGAGACGCTCTACCTGCTGGGTGAGCAGGATCGGATCGTGGGTGTATCGGGCTTTGCCGTGCGCCCGAAAGGGGTGCGAAAGGAAAAGCCACGCGTATCCGCCTTCACCTCGGCCGACATCCCCAAGGTTCTCGCGCTCGAGCCGGATCTCGTACTGACCTTCTCGGATCTGCAGGCAGACATCGCCGCAGCGCTGATCCGCGCCGGCGTTGCCGTCATGGCGTATAACCAGCGGGATATCGCCGGGACGCTCACGATGATCCGGCATCTCGGCGCCACGGTGGGACAGGCCGACCGGGCCGCACAGCTCGCCGACCACTACGCGCAGCGGCTGTCCACGATTGCGGCGAGGGCCGAGGGGTTGCCGCGCCCGATCGTCTATTTCGAGGAGTGGGACGATCCGATGATCACCGGCATCGGCTGGGTGTCGGAACTGATCGAGATCGCCGGCGGGCGCGACGCGTTCCCGGAGCTGGCTCGCGAGGACAGCGCCAGGGATCGCATCGTCACCTCGGACGCGGTGATCGCGGCCGCGCCCGATGTCATCCTCGCCTCGTGGTGCGGCAAGAAGGTGCGGCCCGAGAAGATCGCCGGTCGGCCGGGCTGGGAGGCCATTCCGGCGGTCCGGCATGGCCGCATCGTCGAAATCAAGTCGCCCCTTATCCTGCAGCCCGGCCCGGCCGCGCTCACCGACGGGCTCGATGCGGTGCTGGACGCAATCAACACGTCGCGGAGAGGGAGGGATTGATTCGGCCCTGCGGGCCTCACCCTCCCCCACGGGAGGGATTGATTCGGCCCTGCGGGCCTCACCCTTCGGGCGCCACGCTGCGCGCGGCGTCCCAACTGCCTCTCGGC
>CAJXMI010000109.1 GCA_913056145.1 uncultured Spiribacter sp.
GTTAGGCGGCATGCTCGGGACGATGGCCATTGTGGTGCGACAAGAAATTGTGCTTTTCATCATGGGTGGCGTGTTTGTGGTTGAAACCCTATCGGTCATGGTTCAGGTGGCTTATTACAAGTACACCAAGCGCCGGTTCGGCGAGGGGAAACGAATTTTATTGATGGCACCACTGCATCATCACTTTGAAGTGGGTGGTTGGAAAGAAACGCAGGTAGTGGTGCGTTTTTGGATCATCAGCATGATGCTGGTGTTGGTTGGTTTGGCCTCATTGAAGCTGCGATGAACGATCCTATTTGCATCTCTTTGCCGGGCAGTCGCTATCTGGTGTTGGGCTTAGGCCTAACGGGCCAGGCCGTTGCGCGTTGGCTGGCAGCGCAAGGTTGCGAGTTAGTGCTCGTTGATACCCGGGCTGAGATCGAGTTTGACGCATTTGGGGCTGACCTGCATGCACCCAACGTGCAGTGGCATTTGGGATCAGGCCTATCACATGACTGGCTTTCTGATATTGACGTGGTGGTAGTTAGCCCTGGGCTCTCACCACACCAAGAACCCGTATCAGGCTTTTTACAGGCAGCACAGCTGGCCTCTAAGCCCGTCATTGGTGATGTTGAGCTCTTTGCGCAAGCACTCGAGTCTTTGCAGGCATCGCACGATTACCAGCCCTCAGTGCTCGCGATCACCGGCACCAACGGCAAGACGACCGTGACTGCTTTAGCTCGACACATGGCCCAGACTTGCGGCAAGCGTGCTGTGGCGGCCGGCAACACCGCGCCGCCGGTGCTAGAAGCGTTAAGCCAAGCGATTGAGGCACCACGAGAAGACTGGCCCGATGTCTGGGTGTTAGAGCTCTCGAGCTTTCAGTTGCACTACACGAATTCACTCAAGCCACGCGCTGCGGCGGTTTTGAATATCAGTCAGGATCACCTTGATTGGCACGCGTCGTTTGATGAGTATGTGGCTGACAAAGCGCGGATTTTTGAGCATGCAGCGGTGTGCGTGGTCAATCGGGACGATTCAGTGGTAACGGGTATGGTCGGTGCGCTTGATCAGCAGGCAGTGCGCACCTTCGGGCGTGACTTGCCCATATATACCCACGATGTGGGGCTACAGGCCAGTCAAGGTATGCAGTGGTTGGTCGGTGTCGAGCCCGAAGAGTTTGAAGATCAAATCAAGCCGGTGCGCCGTCGTAAGTCCGATCCCCCCGCGCCGCGAACAACCGGTCGTGTGAGTCGATTGATGCCAGTCGATGCGTTGCCCATGCCTGGCGTGCACAACACAATGAATGTGCTGGCGGCGGCGTTGCTTGTGCGTGCCTTGGGTGGTGGCTGGGCGCCTATTTTAAAAGCTGCGGGTACTTACCATGGTGAACCGCATCGCATGCAGTTTGTGCGGTGTGTTCGCGACGTTGATTTCTATAACGACAGCAAAGGCACCAACGTCGGGGCGACGCAGGCTGCCGTCAATGGACTGGATCGCCGTCTGGTCTTGATTGCCGGCGGCTTGGCCAAAGAGCAAGTATTTGAGTCGCTGGCTCGTGCCTTGTCCCACAAAGCTCGGGGCGTGGTGCTGATGGGCCAGGATGCCCCAGTCTTGCAAGCCGCGCTAGAGGCCAGTGGTGTGGTGTGTCACCTGGCAACAGATATGTCTAGTGCCGTGCAGCAGGCGTTTGAGCTGGCACAGCCAGGCGATGCAGTATTGCTATCACCAGCTTGCGCGAGCTTTGACATGTTCGCCAGCTACGTTGAGCGCGGTCGGGTGTTTACCGACGAGGTCACGGAACTTGCGCTATCACTTGGGGAGGTGGCATGAGTCTATTTGCCGAACTGACCCAGGGTGTTAACGCCATTCGACCTGGTCGCACAACCATGCGCAACTATGACTTGCCGCTGTTTGTTGCGATCGGTGCCTTGCTGTGTCTTGGTCTATTGATGGTTTATTCCGCGTCTATCGCCTTAGCTGATGGCCCGTTGTATAGCCAGATGAGCCGTTACTCGTTTGTCGGCCGTCAGGCCGCGTTCATGGTAGTGGGACTGGTGATGGCCACCTTGGTCTGGTTAACGCCGCTTGCATTTGTGCAGCGAGTGACACTGCCTTTGTTTGGCTTTACGGCGGTGCTCTTGGTGCTGGTGTTTGTACCCGGGATCGGTTACGAAGCCAACGGGGCCAATCGATGGATTGACTTGGGCCCGGTCAATTTCCAGCCATCAGAGCTCATGAAAATCGTGGCCGTGTTGTTTGCTGCGGATTACGTGGTGCGTAAACAGCAGCATATGGACAGTCTGGTTAACGGATTTATGCCCATGGCATTGGCCATGGCCGGTGTTGGTATTTTGTTGTTGTTGGAGCCCGACCTTGGTGCTCTGATTGTCATCATGTCCATTGCCATGGGCATTTTGTTTCTCGGTGGCATCAATGCCAAAGTCTTTACAGCGCTTGTAGGTGTGTTGCTTGCTACCTTCTTTTTGCTGATTTGGCTCTCGCCATGGCGCCGCGCGCGTTTGTTTGCATATCTGGATCCTTGGAACCCAGAAAACGTCTATGGCAGTGCCTACCAACTGTCTCATTCACTTATCGCGATTGGTCGCGGCGAATGGTTCGGTGTTGGCCTTGGCTCGAGTATTGAGAAGCTGCACTACCTACCTGAAGCCCACACCGACTTTATTGTCTCGGTGATTGGCGAAGAACTCGGTTTCATGGGGATCGCGCTTGTAGTGACCCTGTTTGCTGTGCTCGTGGCGCGAGCCTTTGAAATCGGACGTCAAGCGATTGCCATGGAGCGGCTTTTTAACGGTCTGGTTGCCCAAGGTGTGGGTATCTGGTTTGCTGTACAGGCGTTTATCAACATTGGCGTTTGTCTTGGTTTGCTACCCACCAAAGGGTTGACGTTGCCGCTCATCAGTTACGGCGGTTCAGGCCTGGTCATGAATCTGGTTGCGTTAGCCTTGGTGGCACGTGTGGATTATGAGAACCGGGTATTGATGCGAGGGGGGCGGGCATGAGCAAAGCCACTCCTTTGGTCTGGATGATGGCCGGTGGCACGGGCGGTCACATCATGCCCGGGTTGGCCGTGGCCGATTGGCTGCGCGCGCGCGTCGCCGACCGGCCCGGCGCGGTCGTCGTCGGTCACGGCGCGGCGCTGCCCGTGGAGGGACGAACGCTCACCCTCGCGCCCGGCGCGGGGCGGCGGGTGCAGGCCGAGGGCGCGGTGCTGCGCGTGCCCGGCCCGGCCGGGCAGGCGGGCGTGCGGGCGCAGGGCTGGCTCAAGGCGCTGGCGCGCGAGCGGCTGGCCGCGGCCGCGGACCGGCACGCCGCCGCGCTCGGGCGGCCCTATGCCCGGATCACGCTGCGCGACACGCGCTCGCGCTGGGGCTCTTGCTCGGACCGGGGCGCGCTCAGCTTTTCCTGGCGGCTGGTCATGGCACCGCCCGAGGTGCTCGATTACGTCGCCGCGCACGAGGTCGCGCATCTGGCCGAGATGAATCACTCGGCGGCCTTCTGGGCGGTGGTCCGCCGGCTCTACGGCCCGCACGAGGCCGAGCGGCGCTGGCTCCACGAAGAAGGCCCGGCGCTCCACCGCTACCGCTTCGGCGCGCATTGACGCGGGCGCGCAGCGTGATCACAGATGGGCCATGCTGCTCGCCCCACGCTCCTCCGAGGCGCTGCCCGCCGCCCATGACCGCGTCTATCGCGGCCTGCGCGCGCGCGTCATGCACGGGCAACTCGCGCCGGGACAGGCGCTGACGCTGCGCGGCATCGGCAAGGAGTTCGACGTCTCGATGACGCCCGCGCGCGAGGCGCTGCGCCGGCTGGTCGCGGAGGGCGCGCTCTCGATGACCTCCTCGGGGCGGGTCTCGACGCCGGAGCTCTCCAACGAACGGATCGAGGAACTGGCGGCGATTCGCGCGCTCCTCGAGGTCGAGCTCGCGAGCCGCGCGCTGCCGCGCGCGCACATGGCGCTGATCGACCGGCTGCAGACGATCAACACCGCCGTCGGCGAGGCGGCGCAGCGCCAGGACGCGGTCGCCTACATCCGCGCCAACCTGGAGTTTCACCGCACGCTCTACCTGCGCGCGCAGGCGCCCGCGATGCTGGCCATGGCCGAGACGGTCTGGCTCCAGATGGGGCCGACCATGCGGCGGCTCTACGCCAAGCTCCAGCGCCGCGAGCCGCCGCAGTATCACCGCCTCATCATCGCCGCGCTCAAGGCGGGCGACGAGCCGGGCCTGCGCCTCGCGGTGCGCTCGGACGTGACGCAGGGGCTCAAGATGCTGGCGAGCTGATGGGCCACGTCGAGACCGCGACGCTCGCGCCGGTGATGCTGGCGCTCGGCGGGCTCTTCCTCGCGGGGCTCGCGGCGGATACGCTCGGACGGCGCACGGCCCTGCCGCGGGTGACGCTCCTTCTGGCCTGCGGGATCGTGGCGGGGGGCGGCGGGCTCGAATTGATCCCGCAGGCGGCGCAGGACTGGTACGGCTTCCTGTCGGTCACGGCGCTGACGATGGTGGCCTTCCTGCTGGGCGGCGCGCTCGACGCGGGCACCCTCGCCGCGCACGGCCGCGCGATCCTCGCCATCTCGCTCGCCATCGTCGGCGTCACCGCGCTCGCCGTGGCGGCGGGGCTCTGGGCGGTCGGGCTCG
>CAJXMI010000110.1 GCA_913056145.1 uncultured Spiribacter sp.
AGAAAGTCACGGCGCTGGCGAAACGCCGCCCGTCGGCTTTCGAAAATCTCCATGGCCGCTTCGTCAAAGCAAGCCAGCGCGGCATACTGGGCCGGGGTCGAGGCGCTGATGAAAAGGTTCTGCATGAGCTTCTCGGCGACCGGCACCCATTCGGACGGAACCACCATCCAACCCAGCCGCCAGCCGGTCATCCCGAAATACTTGGAAAAGCTGTTCACCACTACGGCATCCGGCGCATGCTCCAGCGCCTGCGCCGGGACGGCGCCGTAGTGAAGGCCGTGGTAGATCTCATCAACGATCAGTCCGATGCCCCGGCGCCTGGCAAGCGCCGCTAGCCCCTGCAGATCCGTGGCGCTCGCCAGCGTGCCCGTCGGGTTGCCTGGTGATCCGACCAGCATGGCCGCCGTGGCCTCATCGCAGGCATCGGCAGCAATGGCGGGTGTCAGCTGATAATCGGTACCGGCATCCACGCGAACCGCCCGTGGGATGGCATCCACCAGCTCCACGAAATTCCGGTTGCAGGGATAGCCCGGGTCGGGCAAGAGGACGTTGCGGCCTGGGTCCGCCAGCATCGCCAATGCCACCACCAAAGCGCCACTCGCACCCGGTGTGATCAGAACGCGCCCGGCATCGATGTCGAGCCCGTAGCGCGCGTGATAGTGCCCGGCAATGGCTTCGCGGAGCGCGGGCAAGCCAGCCGCTGGCAAATACCCCGTATGGCCAGCGGCCAGTGCCCGCTCGCCGGCCAGTCGAACCGGCTCGGCAGTCGGGAAATCCGGCTCGCCAATCTCCATGTGGACAATGTCGTGGCCGAGGGCCTCGAGCGCCCGAGCACGACCCAGCAACGCCATGACGTGAAACGGTTGAATGCGGTGGCTTCGTGCGGAGAGTGGCGGAAGCGTCACGGCGACCCCGATGAGTGACCCAAAACCGGATTGTAGCAATGCCGCAGGCGGCGGCCGGAGCGTGCGCTATGATGCCTGCCATGACCCGGAATGCCTATGTCGGTCGATTCGCGCCAAGCCCTACCGGCCCTCTGCACCGAGGCTCGATCGTCGCGGCTCTGGCCAGCTATATCGATGCCCGAGCCGCTGGCGGGCGCTGGCGGCTGCGTATTGATGACGTCGACAGCGGTCGTGCCCGCAAGGACGCCGTCACCGCTATCCTGACGACACTCGAAGCACTGGGGCTGCATTGGGACGGACCCGTGCAGTATCAGGATCCTCGGCGCAGCGACTACGAACGGTCGTTGCAGCAACTCGCCCGGGCCGGCCTGGCATATCCCTGCGCCTGCACGCGTCGAGAGATCGCCGATGTGGCTCGTCATGGAGCGGCCGGGCTGATCTACCCCGGCACCTGCCGGGGCGGCGTACCGGCGGGACGCAGCGCCCGGAGCTGGCGGTTCATCAACGCAGCCGACTGCCTCGCCTTCACCGACCGTCACGCCGGCGCCCAATCACTCAATCCTGCTGCGGATATCGGCGATTTCATCATCCGGCGAGGCGACGGCTTGCACGCCTACCATCTGGCCATGGTGCTGGATGACCAGGCGCTCGGCGTCACGGATATCGTGCGTGGCGCCGATCTGCTCCCGGCGACCTTCCCACAGATCGCCCTGCAGCAGGCGCTTGGACTGGCCACGCCACGCTATCTGCATCTACCGGTGGCCGTGGATGATCGCGGGCGCAAGCTGAGCAAAACCAATGGCGCCGCGCCGGCGGATTCGCATGATCCCGGCAAGACCCTGACCGAGGCGCTCACTTTCCTTGGCCAGTCGCCGCCAAGCGGTCTGGCCCGGGCCGGTGCCCCGGAAATACTTGACTGGGCCGTGGTTCACTGGCGGCCGGAGCGAATACCGCCATTTTACGAGACAGGGGCTTAACGAACGCTCCAGACGCTGTGATACCGTAGGTAACAGGTTGGGGAGGAGAGCGATGCCCAGACCGAAAGCGACCAACGGATCAGTCAGCCTGTTCCTGCTTGGCGTGGGGATTGTGCTTTTTCTCTCGCCGTTCACCCTCTGGTGGCTGGACCGTACACCCGCCTGGTACATGCCTTTTCTGGCATGGCTGGGGTTCATCATGCTCATCGCCGTTGGCGCCGGCCGCCGGGGTCGGGATGACCTTTAGCCTGGGCGGCCTTTTCGTCGCAGGTATCGCCTATCTCGGGCTGTTATTTCTCATCGCGCATGCCAGCGAGCGCGGCTGGATACCCGAAGCATTGGTCCGGCATCCGGCAGTTTATGTGCTCTCGCTGGGCGTCTATGCCACCACCTGGAGCTATTACGGCAGTGTCGGCTTTGCGGCCAATTCCGGTATTGCCTATGCCACCATCTACATCGGCGTCACCCTCGCTTTCGCCCTGACACCGGTACTGCTGATGCCGCTACTTCGGCTGACTCGGCGCCACCAGCTCACGTCGATCGCTGATCTGTTCGCGTTCCGTTTCGATAGCCGGGCCGCAGGCGTGCTTGTCACCCTGATGCTCCTGACCGGCAGTCTCCCCTACATCGCGCTGCAGATCCGGGCGGTATCCGAATCCACGCAGGTCCTCAGCGGCGAATCTCCGCCCCATCTGGTCGCGGTCGTGTTTTGCGTCATGGTCACCGGCTTCGCCATCATTTTCGGCGCCCGCCATGTGACGCCCCGGGATAAGCACAGCGGCCTGGTGGCAGCGATCGCGTTCGAGTCCCTGGTCAAACTCGCCGCACTCCTGCTGGTCGCATGGCTCGCGCTGGAGCTGGCCTTTGGTGGCCCGGCCGGGCTCGGGACCTGGCTGGCCGACAACCCACAACGGCTCACCGCCTTTCATGCAGGTGCGGACACACCGGAGTGGGCAGGCCTGATCTTCCTGGCTTTCGCGGCGGCATTCCTTCTGCCACGCCAGTTCCACATGCTGTTCACCGAGAATCTCCAGGATCGGGGGCTGCGGACGGCAAGCTGGGGTTTTCCGCTCTTTCTACTGCTTCTTGCCATGGCCATTCCGCCCCTGCTCTGGGCCGGCCAGGCCCTCGGTCTGGCAACACCCACGGACTACACCGTGCTTGGCATTGCCGGGCTGAGCGAATCGACCGCCGTGGTGCTGTTCACCTACCTCGGCGGTATCTCGGCCGCCAGCGCCATGATCATTGTCTCGACGCTGGCGCTCTCGTCCATGTGCCTCAACCACCTACTGCTACCGGCCATGCGGATCACCGGCCGACAGGACCTTTACCGCACACTGCGCTGGGCACGCCGAGCCCTGATCGCCGCGGTCATTGCTGCCGGATATTTCTTCTACCTCAGCCTCGAGCGCACCGAAGGTCTGGTCTCCTGGGGCCTGATCTCCTTTCTGGCGATGGCGCAGCTCATCCCCGGTGTCCTTGCAGTCCTCTACTGGCCCGGCGCGACACGACACGGCTTTGTCAGCGGCCTGCTCGCCGGCGGTGCAATCTGGGGCGTCGCCGGTCTGCTGCCGGCACTCAGCACCATGGGGCCGATCCGCATTATCGGGCTGGACTTGAGTGTCGCTCAGTCGCCGGCGCATTTCGGCGCCCTTGCTTTCTGGTCGGTCGCCGCCAATGCACTGGTGTTCACTGCGGTATCCCTGCTCACCCGCCAGGACCCGCGCGAGAGCGAGGCAGCCTCCGCCTGCCGAGAGGTAAGCACCCGCATCCCGGCGGGAACGGTGATTGCTGAATCGCCGGCGCAGATGGTCGACCAGCTGGCCCCGGTGACCGGCCTGCCCGCCGCCAGGGCGGAGATCGCCAAGGGGCTGGAGGACCTCGATCTGGCCTGGGCGGAAAATCGCCCCGATCGGTTGCAACAGCTGCGTGAACAGATCAGACGCAATCTCTCGGGCATGATGGGACCGGTGCTGGCGCGGGATATCGTCGATGAGTGCCTGCGGCTTGACGCCAATAGTCGTGGCGCCGTAGCCCAGAATGTGCGTCTCATCGAGGAGCGCCTCGAACGCGCCCGGGGTGGGTTCCAGGGCATCGCCGCCGAGCTTGACGCCCTGCGCCGGTATCACCGGCAGATTCTCGAAGATCTGCCGCTCGGCGTTATCGCGGTCACGCCGGCCGGCCGCATCGCACGCTGGAACCCGGCCATGGACCGCATGACCGGGATCAGCGCCGGTCGCGCACTGGGGCGTGCCGTCGCCGAGCTGCCAGATCCCTGGGGGGAATTACTGAAGCGGTTCATTGGCGAGGACGAGAACCACGTCTACAAACGGCCGGTGACAGTCGCTGGCAGTCATCGCTGGATGAGTCTGCACAAGGCGATGATCGGCGATCCTGCCGGTACGCTCAACGGCGACCGGTTGTTGCTGATGGAGGATGTCACCGACGTACAGCGGCTGGAGAACGAGCTCGCCCACAGTGAACGTCTCGCGTCCATCGGCCGCCTGGCCGCCGGCGTGGCGCACGAGATCGGCAACCCGATTACCGGCATCGCCTGTCTGGCCCAGGAGCTTCGCGATGACCGGAGTGATGAGGATCATGCCCGGCAGATACTCGAGCAGACCGAGCGGATCAGCCATATCGTGCAGACGCTGGTGGACTATGCCCATGCGGGTCGTGGCGAGGCCTCTACCCGGCCACAACC
>CAJXMI010000111.1 GCA_913056145.1 uncultured Spiribacter sp.
CACGCTGTCGATATGATCGGGCAGCAGCTCGACGAGCCGATCCGACAGCTCGAGGATGGGCTGATGCTTCATGATGGCGTACTGGGCGTGGACGACCTTGTCGATCTGCGCCTTGGCCGCCTCGACCACGCGCGGGTGGCAGTGCCCGGTGCTGAGCACACCGATCCCCGACGCAAAATCCATGTACTTGCCGCCATCCTCGGAGTAGACATACATGCCTTGCGCGCGCTCGACCAGAATGTCGCTGGACTGGCGCAGCAGCGGAGAGAGGTGGTGGACGTTATCGCTCATGTCATAGCCTCCTGGCTAAAGAATTCCCATACCAGCATACGCGAACCGTTTTCGCATTTCCTCCCGGGTTCTGACAGCGTCGTGCGGGGTGATATCCTTGCAGCCATCGATCAACCAACAGGAAATCGACGATGGCAATGCAGAGTAACGAGCCCGTGGTCTTCGAGCGCGACTGCGAAGCGGCGCTGATCCCGGCGGGCGACACGGGCATCATCCCGAAGGGCGCCGAGGGCATGATCACGCAGGCCCTCGGGGGCAGCTACACGGTCTACATCCAGGGCAACCTGTTTCGTATTGACGGCAAGGATGCGGACGCCATTGGCAAGGAGCCAGAGCCCACGCCCGAGCTGCCCGACAACGCCTCGGATGACGACGTCGAGCAGCTGGTCTGGGACCAGATGCGGCGCTGCTTTGACCCCGAGATCCCGGTGAACATCGTCGATCTGGGGCTGGTCTATCGCTGCGATATCCACCTCAACGCCGACGGCACCCGCCGGGCCGAGATCGACATGACGCTGACCGCGCCCGGTTGTGGCATGGGCGACATCATTGCCTACGATGTGCGTGAGAAGGTCAAGCAGGTCCCCACGGTTGATGACGTCCAGGTGGAGGTTGTCTTCGACCCGCCGTGGAGCTTTGAGATGATGTCGGAGGCCGCGAAACTGCAGACCGGCATGATGTAGGCCATGGGGCCGGCGGTCGGGCAATGAGAGATTGCCTGGTCCGTCAGTCTGCGCGCTGAGTCTGCCGCGCGGTTGAGGCATCGCTCGAAGGACCTTCGGGCGGACGGCCTGCCAGCTGCCCCAGTGCCTCGAAGTCCAGCAACTGGATTTCACGGCCTTCGGCCCTTAGCCAGCCGTTTTCGCTGAAACGCCGGAAAAGCCGACTCATGGTCTCCGGCGCCAGGCCCAGGTAGTTACCCAGGTCGCTGCGGGCCATCGGCAGGCGAAACCGCGATGGCGATAGCCCCCGGCGCCCAAACCGATCCGAGAAGCTGAGCAGCAGCATCCCGAGCCGCTCCTCGGCGCTGCGCCGCGCCATGGCGAACAGCATCTCCTGGTCAGCAAAGATCTCTTTGGACATCAGCCGCAGCAGCTGGCGCTGCAGGCCCGGGATATCGGCGGCGAGATGCTCGAGCTGGCCAAATGGCAGCTCACAGACGCTGGTAGTCTCGAGCGCGCTCGCCGAACAGGGATGTATCCAGCTGTTGATGGCATCCAGCCCCACCAGCTCGCCCGGCAGATGAAAGCCGGTGACCTGCTCCTCGCCACTCTCGGTGCTGGTGTAGGTCTTGAGCGAGCCCGAGCGCACGGCGTAGAGGGCCTTGAACTCGTCGTTGCCCCGGTAGAGATGATCGCCGCGCTCGAGCGGGCGCTTGCGCTCGACAATCGCATCGAGCTGCTCGATATCGGCCTCGCTGAGCGACATGGGCAGGCAGAGCTGGTTCAACCCGCAGGTAGCGCAGGCCTGTCGCAGACTGGAAACCCGGAACCCGGACGACTCAGAGCCATTCATGGCGCGCGATCCTTCACTCCGTGCAGGCGACCCCTGCTGCCGCCTGGATAATTCAATCCTCCCGACTCTGGCCTTGACGGTATCACGCTCCCCGCGCCGTCTCCACAGTCAGGACCCAAAATGTTCATAGCCCGCGAACTTATTCGCAGCGAGCGCCTGGCCATCGAGGTAGAGCCCCTCGCCGGCCCGCACGGCCCCAATGCACCGCACGGGCGTGCGGGCGGCTCGTGCCGCTGCCATGACCTGCCTACGCGCGGCCGGCGGCGCGGTAAAGCAGAGCTCGTAATCGTCGCCGCCGGCCAAATACGCCGTCTGCGCCTGCGCAGGGCCGGCCCAGGCCTGCAACCGCGCCGAGGGCTGCAGCCGCGACCCCGTTATATGGAGCGCCACCCCGCTTGCCGAGCCGATATGTCCGGCATCGGCCAGCAGTCCATCCGAGACATCGATGGCGGCGCTTGCGACCCCGCATAGCGCCTGGCCCAGCAAGACCCGTGGCTGCGGCGCCAGGAACGCATTCCGAAGGCCCTGCCAGCGCGAGCTGCTCCGCTCGCCGGCCTGCCAGGCCTCAAGGCCGGCCGACGCCTCGCCCGGTCGGCCCGACACCCAGAGCTCATCCCCCACTCGCGCGCCATCCCGGCGCAGCGGCGGCGCGGCGCACGAGCCCGTAATCTGCACGCTGATGGTGAGCGGCCCCCGGGTCACGTCGCCCCCCACCACCGCCACGTCGTGAGCCCGGGCAAGCCAATCCAGGCCGCGCGCAAACCCCGCCACCCAGGCCTCATCCACGGCGGGCAGCGTCAGGCCGACCAGCGCCCAGCAGGGCCGGCCGCCCATTGCCGCGATATCACTCAGGTTGACGGCCAGGGCCCGGTAGCCGACCGACTCGGCCGGACAGTCCGTGGGGAAATGCACCCCGTCTACCAGCGTATCCAGCGCGAGCAAAAGCGTGGCATCGGCCGAGGGCGTCACTATGGCGGCATCATCGCCCACGCCACAGATCACATCATCGCGGGCCGAGCCAAGGCCGGTCAGATACCGCTTGATCAGATCGAATTCGGAGCGCACCGGCCTGCCCTCGCCGTCCCGCCGCTCAGCGCCGTCTGCCGGCCAGTTCGCTGCGCCGCAGGGCCACATCGCGCCCCACGCGGTCGAGCACGCCGTTGATATAGCGGTGGCTTTGTTCGGCACCGAAGCCCTTGGCAAGCTCCACCGCCTCGTTAATGCAGACCCGGTAGGGCACCTCGAAGCGCTGCTGCAGCTCGTAGGTCCCGAGCCGCAGCAAGGAGAGCTCGACAGGGTCGAGCGTGCGCGCCGGGCGATCGAGATAGCCATCAAAGGCAGCGTCCAGGGCCTCGGATTGGCGGGTCACACCCAGGAAGACCTCCGAGAAGTATTCCAGATCCATGCGCCCGAGCCGGTGCTCGCCCAGAAACTGCCGCTCGATGGCGGCCGGATCCTGCCCGGTGAGCTGCCACTGATAAAGCGCCTGGAGCACACGCCGCCGTGCCCGCGACCGGGCGCGGTTGGCTTCGCGGCCCGTCACAGCTGGCGCAGAAGGCTGATCATCTCGAGCAGCGAGAGCGCCGCCTCGCCACCCTTGTTGCCTGCTTTGGTGCCGGCCCGCTCGATGGCCTGCTCGATGCTGTCAGTGGTGAGCACGCCAAAGGCAATCGGCACCCCGCGCTGGTGCTGCACCTGCCCCAGGCCCTTGGCCGCCTCGCCGGCGACATATTCAAAGTGCGGGGTGCCGCCGCGAATGACGCAGCCAAGCGCCACGATGCCGTCGTAGTGGCCACTGGCCGCCGCCCGGTCGACCACCAGCGGCAGCTCCCAGGCGCCCGGCACGCGAATGAGCGTGAGCGCCTCGTCGGCCACGCCATGTCGGCGCAGCACGTCGTGCGCACCGCCGACCAGCGAGTCGACGATAAAATCATTGAACCGGGTAGCGACGAGCGCGATCCGGGCATTGCTGGCGGTAAAATCGCCTTCGAGGGTTTTCATGATGCTTTGCGTATCCAATTGATCAGTGGGGCAAGGTTAAACCGCGGCGTCGACGTAGTCGACCACCTCCATGCCAAAGCCCGACAGCCCGTACATGATCTTGGGCGTCGAGAGCACCCGCATGCGTCGGATGCCCAGATCGGTCAGGATCTGTGCGCCGGCGCCATAGGTGCGCAGGGCCTGGCTCTGGGCGCTGGCATCGCGCGGCTCGGGCGTGAGTTCGCCACTCTGGGCCAGGACCTGAAACTCGCGCATGCGTGCCAGCACCTCGCTTCGGTCACTGGCATGCCGCAGCATGACAAGGCATACGGGATCGCTGTCGCTGCCGGCGATTTCGCCAAGCGCCTCGCGCAGCGACCAGGTCTGATCGGGCGCGGTCGCGGCAAACAGATCCGAGAGCGTGTTCTCGACCTGCACACGCACCAGCGCCGGCACCTCGGGGTCGGGGTGCCCGCGCAGCAGGGCAAAATGCAGGGCCCCGTCCACCGTGTCCTGATAGGCATAGAGATGGAAGCGGCCGTACTCAGTGGGCAGCTCACAGTCGGCCACCCGCTCGACCGTGCGCTCGTTGCGCACCCGATAGGCAATCAGATCGGCCACGGTGCCAATGCGAATGCCATGCTCGCGGGCAAACGCCATAAGGTCATCGCGCCGCGCCATGGTGCCATCCTCGTTGAGCACCTCGACGATGACCGCCGCCGGCTCAAAGCCCGCCAGACGGGCCAGATCGCAGCCC
>CAJXMI010000112.1 GCA_913056145.1 uncultured Spiribacter sp.
AGGCGTTCCTGCCGGACGCCCGATCGCGCCTCGAACATTATCCCGGCGAGCGGCCGATCTTTGACCTCTATGGCGTCGAGGATGAAATCCAGCGTGGTCTGCAGCGCCGGGTCGCGCTCAAGTCCGGCGGTTACCTGATCATCGACCAGACCGAGGCGCTGACCACCATCGATGTGAACACCGGTGGTTATGTCGGCCACCGCACGCTTGAAGAGACCATCTTCAAGACCAACCTGGAGGCCGCGCAGGCCATCGTCCGTCAGCTGCGCCTGCGCAATCTCGGCGGCATCATCATCGTGGATTTCATCGACATGGCCGATGCGGAGCATCGCCGTCAGGTCCTGCGCGCCCTGGACAAGAGCCTGGATCGGGATCATGCCCGGACCCAGATCAGCGAGGTCTCGGCGCTGGGGCTGGTGGAGATCACCCGCAAGCGCACGCGGGACTCGCTCCAGCACCAGCTCTGCGAGACCTGTCCCACCTGTGCGGGGCGGGGTTATCTGAAAAGCGCCGAGACGGTGGTTCACGAGATCACCCGCGAGATCCTGCGCGAGGCGCGGCAGTTCGAGATCACCCGGCTGCTGGTGCTCGCCTCGCAGGAGGTGGTGGACCGTGCCCTGGAGGAGGAGAGTGACAGCTTCGCCGAGCTGGAGGCCTTCATTGGCAAGCCCATCGAGTTTCAGGCCGAGCCGCTTTATAACCCCGAGCAGTTCGACGTGGTGCTGATGTAGGCATGAGCGTCGGGGAGAGGCTGAATCGATGGATCTGGCCGCAGCGCGGTGAGCGGCTGAAGGCCGCCCTGGTCTATACGCTGGTCACGCTGCTGGTGTCGGCGGCGGTTCTGCTCACCGGCGTGCGACTGCTGTTTGTCGCGGCGCCGTCGCTCACTGGCCCGGTGGGGCAGATCGTCTCCTCGCAGCTCGGGGTGCCAGTGGCCATTGGCGGGCTTGATGCCCGGCTGCAGGGGCTGCGACCGGGCCTGGTGCTGCGCGATGTGCGGATCGGTGCAGCGGCAGAAACCGAACCCTTGCGCCTTGACGGCATGACCCTCGCGGTAGCGCCCTGGGCCTCGCTGCGCACCGGCAGGCTGCAGCTGCACGCGCTCTCGGCGCAGGGGCTCGATGTCACCCTGCGCCGACGGGATAGCGGTGAGTGGCAGGTCTCCGGCCTGCTACCCGGCGCGGGGGGCGCGACGCTGCCGTCATTCCTGGGGGCTCTGCAGGAACTGCCCGTGGACCGGCTTCTGATCCGCGACTCGCGGCTGGCGCTGGTCAATCATGATGCCTCGGCACGGATTGCCTTCTCCCCGGTGGCCCTGCGCTGGCGACGCGAGCCCGATGGCCAGTGGCGCTTTGCCCTGGATGCCCGCCACGACGAGGAGCGGATTCAGGGGCGGTTACAGCTCACCCCCGGCCTGCCGGCCACCGCCCGCGGCCTGATTGAGTTCCAGACCCTGAAAGCGGACCGATTGGCCGCATGGGTCCCCCGGCTGCGGGCCGAGCCGGCATCGCAGGGCACACTCTCTGGTCGTGTCTGGCTCGATCTGGCCGGAGAGGGCGCGACGGGGATAACCGCTGAATTCAATGGCGAGGACCTGGGTCTGCTGGACGGCAGCGTCCGGTCGCTGGCGGGGCTGGCGAGGCTCGACATCGAGGCCGGGCAATGGCGGGGGCGCATTCAACCCGGCACGGTCGAGCTCGCCAACGGCCAGATCCTGAGTCCCGGGCCGATGCGTTTCGCCCGATCGGCCGACGGGCTCTGGCGGGCGGCGCTGACGCAATTGCCTCTGGCTCCTGTCGCGGCGCTGCTGCCGCAGACCACGGCGGATTCGCTACAGGCGCAGGGCCGGGTGGAGCGACTGGATCTGCTCTGGCAGGACGCCGCCACCTGGCGCCTCGCGGCCAATCTCACGGCGGCGGGGCTCGCCGGGCCGGCCCCCTGGCCGCGGCTTGAGGGCGCCAACGCCACGCTCAGTGCCGGCCCAAATGGTGGTCGGCTTGCATTCCGCGGCCTGCAGGCGATGACACAGTTGCCCGATCTGCTCCGCAACCCCGCCGACCTCGCGGCGCTGGAGGGGGCGCTGCGATGGTGGCGCAATGGCGAGGGTGACTGGCATCTGGCGCTGGATGACTGGCACGGGGCCTGGGGGGATACGCCGGTCGCCGTGGACGGCCGGGTCTGGCTGGCGCCGGGGCAATCGCCGTTTGTCGATCTCAAAGCGCGCACGGGCGCTGCCGAGGCCGGCCGGGTAATGCGCCATTTGCCGGTCGGCGTCATGGATGAGCCGGTGGTGGCCTGGCTCGATGATGCGGTGGGGCCGGGCGAGATGCGCAGTGCCAGCCTGCGGTTGTTCGGCCCGCTGCAGGACTTCCCGTTCGATGCGGGCACGGGGCTTTTCGATCTGCGCACCCGCCTTGATCCCCTCGAGTTCCGATTCCAGCCCGACTGGCCGGGCTTCGAGCAGGTCAGCGCCGAGTTGCGCTTTCGCAATCGCGGCATGACCGTGACAGCGGAGACGGCCCGCATCGCCGGCGTGCCACTGCTCGGTGCGACGGCGCGTGTCGATGACCTCTGGACGCCGCGGCTGCATATCGACGGACGCTTTCGGGGCGAGCTTCAGGCCATGCAGGATTTCCTGCGCCGCTCGCCGCTACTGCCCCGCGCTGATCGCCTGGAAGGCGTGGCCTGGCGTGGTGACGGCGAGCTCGACCTGGCGCTGTACTTCCCCTTCCGGCAGCGGCCATTGCAGGTGGACGGGCGCCTGCGCCTCGACGGTGCCCGCGTGGCGACACAAACCCCGGCTCTGGCACTGGAGGATATTCGCGGCGAGATCCGCTTCGATGAGCAGGGTCTGAACTGGGACGGCGTGCGGGCGCGACTTGGCGGCCGTCCGGTGGTCTCGCAGGCGAGCACCATGGGAGAGGGCGCCGATGCCCGCATACAGGTCACCGCGGATGCCCGGCTGGCGGTGACCGACTGGCCGGGGATGGCCGGGATGGCCGACGATGCCGAGGGCATCGGTGCCTGGCGCCTGCGCTGGGAGCGACCGGGATTCGCGGTATCCAGCGGCTTGCTGACGGCGCAGCAGTTGACGATTCGATCCGGGCTGGAGGGGATCCGCCTTGACCTGCCATTGGGCCTTGGCAAGGCCGCCACGGATCGTGCGCCGCTGATGCTCGAGTGGTCGGGGCAGGCCGATGGCCGGCAGCAATGGCGCCTTGCCTATGATGAGCGGCTGCAGCTGCGGTTGAGTGCCGCCGGCAACGGAGACCGCCGGGCGGCCATTCACTTTGGCGATCAACGCCCGTCGCTGCCCCTTGATCCCGTCACCCGGGTGACCGGCCGGTTGCCGGTGATTGATCCGGCCGGGCTCGGCGGCGGTAGCGGCAGCGGCGGTCTGCTTGATGGCCTGCCGCCCCTGCAGGCGGTGGATGTGATCCTGGCGGGTGCGGACGTCAGCCGCTGGCGATTGGCAGAGACGCGCGTCCGCGGTGGCATGGACGGGAAGGGGTGGTCGCTCGCCCTCAGCGGTGCGGCGGATGGAACGCTCACCCGGGCCGACGGCTCGGCGCCCTGGATCGTCAGGCTGGATCGCCTGTCACTGGCCACTCGCGAAGCCGACGGCGAGTCTGCGGGCCCGGATACCGGCCCGGACACGGATACAGAGACCATGGCGGGTCCGGACGTCGACCTGGTGGCCAAAGCGCTGGTCGCGGCCGGCGTCTCTCTGGGGCGGCTTGAATTCAATCGCGTTAATGCCGGCACGCCCTCGGGCCGGGCGCGACTGGCACTGAACGGCGAGTTGGTGGATCTGCAGGCACGCATCGAGACGGCCGCGGACGGCACCCGAGGCAAGCATCTGCATTTCGATCTCTACACGCATGATGCCGGGACACTGTTGCGCGCACTCGGCATGGCGCGCGTGATGGAGCAGGGCGAGGGATCGGTCAGTGGTGATCTGCAATGGCAGGGGCCTGTGTTCTCGCCGCGTCTGCCGACGCTGGCCGGTGATGTGAAACTCGATCTTCGGAATGGCGGCCTGCCAGCGGTGGAGCCGGGTGCCGGCCGCGCCCTGGGGCTTTTCAGCCTGTCGGTATTGCCGCGGCGCCTGGGGCTGGATTTCTCGGATGTCGTTGGCGAGGGGCTTAGCTATGACCGCCTGCAAGGGACATGGCAAATCAAGGCAGGCCAGATGCGCACCGATGGGCTGGCTGTCACCGGCCCCTCTCTCAACCTGACGTTGCGCGGGCGCACGGATCTGGTCCGGCAGCGCTATGACCAGACCGTCACGGTGACCCCCCGGCTTTCCTCGGCCCTCACCTTTCTCGGCGG
>CAJXMI010000113.1 GCA_913056145.1 uncultured Spiribacter sp.
GCCGGATCGTGCGGCCGCGGGAGATGCGCGCCACAAACAGTGCCATCAGCGGGCCATAGCCGATAAACCAGGCGAAGAAGAACACCGTCCACCACTTCATCCACCAGTCGGGCGCGGTCTGCGTGGTCATGGTGGCCATGCCCAGGAAATGGGTGATGTAGGCACCGAGTCCTTGGGTATAGGCATCGATCAGGAACAGGGTGGGGCCAAAGACCAGAATGATCGCGCCAATGGCCAGCGCCAGGTAGACGTTGAATCGACTGAGCAACTGTATGCCGCGGTGTATGCCGCTGACCGCAGAGCTGACATAGATGGCGCCGAGAACCACCAGAACGGCGAGCTGCGTGCCATACCCGTCGGGCAGATCGAACAGCACGCTGCCACCGTAGGCCACCTGCGTTGCCAGAAAGCCGATGGGTCCCACGGTGCCGGCAACTACCGCGATCACGCATACCGCATCGACGATGCCACCGAAGGCACCGTGCATCACGCGTTCGCCGAACACGGGATAGAGCAGTGTGCGGGGCTGCAGCGGCTGGCCATTGACGTAGTGGGCATGCACCAGCACCAGGCTGGTCAGTCCGCCGAGCACGGCCCAGGCGAGGAAACCCCAGTGCATGAACGATTGGGCGAGAGCCCCCTGGATGGCGGCTGCAGTGCCCAGTTCCGCGTCGAACGCCGGAGGGCTGTGGGCGATGAAGTGATAGACCGGCTCTCCGGCAGCGAAGAACACGCCACCCCCTGCAAGCAGGGTGCACATGATGATGGCAACCCACCGGAAGGTACTCATCTCGGGTTCTTCAAGGTCTCCCATGACCGCCCCGCCAGCCGGCGAGATGGCCACCGCGATTGCGATCACGAAGGTCAGAAGCAGGAGCAGCTGGAAATAGGCGCCGAGGTACTTGGCGGTCCAGGTAAAACCGGCGCCAACCAATTGCGATACCAGGTCAACGTCGTAGACGGACAGACCGATGAACATCAGGATGAAGCCGGCGCTGATGCCCAGCACCCACGGATCCCCCCAATCATTCCCGCTCTTATGTCCGGCCCCGTAATGCCGCTGTTCCGCCATATCTGCTCCGCGTCGGAAAAAGGGCGCAATGCTGCGGAGAGATGGCCAGGAAGTAAAGTGAATAATGCCGATCGCCGGGCTTATTGCACCTTCGCGAGCAACTGTGCGTTACCGCCCGATGCCGTGATGTCGACGCAGACGTGGCGCTCATGGTGAATATGCGCCCGGTCCGGGCAATCAGTCATGAGTGGCAGGATTGGTCCTGCACGTCGAGCGAGCACCGTGGCGTATTCCCGGGCCGTTGCCTCATCGCCCCACCAGATTGCACCGGAGAAGCCTTGCAGCGTCTCCAGCGCCTCGGGCGAGAGCGATTCGCTTACCTCGATCCCGGTGCCGCCCAGTGCCTCCACCTGATCGCGCTGCTCGGCCGCCGCCGCGAGGCCGGGGCCGAGGCAGAGCACTGGGGAGCGGGGGATATGGTAAAGCCGGTTGGACTCGCCAGTGGGTCCGGGCATATCGATGCTCTCGGTAGGCATGGCCGGCGTTGGCACGGCATCCACGGCGGCCTGGATTCGCGCCATGTCCGCGCTGCCTTCCGGGATCTGCGGTGCTGTCGCGGGTTTGCGGGGCGCCGCAAAGCGTGGCACATAGTCGGGGCCGCCCGC
The DNA here is from genome assembly GCA_913056145.1 of uncultured Spiribacter sp. Classification (GTDB taxonomy): domain Bacteria; phylum Pseudomonadota; class Gammaproteobacteria; order Nitrococcales; family Nitrococcaceae; genus Spiribacter. The sequence continues at coordinate 1,678 of CAJXMI010000113.1, forward strand.
CTTCGGGCCAGTGCCGGAGAGCCCTTCGCCACCAAAGGGCTGACTCGCCACGATCGCGCCGATCTGGTTGCGGTTGACGTAAATGTTACCGGCATGGACCCGGTCCACGATGTGCTGGACCCGATCCTCGATACGGGTATGCAGACCGAAGGTCAGGCCGTAACCGCGGGCATTGATCTGTTCGATCACGCTATCCAGGTCCTGTGCGCGATAGCTGGCGACATGCAGAACCGGGCCGAAAATCTCGCGTTCGAGGTCTTCGATGCCATTCACCCGGATGACCGCGGGGCCGACAAAATGACCGCCAGCGGGGGCATCGGCCTGCTTGATCAGCCGTCCCTCGCTGCCCGCCTGCTCGATGTAAGCGCTAATGTCCGTAGCGGCATCGGCATCGATCACGGGGCCGATATCGGTGGACAGGCGCCAGGGGTCGCCGATGCGCAGCTCATCCATGGCCCCTAGCAGCATTGCCATGAAGTCCTCGCGAACGTCTTCCTGAACGTAGAGGCAGCGCAGGGCGGAGCAGCGTTGCCCTGCTGACTGGAATGCGCTTGCCACCACATCCCGAACCGCCTGCTCATGCAAAGCGGTGGAGTCGACGATCATCGCGTTGAGGCCGCCGGTCTCGGCAATAAGCGGTGCGCCGGGATCGAGATTGAAGCTCATGTTCTGCCGAATGATTCGCGCCGTATCGGTGCCGCCGGTGAAGGCAACGCCGCTGATGCGGGCATCGCGGGTGAGTGCGCCTCCCACCATGGCGCCGTCGCCCGGCAGGAACTGCAGTGCGGATCGGGGGACCCCCGCCTCGTGCATTAGCGCAACGCCCTTGGCCGCGGTCAGTGGCGACTGTTCGGCCGGCTTCGCCAGCACGGCATTGCCGGCAGCCAGCGCGCCGGCAATCTGCCCGGTGAAGATGGCGAGGGGGAAGTTCCACGGCGAAATGCAGGCGACGCGGCCCCGTGGTTCAGGCTCCAGGCACTTGGCCTGACGCGCGTAGTAGTAAAGAAAGTCGATGGCCTCGCGCAGCTCGCCCACCGCATCCAGCAGGTTCTTGCCGGCCTCGCGTGCGACGATCGAGAGGATTTCCCCGAAGTCACGTTCATAGAGCTCGGCGGCGCGCTCCAGCACGGTTGCTCGCTCGCGGGGGGTTGCGCCCCATGGGGCGGCCGCGGCGATGGCCTGATCTACCTCTGCGGCGGTGGCGTCACGGACCTGGCCCACGGTATCCCCGGGGTTGGCCGGGTTGATCATCGCATGCCAGGCTGCCGCTTCCGGCTCCACTGGTACGGCGGTTACGGGCATCGCCCGGAATTCCCGGTCGCGGAATGGCCGTCTTGCCCCCTCGATACAGTCCAGATCGGCGATATCGCCGAGGTCGAAACCACGCGCGTTGCGTCGCGTGGGCAGGAAGATCTCCGGGCCCCGGGCAAGTCCGGGATTGGTTGGTTGCACGACATCGTCGAGTGCCTCGAACGGACAGGCGACCACCTCTTCGGGGGGAACGGCCTCGTCGACGATCTGATTGACGAACGAGGAGTTGGCGCCGTTCTCGAGCAGTCGCCGGACGAGATAGGCGAGCAGGTCGCGGTGCTCTCCCACCGGTGCATAGATGCGGCACCGGGTGCCATGGCGTTGCATGACGATGTCATGCAGTCGCTCACCCATACCATGCAGCCGCTGGAATTCGAATGCATCGGGGGGTATGGCCATCTCATCCGCCATCGCCAGCACCGCGGCCACTGAATGGGCGTTGTGGGTCGCGAACTGAGGGTAGAGGCGATCGGTCATGCTCAGAAGCTTTCTGGATACCGCGAGGTAGCTCACGTCACTGCCGGCCTTGCGCGTGAACACCGGGAAACCATCCACTCCCAGGACCTGGGCACGCTTGATCTCGGTATCCCAGTAGGCTCCCTTGACCAGACGCAGCGTCATGCGGCGATCGAGCCGCTGAGCGAGCTGATAGAGCCAGTCCACCGTGTCGGCGGCGCGCTGGCCGTAGGCCTGGACGACCATGCCAAAGCCGTCCCATTCAGCGAGTGCGGGGTCGACGAGCGTGGCTTCGGCAACTTCCAGAGACAGGGCGAGTCGGTCGGATTCCTCGGCGTCGATATTGAAACCGATGCCATGCTCGGCAGCCAGTCCGGCCAGTGCGCTCACCCTTGGGACCAGCTCGCTGAGCACCCGGTCTCTTTGGGCCAGCTCATAGCGTGGATGCAATGCCGATAGCTTTACCGAAATGCCGGGATTCTCGCGACTGTCGTCGTGTTCGGCCGCATTGCTGATGGCGAGAATCGCAGCCCGATAGGCTTCGAAGTACTGATCGGCATCGGCTGACGTACGGGCGGCTTCGCCAAGCATGTCATAGGAGTAGCTGAATCCTTTTTTCTCGAGGCTGCGGGCGCGCTTCATGGCGGCCTGAATGGATTCGCCGAGGACGAACTGCCGCCCCATCTCACGCATGGCCCGACCCACTGCGGTGCGGATGACCGGCTCACCCAGGCGTTTGAACGCGCTGCGCAGGTTCCGGGTCACCCCCCGGCCTTCGTCATCCAGAATGCGTCCGGTGAGCATCAGTGCCCATGTGGAGGCGTTAACAAGACTGGAGCTGGAATGCCCCATGTGCTGGCCCCAGTCCGACGG
>CAJXMI010000114.1 GCA_913056145.1 uncultured Spiribacter sp.
AGTGGTCGAATGCGGCGGACTTGAAATCCGTTGAGTCCTCACGGGCTCCGGGGGTTCGAATCCCTCCCTCTCCGCCACTACCCCCTTTAAATCAGGGGGTTGCGGTCGGAAAAGCGATCCGTCCATCAAAGTGCCCACCAATGCGAAAACGCTTGCCGATCCCTGGATTCGAGCCATCAACCAGGAGGAACGGCAATGCCCATCAATCTCTCTTACCTCAACCTCGACCAGATCGACCCCAACGAATCGCTGGAGGCGCACGCGCTCGAGCAAGTCCACCTCGGCATCAATGAAGCACGAAAAGCACTCCACGAGGTGGTGGGTGAACTCGGTGAATCGCTCCACGACCACGAGCGGGTTGAATCGCTGCACGCAACACTCCGCTGCATCGAATACCGTCTGGCAGCGGTTTATGATGAGGCGGACGCGGGTGTTCAGGCCGCGTTGAAGCGGCGCAACGAATAGGCTGGACGTGAGCAATACGGCCCTGCCAAGCGCGGGGCCGTTCTATTTCCAGCCCTCGAGCTTGCCCCTGCTAGTGAGCCTCACAAAACGGGCAGCGCCGCAGAGAACCGTTAAAAAGACAAGTCCCATGAGACCCACAAGGGAAGCGAAAGGGCGCAGTGTGCGGCTTCTCAGAGCCTCCAGTCAGTAATTAGCTGCCCGTCGGTCGGGTGGCGCCAGCCCATCATGGGTTGCGGCGCCGATTCGATCTGGTCATCCTTTCCGGCCTTGCCTGCGGGCAGTTTCGCGTGTCGCCGTACCGTGACGGCTGTCCAGCTTCCGGCGGCATGTCCTCGGACTATCTGGACCAGTCGGCGGACGTTGGAACGGATCGGAGGGCTGTTTGTGTGAACCAGTACACAAACCACGCCAGCGGTTTGTGAAAGAATGCGCAGCATCGGACGGGGTCGGGCGCCGGTGAACGGCTCGGAGCGGTTGGCAAGCCATGGACGGCGACCCGGTCGCTTGCGCTGGTGATAAAAACCCCCGGCAGCGCGGGAAAGGCGGTACGCTGCCGAGGGTGTTCGGGTGCCGACTATCTAATCGGCCTTGCTCGGGTCTGGCGGGCCGCAGAACTCCCATGCCAGCGGTGGCGGGCCATCGGGATATCTCCGACTCCACCAGTCCATGAACTCATCGCCATGCTTGTGCCAGAGCCGCTCGCAGCGTTCCTCATCGTGGCTCCAGCCCATCCCTAGGGCGAAGGTCGCCCGGAGGTCGGCAGAGAGTCCGTGAGACTGTAGACGGGCGCGGCGTCGGCGGTTTGTCGGCATCAGGCCACCTCGAGGTTCCCAGTCCAGCCAGTCGATTCCGGTGGTCGGCCCGGTGCGTCCGCCAGCGGTTCAAGATCAACGTTCAGTTGCTTGATCGCCGCCAACATCTGGTTCCTGGCATCCTTCTCGACGGTATGCGCGGGGTGCGCCTTCGGGCTGCCGTAGCGGTCCCGTACCACGGCGCCCTCGGCGTCGATGATTGCTCGGGCCTCCGCGATCCGGTCCGCGCACTCAGCGGCCGTCTGGAGCAAGGCGAGGCCAGCAGAGTCCTCGATGGCGTATTCGCGATGCAGGCGCTTCCAGAACGCCCGTCCCGTCGCCTTCAGGTGTCCAGGTGCGTGCCGTGCCATGTCTCAACCACCTTCATGTACTTAGATTCGCTAAAAAGTGACTCCACACACCGATCTCCAAGCGTGCCTGTGAGTCTCGACCCCGCCCCTCCCCAGGGTAAGGGTGGTGCGCTTTCGGCCACCGGGGCACCAGGCCGGCAGGTACAGCGAGGGCCAGCAAGGAGAACCTCATCGCATGCGCAGCCGCCGCTTGGCTGCCGCGTCCACGGCCAGCTTGTGCCGAGCATCAACATGCAGCGACTTCTGATCCAGCTCGCGCTCCATCTGCGAGCGCATGCGGTTGATCTGCCAGGGCTCGACGCGGCGAGCGCGTAACCGGCTGGGCTTGGCGGCCTTGCGACTGCGTTGCCCGGTGAGCGCGTCAACGCTCAGGCTGGTGGTCGGATAGGCCGGGATCGCCGTCGTGGAGATTTCGGTCAGATCAATGTCACGCAGCTCCCGATAGAGCATGCCGTCCTGGCCTTCCCACCAGCGTTCAGCATTCGCCGTGCGGACACTGAATCCGATGGAGACACCAGCAATGTCCCCTCGGCCCACCAGCGTCGTCAGATCATTGCCGAGACTGGTGTCCGGGGTGTCCAGCTCGAACATCAGGCCGCGCTCGCCCTCATAGAGCCGCAGCGTCCCGCCATCGGTCGATCCGACCACGTTGGCCATATTGTGGTGGTGGAGCATCCACTGACGGCCTTCGCGGAGCGTGCGGGTGAAGGCGCCACGGGCGATGCGCTCACGGAATCCGCCGAGGTTGGCGCTCCACTCCAGGAACGGTGCGGCAAGTCCTCGAATCGTCGCCATCAGTCCGACTCCCCTAGCTGGGCGCGGATTTCCTCGACTCTCCGCTGGTGAGTCTTGCGTTCCTCGCCGCCGGTACGCATCGCCGCTTCCATCTCATCCGCCAGTTGGCGCTTGAGCCAGCGGCGGGCGAGGGGGTTAGCCGCCAGCCCCGATCCATCCGGCTCGGAGACGCGCTTGCGGGCTTCGGTGCGTTCAATCTGCTCGGTCATGGCCTAGCCTCCAATAATGTTTACGCGGGCGCCGAGCGAACCCTCGGTTTTCGCCCATACGGTGCCGCTGGTCTTGCCGGGCCATACCTCGGCCACGCCAACGCCCAGATAGTTCTCATGCGGGTGGATCTGGAACACGGCAGCGTCAGTCGCAGGCGCGGCGCCGTCCGTTGCGGCCAGCAAAACGTTTCCGCCTTCAATGTGCTGGATGGTCAGCGTGCTTACGGCAACGTCCGTGATTTGAGTCCAGCTCTGGTCAACCGCCTGCATGTCAGCCCCCCTTGATAAGCGTCGCGACGACGTGCGCCCAGTCGGACTGGTTCGCCCGTGTTTTTTGGTCGCCCACCACCGCCATGGCCACGTCCTCGGCGTCCGAGCGATTCAGGGTCAGTGCCTCTGCATTCTGGCCATTCGCAGCGGCCTCTTTGATCATCCCGCCATGCGTGTGAACGGCATGCTTCAGGTCCTGCTCGGCCTGGGCGACACGGCGGCGCAGATCGCGCAGGTGCTCGGCAGAATCCTTCAATGCCTGTTTTTTCTTCGCCGCATCCTTGCAGTACGTCGCCACCCGCTCGGTCTGGATCATCTGGTGGATCGGTCGGCGCCGGGCGAGTAGGGCGCGTTCCTCGGCCTCCAGTGCCTCGATGCGTTCCTCGACGGCCTTAATCTCGGCGGCGTCGCCCGACTGGAGCGCGGCCGGGTGGTCAATCTTTCTAGCGCGTTTCACCTCGCCATCAATCTCGGACAGTCGTGCCAGAACTTCCTGGCGGGTTTTCTCAAGCTCGGAGACTTTCGGGCGCTTTGAGCGCATCAGCTCGGCGGTCGCTTCAATCAGTCCCATTTCAATTCACCATCCGTTTGCTAACTTCGCTTGTATCGGCCGTTGCCGTCAGATAGAGGCGATCCACCAGATCGGAAAGCATGTCCGCTTTCGTGTCGGCATCAATCTCGGCGGCCCGTAGTAATTGCCCAGCGGCGAGGGCGAGCGTTTGGGCTTTTGCTAGTTCGGTGCCGTTGTGCTTCTCCAGCAGGGAAACAATCTCATTCGCCTGGCGGATCTGGTGAACAATGGCATCGGTCGTTTCATTCGGCATCGGTTTGCCTCCTGTTTTGGCCATTATATTCCTAAATAGAATATGGAAAAAGTCATTTGCCCCATAAAGGAATATGCATCGGTGGCGTTATGGAGTCGCTTTTGGGGATCGCCAGCCGCGAATCCGAGCAAGGGTGGCGACGGCCTCGGTCAGCGCCTCGGTGGTGTAACGGCCGCTGGCAATGTCCGCCAGATCGAAACGGAACTCCGCCGCCAGCGTGTCGGTTGATTCAGTCACGCCAGCGTGCCGGGCCGCTTCGGCCAATAGAGCAACGCCAGGGGATGAGTCGGTACTAGTCATTCCGCCACCTCGCCAGTCTTGTGGTTCAGGCCTTGCGTGTTAATTCTGTGAATTAGTTGTATGCGCGCACGCGAATATAAATACTCATATAGAACCCTCTTGAGTGTTTTTTTAATCGCGCACGCGGATACACTTTTTTCAACTAATTCCCGGTTCGGCTCGCGGCCGCCCGCTCGATAGC
>CAJXMI010000115.1 GCA_913056145.1 uncultured Spiribacter sp.
TGGTGGCCGTTGAACTGACCACCGGCCAGAACATCCGCTTGGCCGAGGCGACATAGGCATGCATCGGGCCTTCGCCCTCGGCGATGCGCTTGCCGTGTTCGGCGAACCGTTCGTGAACCGCCGGATTGACCAGGAACGTGCCATCGCTGCGCCGACCCCGCCCGCCGCGTGACTGGGCCTCGGTTATGTCCCGAATCCACGCCAGCTCGATCAGCAGGTCGATGGCGGCCTCAGCGTCCGGGCGCTCCGCCGCTCGCCAGCCGGTTGCGTTGCGGGTCAGGTCGCCCCGGTTGAACCGCGCCCAGCCCTTCGCCAGAACCGCCTCAGCGGCACTCAGGGCCAGAACGCGGGGTTGCCCCGTCTCATCATCCAGAACGCCATAGGTCGCCTCGCTGTGGCGATACAGAACGCGCATCAGGGTGATTGCGGCCTCCAGCGTTTCAGCCGGTACCGACCGCTCGGGTTCTCGGCCACCGGCGACGGCATGCAGGACGTGCAACGTCAACGCAACGCGCAGGACGAAGCCGGGAAACTTGCCCAGGTGCTCACCGAAACGCTTGCCGGGCATCCGTGCCTGAATGGTGCGCAGGTCTCCCATGTAGCCCTGTAGTCGGGCCACCGCGTCGGGGTCCAGAACATAGGTTGCAGGCACCGAATCGGTGGCCATATCCGCGAGGGCGCGGAATGTGTTGTGCGCAGCGGCCTCCGCCAGTCGGTCACCGTTAGCCATCAGGTTCGGCTCATCAGCCGGGCGCAACTGGTACAGCATGAACCGCTGCAACAGGCCATCGCTGCTACCTTGTCCGCGCCTGAATTGGGCCGCCAGCATCTCCGGCTGTATCGCACCGACCACGCCAGCCGCCCAATGTGGAACGATCAGCGGGCGCGAATACTTGGCGCGGTTAATGGCTCGGTCCGTGCGTCCGCTCCAAGCATCCAGCCATGCAGGCCGGTCTTTCGAGGCGCCACCGCTTGAGTAGGCATCCATCCGGCCGAGCCATCCGGTCAGCTCATCAATGGCCACCGTGACGCCTTGCGGGTTATCCGCGAGGAGCGGCGCCATCGCTTCTATGGTCGCGTCATCGGTATGGCGTTGCTGCCATGTCGGTTTCGCCGGTTCATCGCCCTTGCTGGACGTTTCGCATGCCTCGGCCCACTCGGCGTAGGCACGGCCCGATTCTTTCACCAGCCTGGAGTAGGCGCCCATCGCGAACTGTCCGGCGCCGTTCAGTATGGGGGTTTTCCCGCCGCCGCTGGTGTCCACGATAGCGGCCCAGTGATACGGCGGTTCGCGCCAGTTGCTATTCACCTCGATACGCTCGCGGTGGTCCATCAAACACCCGGCATGCGCCAGCATGGTGAATAGATAGCCGCCCGTGTCGAACCCGGTTTGCTCGGCCATGCCCTCGGCGCAATGCCGCAGCGGCTCCGGCATAATCTCTGCCGGGAAAGACGGAACCGGCCGCTCGGTGAATAGATCAACGGGATGCTCCCAGTCGTCTGGCTCCTGGAACGTCGCTGCCCGCTCATCGAGCCAGCTCGCACCGCGATCCGGATTAGCAGCCATCACGCCACCTCCCGCACGGCAGCCCTCAGGCGGCCCGCTGCTGTTGCCAGTCGGTCGCGGTCGGCTTTGTCGAGGGGTTCGCCCCGATGGGCGCTCTCGACCGCTACCAGGGCCACGAGCGCCTCATGGGCCACCGCTTTCAGTACGTCACGCGGAACCCATCTTTCACCAGGGCGCAGCGGTGACCGCTCGGCCGGTTGATCGGGGAACAAGTCGCCAAGCTCCAGCCCGACGGCCTCGACCACGGCATCGGTCGGGCAACCGGCAAAGCAATGCACCAGGAGCGTGCCGTCGCTTTGCTCGCGGATGGATAGCGATGGCGACCGATCACCATGCGCTGGACAGCAAGCCAGCCAGCGGCCGTTACCGCGATGCTGCACGCGGTCGAGACGCGATATCAGCAGATCGGCTGGCGACGTCTGGACGTTTTTGGTAGTTTTGAAACCCATAGATTGCACCTTCGAGCCCCGCCCGCCAGCGGGGTTTTCTTTTTCCGGTCAAATGCCCACGATCGCGTGATGATTCACGCGGCGGCGGTTTCGCCTTCCTTGATCCAGCGCCAGATCGTTTCGCGGCAGACGCCATACCGCTCGGCGAGGTCACGGTCTCGGACTAGGCCGCTAAGCGGGGGGAGTCCAGTGATGCCCTTTGCCTGCTCCCAGGCGTGGATCGCCTCTGGCGTCCAGCGGGTGGAATTGGCGGCGAGGCGCACGGGGCGGGGGAATGTGTGATTCATTTGAGGTCTCCTGTCATTTGCCGTTGCGACAGGAGCAAGATTGCCGAGCAGGATTTCCGGAGGCCGAGGCGCCTCCGGAACTTTTTATCGGCGGGGTAGTGCTTCAGCGATTGTGCTTGCGGAAAGTGTCTCGCCTGTACGCTCGCGGATTACCTCAGCGCGGCGGGATTTTGACGTGAGCGCGGGTTTCTCAATCCGGAGTTTTTCGTCCTCGGCCAGCCATCGTGCCCGCCTTGCCTCGGCCTCTCGCTGCCGCTCCGAATTGGCTCGGTTCCCCCATTCCTGCACCTGCTCCCGGCGTCGCTCTCCGACGATTGTGTCCGGGTCTGTATTCCATGACTCGAGGGTTCGCAAATGCTCTAGCTTGAGCAGGAGGTAAGAGACTTTCCAGCCGCCGCCAGCGTCCAACCGTTCCTCGACGTTGGCAATCAGGTCGGCGACTTCTGGCGGCGGGTTGTCCCCCCAAAACTCGCGATGGTGCTCAAGTTGATTCCGGGGGGATTTGCTCCGGATATATTCAGCAATCTGTCGCTGGAACTCATCCATGATTCCGCTCCCGCAGAGAGACCACGTTGTCGTCATCAGTCCGGCCCTCGGCAATGCGGAGCAGTCGCCGCTCCCATGCCTCAAGCGCGGCTCGCTTCTCGGCGTCGTATCTGCGGAGGTCGCAGGCTGCCCCTATGCCCTTGCGTGCATGGTTCGCCACAGCGCGGATTTCAGCGGCTATAAGGTCCATTAGCGTGCCTCCCGGATGCCCACCACGTCGGCAGCGGTCTCGCCGGTGTTCAGATATGCCGTCCAATCGGCCATCAGCCGCCGGCGCTTCTCCAGCAAACTGCCGCGCCGATAGGCACGCTCGACGGCGCTGGGGATGGTGTGCGCCAGGGCTTGCTCCGCTACCTCATGCGCGTAGCTGGTGCGCTCGCTTACCCAATCGCGGAACGTGCTGCGGAGCCCGTGCGGGGTGGCGTTCACCTCCATGCGTCGCATGACGGCCGACAGCGCCATGTCAGAGAGCATCCCGCCACGAACGGCGGGGAAGATATACGGCGAGCCCTCCATCCTGGGCAGCGCCTCGAGGATGGCGAGGGCGTCATCGGGCAGCGGGACCGCGTGCGCCTTGCCCGCCTTCATGCGCTCGGCGGGAACCGTCCAGACGTTGCCCTCGATCTCATCCCAGGTTGCGCCGCGCACCTCGCCGGAGCGCGCGGCTGTCAGCATCAGGAACTCCAGGGCGCGGCTGGCCATGCCCTCGCGCTGGCGCAGTGCCGCCAGGAATGCCGGGGCTTCGCGCCAGTCCAGGGCGCGGTGGTGTTTAACGTGCTTGATCTTCGATGGGGCGGGCAGTACCGCGTCCAGATTGCCGCGCCACGCGGCCGGGTTTTCGCCATCGCGGTATCCGTTCGCCTTCGCGTAGTCGAGCACCTTCTCGATGCGACCACGCACCCGGCTGGCGGTCTCAGGTATCTGCTCCCAAATCGGCCGTAGGGTATCGACAATATGCGCCAGCTCGATGCGATCCACGGCCAGGGCGCCGATATGCGGGCTGGCATAGCGTTCTAGGCTGGTGTGCCATTGCTTGCGGTGTTTCGGGTTTTTGAACGCGCTTGCCGTCTGCTCGAGGTATCGCGCGGCGCAATCGTCGAACGTGACACGCTTTGCCGCAGCCGCTCTCAGCGCGTCCCTGGCGGCTTGCCGCTCGGCCACC
>CAJXMI010000116.1 GCA_913056145.1 uncultured Spiribacter sp.
GGGCCGGACGGCGGCTTCGGCGGGCGGCGGCCGACGGGCGGGGCCCGGCCGGACGGCGGCGGCGGACACCGGGCCGCGGTCGGGCCGGACGGCGGCGGCGGCGGACATCGGGCCGCGGCCGGGCCGGACGGCGGCGGCGGGCACCGGGCTCAGAGCGATTCGGTGACAGACACCAGTTGTTACACCTCTTTAGTGACCATTGAGACGCATGGGCTAAATCCGAGCTCTGCATCACGTAACACGCAGTGCGTGCGGAACGCGCTGGGTCTCAATCCACGGTGTACAGCGCGTGATCGGCTAAAGCTGTCATTCAGCGCTGACGGGGGCTTTGGGGCCAGGGCCGAATTTTTACTGACACCCAACGAGCCGCGACGCCCCCCATATGGAGGAGACGAGATGCGGATTTAGTAGGTACACGAAACGTTTTGCAGAGTGGTGATTTAGCCCATGCGTGCCGATGGCCCGGAAGACCTTGTCAAACCTCTGGTCCGAGCGAGCTCCCCGGGCCCCACGAATTCCGGGGCACGGAGGACGTAGTGCGTAAACCCATCACCCACCTCTCACCCCTCACCACTAACCGCCCAAACCTCATCCCCTCTCGCCGCTGCGATAAGCTGCCGCGGCTGCTACGCTCTGGCCATGGCAAACCACGACACTGAACAATCCGAACCGGCTATCGATATCACGCACTTCCGGGAGCGGCTGCTTGCCATGCGCGCAGAAATCGAGGAGCTGGCGAGCGCACGGGCCGAATCACAGGCCACCGTCGAGCTCGATCAGTCACGGGTGGGCCGCCTGTCACGCATGGATGCCATGCAGCAGCAGGCCATGGCGAAGGCGACCGCGGGTCGGGCAGAGACTACGCTGGCGCGCATAGCGGCGGCTTTACGTCGTTGTGATGAGGGCAGCTACGGCCTTTGCCTGGGCTGTGACGAGCTTATTAATCCGCAGCGACTCGAGATTGATCCCGCCACCACTCTCTGCGTGGAATGCGCCGAGGCCAGAGACCCGGGCTGAGCCCCGCAGATCCGCCGCCGACCACACCGGCCGTGGCTCAGCTCTCGCCCGCCGCAGGCGCCGCCGGCCGTGGCTCACCGCTCGCCCGCCGCCGGCGCCGCCGGCCGCCAAGACCGGCCGCCAAGACCGGCCGCCAAGACCAGCCGCGGAGACTTCTCCCCATCAGCCCCCGGTGTCTGCCCCTCAACCTAACTCAGGAACAGCGAATACGCCGGGTTATCGGACTCGTTTCGATACGGGTAGCCAAGCTTGTCGAGGCTTTCCTCGAACTTGGCCCGCTGCGCCGGAGGGACCTGTATGCCCACCAGGACGCGGCCGTAGTCGGCGCCGTGATTGCGGTAATGGAACAGGGAGATATTCCAGCGCCGGCCAAGGCGCTTTAGAAAGTTGAGCAATGCGCCGGGGCGCTCGGGGAAGCGCACATGATAGAGCACCTCGTCATCCACGTTATGACCGCGCCCGCCCACCATGTGTCGGACATGCACCTTCGACATTTCGTCATCGGTCAGGTCCAGCACCGGATAGCCGCGTTCGCTGAGCGCCGCGACGACGTCGTCGCGTTCGGCGAGGCCGTCGTTCAGGCCGATACCGGCAAACACGTGGGCCTCGTCGGCATGCGCATAGCGGTAGTTGAATTCGGTGATGGGGCGGTTGCCGATGGTCTCGCAGAATTCGCGGAAGCTGCCCGGGCGCTCGGGGATGGTGACGGCCAGGACGGCTTCGCGATGCTCACCTAGTTCGGCACGCTCGGCCACGTGGGCGAGGCGCGAGAAGTTCATGTTGGCGCCGCAGTTGATGCCGATGAGGGTCTGGCCGGTTGCCCCGCGCTGTTCGACGTACTTCTTGATGCCGGCGACGGCCAGCGCGCCGGCCGGTTCCATGACCGTGCGCGTGTCCTCAAAGATGTCCTTGATGCCGGCGCAGATCTCGTCGGTGCTGACGAGCAGGCATTCGTCGACCAGTTCGCGGGCGACGCGGAAGGTTTCCTTGCCAATCTGCCGGACGGCAACGCCATCGGCAAAGATACCCACTTCGTCCAACGTCACACGTCGTCCGGTAGCCATCGCGCGTTCCAGCGTCGGTGCGTCTTCGGGCTCAACGGCGACGATCCGGATATCCGGGCGCAACTGCTTGATATAGGCCGCGATGCCGGCGATCAGTCCGCCGCCGCCTACCGGCACGAAAACGGCGTCGATGGGTCGTGGATGCTGGCTCAGGATTTCCATGCCCACGGTGCCCTGGCCGGCAATCACATCGGGGTCGTCATAGGGCGGGATGTAGGTGAGCCCGCGCTCTTCGACCAGCTTTTCGGCATGCGCTTTTGCGGCATCGTAGTTGTCGCCGTGCAGCACCACCCGGCCGCCGAAATTGCGCACCGCATCCACCTTGATGGCTGGCGTGGTGCGGGGCATGACAATCGTTGCGCGTATCCCGAGCTTCTGCGCCGACAGCGCCACGCCCTGGGCGTGGTTGCCGGCCGACGAGCAGATCACACCCTTTTCTCGCTGCGCCTCGGTGAGCGTCGCGATCTTGTTGTAGGCCCCGCGGATCTTGAACGAGAACACCGGCTGGAGGTCTTCGCGCTTTAGCAGGATGTTATTGCCGAGGCGCCGCGACAGGTTGGCGGCCGGCGTGAGCGGCGTCTGCTCGGCGACGTCGTAGACGCTCGCAGTCAGGATGCGTTGCAGATAGGATTTCATGGCAGAACGAACATGACCGTTAAAGCGTCCTAGTGTACAGGGGCGCGTTGGTCGAGCAATTCAATGAATGGAGATCCCCAACCCATGAGTGCCGAGACACAAAAGCAGGCCGCCGCCGAAGCCGCCGTTGAAAAGGTGCAGCCGGGAAGCATCATCGGGGTGGGCAGTGGCTCGACCGTGAATCACTTTATTGATGCGCTCGCGGCGAGCGGGATCGAGGTGGAGGCGGCCGTCGCCGCATCAGAGGCAAGCGCGGAGCGCCTGCGCGGTCACGGCATCGAGGTGCGCGATGCCAACAGTGTGACCGGCCTGGCGCTCTACGTGGACGGTGCCGACGAGATCAATCGGCATCTGCAGATGATCAAGGGCGGAGGCGGAGCGCTCACGCGCGAGAAGATCGTGGCAGCGCTCAGCGAGCGCTTTGTCTGCATTGTTGACGAGAGCAAGCGCGTCACCGCCCTGGGCGATTTCCCGCTGCCCATCGAAGTAATCCCCATGGCCCGCTCTTACGTGGGTCGTCAGATCGTCAGGCTGGGCGGCCGGCCCGAGCTGCGCGAGGGCTTTACGACCGACAATGGCAACATCATTCTGGACATCCGCGGCATGGATCTGTCCGAGCCCATTCACCGCGAGCGCGAGCTGAACAACCTGGCGGGCGTGGTCACCAACGGCCTGTTTGCCCTGCGCCCCGCCGATGAACTGCTGGTGGGCACGGACACCGGCGTACAGCCGTTTACCGCGGCTTAGGCGCTGGCTCGTCTACCCCGCCGCTACTCCCCGCCGCGCAGTCGGGCCCAGAGGCGGCCGAGGTATTCATGCCAGGCGGCCTCGGTGGTGCGCAGATCGTCGGCCTGGGGGGCGAAGTCACCCGGCAGGGCAAAGCGCTCGGGCAGGGCGCGGTGTGCGGTGGGGGCCGGCAGCGGGTCCAGACCCTCGCTGCGAAAATACGCAATGGCGCGCGGCAGATGACTGGCCGAGCTGACCACCACCGGCCGGTGAAGCCGCTCTGACAGGGTGAGGGCGCTGCCGTCAGTGCTGTCGGCTAAAGCCCCATCAAGCGCTCCACTCAGCGCCTCTGCCAGATCGGCATAGGCGGCCGCCTCTTCCTGGGTATTCCGCGCATCGGGCAGGGTGCGGATCTGTGCGCGCGGCACGCCGAGCGCCACGGCCAGATCCGCGGCGATCTCGGCCTGCGAGCGTCCATGCGACAGCGCGCCCGTGGTGACCAGTACCGCATCAGGAC
>CAJXMI010000117.1 GCA_913056145.1 uncultured Spiribacter sp.
CTGCTGCTGGTTCATCCCCTGCATGCGCTTTTCGTGCGCGCGCTGCTCGGCCCGCAGCCGCAGCAGACTCAGCCGATGCGCCAGTAACTCCTCAAAGGCAAGCCGACGAACGGCCGGGTCGCGCCCCTCCAGAAGCCCCTCCACATCGGCATCCGCACCCGGGGCATGGACCGCCTGCAGCGCAGTCGCCAGTGGCGGCATGCCGAGCGGCTCCAGAATCTCGCGCGGCAGCCACTCCGTTACCGGGTCGGAGCGATCGAGTGCCGCGCGGATGGCGCGCCTCAGCGCCGCCTGGGCAACCCCCTCGGTGGCCGGGTAAACGGGCACGAACCCGCCATTGGGCGGACCCGCATCGTCTGCAATGACCTCCCAGTCGGGATGCACCATCTGCAGGGTGACCGGGCCCGGGCGTGCCTCGCCAAATACCCGCAAGCGCGTGCCGCGGGCAAGCTGGCGCTGCTGGTTGGCATAAAAATGAAAAAAGACCAGCTCGAGACTGCCGGTGCCATCATTCAAACGGCAGATCAGCCGCCGTCGACGCCCCCCGCCGACCTCACTGGCCGTGACCACGCCCTCCACCAGCGCCGAGACGCCGGGCGTGAGCTCCCCGGCCCGCAGCACCCGGGTACGGTCCTCATAGCGCAGCGGCAGGTGGAAGGGCAGGTCCTCGATACGAACGAGGCCAAGCCGCCCCAGACGCTCGGCCAGTCGCGGCCCAATCCCCGGGAGCCGGGTGAGTGCAGTCCCGGCGGCCAGCGTATCGGTCATGCGCTAGCCGTGGTCGGCGAAACTCAGGATGGCCTCGATTTCGACCATGGCCGACTTGGGCAACTCGTTGACACCAATCGCGGCCCGAGCCGGCGTCACGTCACCGAAATACTCCGCCATGATGCCGTTCACGGTCGCAAAATGGCCCAGATCGGTGAGATAGATCGTCATCTTGCAGATGTCCTCAAGGCTGCCGCCTGCCGCCTGGCAGACCGCCTGCAGGTTGTCGAACACCCGCCGTGTCTGCGCGTCAACCCCGCCTTCGACCAGGGTCATCGTCAGCGGATCGAGCGGAATCTGCCCCGAGACAAAGACCAGATCGCCGGTGCGCACGGCCTGCGCATAGGGGCCAATCGCCGCCGGAGCCTGATCGGTCTGGATGGTTTTGCGCGCCATTCGGAATTCCTTAGTTGCTGTGATGGTTGCCCGCAGGGGCCAGACCGGCTCGTTGGCTGACTCAGCCGCGCCGCCGGTGGATGCGCAGCACGGCCGACAGACCCCGCAGACGGCGCATGATCCGGGCAAGATGAACACGGCCGCGGACGCTCAGCACCAATCGCATGATCGCAATCATGCCTTCCTTTTCCTCGATTTCAACGGCATCGATATTGGAATCCAGATCCGAAATGACCGCGGCCACATTGGCCAGCACGCCCCGACGGTTCATCACCTCGATATCGATAGCCACCGGGTACTCGCCCTCGGCCAGCACATCCCATTGCACATCCAGCCACTTTTCGGGGTGGTTGCGATACTCGCGGATGTTGTTGCAGCTCTGGTGATGGATCACGACACCGCGCCCGGCACTGGCAAATCCCACGATCGGATCGCCCGGGATCGGCCGGCAGCAGCGTGCAAAGGTAACAACCGCCCCCTCGTTGCCGCGCACCGTCAATGCCCCCGGCCGGCCATCGCCGCCCGGCTCGCCACGCTCGGTACTGATGCCCGACAGCCGCCGCGCCACCAGCCAGGGCATGCGCCGACCCAGCCCCACCTCGGTGAACACGGATTCCAGCTGCTCCATTCCGAGCATCTCAAGAGCCTCATCCACCCGCTGCGGGTCAAGCTCCGCCAGCGACACATCCATCGCCCCCAGCGCCTGCTCCACCAGCCTCCGGCCAAGCTGGGTGGCCTCCTCGCCCTGCAGCCGCTTCAAGCTGTGCCGTATCGCCGTGCGCGCCTTCGCGGTGACCACAAAATCAAGCCAGGCCGGGTTGGGACGCGCTACCGGCGCGGTGATGATCTCAATCGTCTGCCCGGTCTCGAGTGGTGTCCGCAACGGCGCAAGGCGATGATCGATGTTGGCGGCAATGCAGGCATCCCCGATATCCGAATGCACTGCGTAGGCAAAATCCACCACCGTGGCGCCCTTCGGCATTTCCATGATGTCGCCGCCCGGCGTAAACACATACACCTCGTCGGGCAGCAAATCGATCTTCACATTCTCGATGAACTCGAGCGAGTTGCCCGCGTTCTCCTGCATCTCGATCAGCCCGTGCACCCACTCGCGCGCCCGGCTCTGCGCCACACTCGTCGCGCCCCCCTCATCCTTGTACAGCCAGTGCGCCGCAATGCCGGCCTCCGCTACCCGGTCCATCTCACCGGTGCGAATCTGCACCTCGATCTGAATGCGCCGCGGCCCGACCAGCGTGGTGTGCAGGCTCTGATACCCGTTGACCTTGGGAATCGCGATGTAGTCCTTGATCCGCCCCGGCAGCGGTTTATAGAGCCCGTGGCAATGCCCCAGCACCCGGTAGCAGGTGTCGACATCGCTCACCACCACCCGAAACCCGTACACATCAAAGATGTCGTCAAAACCCGCCTGCTTGTTGCGCATCTTCTGATAGATGCTCCACAAGTGCTTCTCGCGGGCGATAATCCGGGCCTTGATGCCCGCCTCGTCAAAACTCGCGCTCAGCGCCTCGCGCACCGTGTCAAGCAACTCCCGGCGCGAACCCCGCTGACGCCGCACCCGCTCTTTCAGAACGCGATAGCGCATCGGATAAAGCGCGGCGAATCCCAGATCCTCCAGCTCGATGCGAATCGTATTGATGCCAAGACGCTGCGCGATCGGTGCGTAGATCTCCAGCGTCTCGCGGGCGATCCGACCGCGCTTGCTGCGCGGCATCACCCAGATCGTGCGCATGTTATGCAGCCGATCGGCCAACTTGATCAGAATGACCCGGATGTCCTGCGACATGGCCAGAACCATCTTGCGAAAGTTCTCGGCCTGCGCCTCCGCCTTGCTGCGGAAATTGATCTGGGTAAGTTTGGAGACCCCATCGACCAGCTGCGCCACCTCGGTGCCGAACGCCCCCGCGATTTCGGCCTTGGCCGTGGGAGTATCCTCGATGACATCGTGCAGGATGGCGGCACAAAGGCTTTCCGCATCCAGCCCCATCTCGGCCAGTGTGCGCGCCACAGCCAGCGGATGGGTAATGTACGGTTCGCCAGACAGGCGCCGCTGCCCCTCATGGGCCTCGGCACCAAACAGATACGCCTGATGGACTTTCTGAACCTGACGGGGCTCGAGATAATCCTCGAGCAAGGAACACAGATCAGCGGCGCGGGCGGCAGCGTCCGCGCCGGTAGGCTCGCGGGTGGCTAGTGCGTCACTGCTCGCCATGGATGCCGGTTCACTCTGCCGGCTTTTCCTCGCCGTCGCTGCTGTCGCTTTCCTCGCCGGCACCGGCTTCAGCGGCAACGGCCTCGGCTTCGGCTTCAACCGACTCGCCCTCTGCCGTATCGGCAGCGGCATCCAACGCACCCAATGCCTCGGCCGCCTCGGCCTCCACATCCAGGATATCGCCGGTGACATGGCCATCGGCAATCTCCCGCAGCGCAACCACCGTGGGCTTGTCGTTTTCCCATTCGACAAACGGTTGACTGCCGCGTGCGACCTGCCGCGCACGGCGCGTTGCCGCAAGGACCAGTTCAAAGCGATTATCGATCGTATCGAGGCAATCCTCGACCGTCACTCGTGCCATGCCGGCAACCTCCGGAGTTCTGTGTCTATCGGTCTGACATCGCAGTCTAGCGCGAAAATCCTCGCTATAGAAAGATTTGGCACCGCTTCCGCGGCCGTGCCGTGCCGCATCCGCGGCTGTGCCGTGCCGCTTCCGCACACTTCCCCCGGGCTCACGAGACTCGCGGGGCAGCCGAACC
>CAJXMI010000118.1 GCA_913056145.1 uncultured Spiribacter sp.
CGGCCTGCCCATTCGCCAGGCGGTGGGGCCGGCCGACGGCAGTGGCGTGGACGTGCAGGCCGAGCCCTGGGTCGCCAAGGAGAATCTCGTGACGGTCAATGCCGGCGAGTTCACCGGCATGGATTTTCCGACCGCCTTCAATGCCATTGCCGATTACCTCGAGGCGAAGGGGATCGGCGAGCGCAAGGTCAACTATCGCCTGCGCGACTGGGGGGTGTCCCGCCAGCGCTACTGGGGCTGCCCGATTCCGGTGATTCACTGCGCTGACTGCGGTGCCGTGCCGGTACCCGATGCGGATCTGCCGGTGACCCTGCCCGAGCAGGTCACTTTCACCGGCCTGCAGTCGCCACTCAAGACCGATCCCGAGTGGCGCCGCACGACCTGTCCGCGCTGCGGCGCCGAGGCCGAGCGGGAGACCGACACCTTCGATACCTTCGTCGAGTCGTCCTGGTACTACGCCCGCTACTGCAGCCCGGGTGCCGATGCCATGCTGGATGAGCGGGCCAACTACTGGCTGCCGGTGAACCAGTACATCGGCGGCATCGAGCATGCGGTCATGCATCTGCTCTACTTCCGGTTCTGGCACAAGCTCATGCGCGATCTGGGCTATGTGGACAGTGATGAGCCCGCCACCAACCTGCTCTGTCAGGGCATGGTGCTGGCCGAGGCCTACTATCGCGACAGCGAGGAGGCCGGGCGCGAGTGGATCGCCCCCGCCGAGGTCGAGGTGGAGCGCGACGGCAAGGGGCGTGTGGTGCAGGCCCGGCGTAGCGCCGATGGCGCCGAGGTGGTCGCCACCGGCTGGACCACCATGTCCAAATCCAAGAACAACGGCGAGGATCCGGAGAGCCTCGTGGACCGCTTCGGTGCCGATACCGTGCGGCTGTTCACCATGTTCGCGGCGCCGCCGGACCAGGCGCTGGAGTGGCAGGACAGCGGCGTCGAGGGCGCCTCGCGCTTCCTGCGGCGGCTCTATGCCCTGGTCCATGATCATGTCAGCGCCGGCGCGGTGCCGGCCCCCCGCGAGGGTGAGCTGGATGAGGGGGGTGTGGCCCTGCGGCGCAAGCTCCACGAGACCATCGCCAAGGTCAGTGATGACATCGGCCGGCGCTACACCTTCAATACGGCGATCGCTGCGGTCATGGAGCTCTGCAACGCCCTTGGCCGCTATCCGGCACAAACCTCGGCTGCCCGGGGGCTGCGCCAGGAGGCCCTGGAGGCCGTGGTGCTCATGCTCCAGCCCATCACGCCGCATTTCAGCCATGGCCTGTGGGCCGCGCTGGGCCACACGGGGGGCGCCGTGGATCAGCCATGGCCCGCGGTGGACGAGTCGGCCCTGGTGCGTGACGAGGTCGAACTCGTCGTGCAGGTCAACGGCAAGCTGCGCAGCCGGATCGCCGTGCCGGCCGATGCCGATGAGGACGGCATCCGCACGCAGGCGCTCGCTGATGAGAATGTCCAGCGTTTCATCGAAGGAAAAACCATCCGCAAGGTCATCGTGGTGCCAGGGCGGCTGGTGAACGTGGTGGCCGGTTAATGCGCCCGGCACGCTCGCTCGCCGTGCTGGCCCTGGCGCTGCTGCTGGCCGCCTGTGGCTGGCAGTTGCGCGGTGCCGGTGGGGGCGGCTTCGCGGACGTCTCCGTGGCCGTGGAAGGCGCGGTGGGCAACCGCATCCTCGATCAGGTCGCCGCGCGGTTGCGGGATCTCGGCGCCGATGTGGTGCCGTCCGCCAGCGATGCCCGACTGGTGATCAAGGTGGCCGAGGCCGATAGCCGTCGCCGCACGGTGGCCACCGATGCCGACGGGTTCGCCAGCGAGTACGAGCTGCGCTATCGCATGCGCTTCAGTGTCTCCCCGGGGGGTGAGGCCGGCCCGGAGACCGTTGGCCTCCCCAGCCAGACGGTACAGACCAGCGCCAGCTATCCCGCCAGCCCGCAGGATCTGCAGGGGCAGGATGCCGAGGAGGCGTTCCTGCGACGGGATCTGCGCGATGACGCCATTCAATTGCTGCTGGCGCGGGTCGGCCGGCAGCGCTAGGGGCGCGGCGCCATGCCCGATATCCGATTCGATGAACTGCCCGCCCGTATTGAGCGTGGGCTGTCGCCCATTTACCTCATCGCCGGTGACGAACCACTGCTGATCGAGGAGGTCCTCGACTCTCTGCGCGCCAAGGCCCGTCGTGAGGGATTCGGCGAGCGCGAGGTGCTGCATGCCGATGCCGGCTTCGACTGGAGCCGGCTCGCCGCCACCACCGACAACCTCTCGTTATTCACGGAACGTCGCCTCATCGAGCTGCGCCTGCCCGGGGGCAAACCCGGCCGTGAAGGCAGCGCCGTGCTCAAGGCCCGAGCCGCCGAGCCGGATGCCGATAACCTGCTGGTGGTCATTGCCGGGCGGCTGGAACCCGCCCAGCGCAAATCCGCCTGGGTCAGTGCCATTGCCCGGGCCGGCGTGATGAGCTATGCCTGGCCACTGCGCCGCGAGGATCTCACCGGCTGGGTAAGGCGTCGCGCGACCGAGCGCGGACTCACGCTCGATGGCGAGGTGGCCGCCCTCATGGCCGAGCGCAACGAGGGCAATCTGCTGGCACTGGCCCAGGAGATCGAAAAGCTGGCCCTGCTCGCCGGCGATGGGCCGGTGAGCATGGACACGGCCCGTGAGGCCGTCGGCGACAGCGCCCGGTTTGCGATCTTCGATCTGCCCGAGGCCGTGCTGGCCGGTGATGTGTCCCGGACGCTGCGCATACTCCATCGGCTGCGTGCCGAGGGTGAGGAGCCGGTGCTGGTGCTCTGGGGGCTTGCCCGCGATATCCGCGTCCTGGCCGATCTGCAATCGGCGCTGGCCGGCAGCGGCGAGGTCAGCGACGTGATGCGCCGGCATCGTGTCTGGAAAAGCCGCCAGGGCCGGCTGCAGGCCATTGCCCGTGGCACCCGGACGGGGGCCTGGGCGCGCATGCTGGGCCGGGCCGCCGGGGTGGACCGGATCGTCAAGGGCGCCGAACCGGGGCGCCCCTGGGATGAATTGCTAGAATTGTCGACGAGGGCGGCTCGTGGAGCCGCCTCCGTCAATCGCAGGGAGAGACGCTGATGAGCGCCAACAGTCCGGTTGCCAGTGAGGATGTCACTCAATACATGCGGGGCCTCGGGGAGGCGGCCCGCCATGCCGGCCGTCGGCTGGCGGCCACCGAGAGCGGTCCGCGCAACGCGGCGCTGCACGCCATCGCGCGCCGCCTTCGATCGGGTGGTGCGGCCCTGCGCGAGGCCAATGAGGCGGATCTGGCCGCCGGCCGCGAGGCCGGCCTCGACACCGCACTGCTGGATCGCCTGGCCCTTACCGATGAGCGGATCGAGGCCATGGCCGTCGGGCTTGAGCAAATCGCCGCGCTGCCCGACCCGGTGGGGGCGGTCAGTCACCTCGACCCCATGCCGAGCGGTATTCGGGTCGGGCGCATGCGGGTGCCGCTGGGTGTGGTCGGCATCATCTACGAGTCCCGCCCCAACGTGACCGCCGATGCCGCGGGTCTGTGTCTGAAGTCCGGCAATGCCTGCATACTGCGCGGTGGTTCGGAGTCGCTGCGCTCCAACCGGGCCATCGCCGAGTGCATCGCCGCAGGGCTGACCGAGGCCGGGCTGCCGGAGACCGCCGTGCAGGTGGTGGAGACCACCGACCGGGCCGCCGTCGGCGCGCTCATCACCATGGACGAGTATGTCGACGTGCTCGT
>CAJXMI010000119.1 GCA_913056145.1 uncultured Spiribacter sp.
AATCTCACCGCCCTCGCCGGAGTGGAAGCCGCCATGGCCGCCGGCAAGCCGGAGTCAAAAGCATGACGGAAGCAATCCGAGTCCATGAAGTCGGTGGCCCCGAACAACTGAAGCACGAGTCGGTCCGGGTTCCCGAACCGGGCCCGGGCGAAGTCCGGCTGCGGCACACGCATATCGGCGTGAACTACATCGACATCTACTTCCGCACCGGGCTCTACCCGGCCGGTAACCTGCCCTTCACCCCGGGGCTCGAAGGCGCCGGCGAGGTCGTCGCCACCGGCGAAGGGGTCCGCACACTCAAGCCGGGGCAGCGAGTGGCCTATGCCGGTGGGCCGCTGGGGGCTTATGCCGCCGAGCGCATCATGCCTGCTGACCGGGTCGTTCCGCTGCCGGAAGGCATTCGAAACGAGCAGGCCGCCGGCATGATGCTCAAGGGCATGACCGCCCATATGCTGCTCGAGCGGGTACACCCCGTGCAGCCGGGCGAGCAGGTACTAATCCACGCCGCCGCCGGCGGCGTCGGGCTCATGCTCTGTCAGTGGGCGAAGCACCTTGGCGCCACCGTCATCGGAACCGTGGGCAGCCCGGAAAAGGCCGAGCTGGCAAAAGCACATGGTTGCGATCACCCCGTGCTCTATCGCGATGAGGACGTGGTCAATCGAGTGAAGGAGCTCACCGGGGGAGAAGGTGTCGCCGTGGCCTACGACTCCGTGGGCGCCGATACGCTGCTGGCATCGCTGGCCTGCCTGGCCCGGCGGGGCATGCTGGTGAGCTTCGGGCAGTCCTCCGGCAAGCCTCCCGCCATCGAGGTGGGTCAGCTAGCCGCCGGCGGTTCGCTTTTCCTGACGCGGCCGTCGCTGTTCGACTACATTGCCACCCCAGAAGCGCTGCAATCGGCCGCGGAAGCGCTATTTGCAGTGGTCAGCCGGGGCGCGTTGGACGTGCGGATCGGACAGAGCCTGCCGCTGGCCGATGCCGCCGCGGCTCACCGCGCACTGGCGTCGCGGCAGAGCACCGGTTCGACCATTCTCACTGTCTAATGACCGGTGGACTCGATGCGCGGCAGGCTATTGCCCAGCGGATCGAGTCCCAGCGCCTGGCGGTAAGCGCGGCGTGCATGCGCCTCCTCGCCAAGCCGTTCGTAGAGCTCGGCCAGCATACGGGCCATCGCGGGATCATCGCCACGGGCGACAGCGGCCTCGAGATAGCCCCGGGCCTGGCCCCAGAGCTCGCAGCGAGCCGCCTGGCGGGCGGCTGCATAGAGTAGTGCGGGATCCTCCGGTCGCTCCCTGAGCCACCCCGTGATTCGGTCATAGATTCGCTGGGGCGGTTCCACCGGCAGTTCGCCATAGACCTCCACCAGTTCCGGGGCCCACTGCTGGCGCAGCCAGCGGCGCAGCTGCTGCTCGGCGGTCGCCGGGCAATCCGCATCAATCAGCGCGCGGGCATAGCGTGCCTGCAGTGCCGGGTCGCGACGACGCACCTTGGGCAGGGACTTCCAGATGCGGCCCAGGCTGTCGGCATTGGCTTCGGCGCCGAGTTCGTCAAAACGCTGATCCAGCGCCCGATACTCGATGTCGGCGAGCTCTGCGTCGGGCAATGCCCTCTCGCGTCGCAGATCCGGCAGCAAAGCAGCCAGCCCGGCATGATCGTCCACCGCCTGCATCGCCCTTGCCAGCAGCATGAGCACACGATGATTGCGTGGGGCTTTGTCCCGCAGCCAGCCCAGCGTGGCAAGGGCCTGCTCCCACTGCTCGGCCTCCACCTGCAGCTGGGCCTGGAGTAGGCCCACCGCCACCCGGGCTCGAGGGTTGGCGGCGTCCGCCGCCGCCAGCAGGTCGTCACGCCGCTGCCACTCGCCGCGGCGCTGGGCGGCAATCGCCGCCAGCAGGTGATGCATGAGTGGCTGCACCGCCGCTCGGCTGGTTCCCTCAAGATGTCGCTCAGCCTCGGCGTACCGCCCCTCGGCCAGTTCGATCAGCCCGTGCACCAGCTCCCGCTGGGCCTTGTGGGTGCGCCGGCTCGCCCACCGCACACGGATCCGGCCCGGGGCGCCCAGGAGGCGCCGGAGCAGGGCATGGAGCAGTGTGACCACCACCCAGGCGACGATGAAAGCGGCCACCGCCACAAACAGGCTGGTCTGCACAGTGACATCACCCACCCGAACCATCAGGAAACCGCCCTGATTGGCAAACCAGAGCGCTGCCGTGACGCTTGCCAGCAGGAGAATGACCAGCAGCAACAGCCGGCGCATCATGGCTGATTGCTCCCATCCAGCAACGGTGACAGGACGTCGGCAATGTTGGGCGCTTGCACAGCCACGGGCAATTGCATGAGCTCGATCAGACGCTCGCGAACCGCCGAGACCGCGGGCGAGGCAGAGTCGAAATAGGCTGCAACCCAGTTATCCACGCGCTGCAGGGCATCGCGGTAGGTATCCGCCTCTCCGCGCAGCGCAGCCAGACGGGCCGATTCTATTTGCAGAAGCAGATTCTGCTGCAGCAGGAAGCGCGACTCCGGCTCCGGCAGGGGTTCCACCTGGCGATCACGGCTTACCGTCACCAGTCCGCCCAGACCCTCCAGCAGTCGGTCACGGGCGCGCTTCAACCGGGTTTGCCAGTCACCCTCGGCGGCATTGGCGCCGGCGTCTTCCCCGCCACCCGCCGTATCCTGCTCGAACCGCGTCACCCCCGCCGCCAGAGGCAGTTCATCGAGCTGATCGGCCACGCGGTCGAGCCCCCGGTTGATGGCAACCATGTCCACCCGATCCACGGCCAGCAGGCGATCCACGGCCTCACCGATCGCCTCGCGGCGATCAATGCCGGTGCCGCCAAGACCGGACAGCAGAATATCTGCGGCTTCCAGTGCCTCGAGTGCACCGGCGATATCGCCATTGAAGCGAACCCGGTGCACAGCCATCCGCGCCAGGTACCCGGCCTCTGCAATGCGCCAGTCATCGGTTTCCGACTGCATGCGCCGGTAGAGTTGATCGACTCGATCGGCCAGTTCCTTGCGCGCGGCCACCTGATCCGCCATGCGGTTTTCCAGGCGGGCAAGCGACTGCAGGCGGGATTCCAGCGCTTCATTCAGGTTGGTGACCCGGCCGTTCAGTGCGCCCACGGCACTCTGCTGCTCATCGGCCAGCGCCTGCAGATCGCTCTGATCCGCCATGCGCGACTGGGCTTCGATCAGCGACTGCATCTGCAGGTACAGATAGCCACCACCGGCGGCGCCCAGTACGGCAACCAGCACCGCGACCGTGAGCGCGCCCCGACCCGCCGCATGGCGGGTCGGACGCGGTGCCGGCGTCGGCTCGGCCGTTTCCCGGTCGGCTCCGCCGCCATCGCCATCGTCGTTACCTTTAACGGCCGGCCCGGACGGTGCGCCCGCCTCTTCGGCAGTCGGCTCGTCCCCCGCGCTTTCGCTCAACGGGCGATCCTCGGGCGACTCCTCGGTATCCTTGTCCTTTTCAGTCATCGTTTTCTCTCTGCAGCGCTGCGCAGACGGTGCGGGTAATCGCGGCATCGTCCGCCCCATCAGCCACCAACGGCCGATCAAATCCGGCGGCTGTCGCGGCCTGAGCGATACGATCGCTCACCGTGACCAGCCGTCCCTGCCCTACCCACTCTATCGCGGCTTGTTCCGCCATGCCGAGCAAATGATCAAGTCCCGCTCGACTCGTCACGATTGTGCAGTCGAGTGGCCG
>CAJXMI010000120.1 GCA_913056145.1 uncultured Spiribacter sp.
GCCAGCGCCACCGCCCGGCCCACGGTTGTCAGTTTTTTCATACACCCCACCAGGTTGCGCAACTTCACGCACCAACTATTCGCTACACATTGACGGAGCATAATGGCATTCACCCGCATAGGCTACCCCTGGTACTTTGGAGGTCGTAAGTGCAGAACGATTTCGCACCTCTGCGCTACACTAACGGTATGAATTCTGACCACCGCCCCTTCTGGCAACGCAAAACCCTCTCCGAGATGTCCTGGCCCGAGTGGGAGGCGCTCTGTGACGGCTGCGGGCAGTGCTGCCGCCACCGCCTGGAGGACGCCGAGACGGGCGACATTTATCCCACCCGGGTCGCCTGCCAGTTACTCGATACCACTACCTGCCGGTGCCGCGACTACGCGGGGCGCCATGCGGTGGTGCCAGACTGCATCCAGCTGACGGCCGAAAAGGTTGCCCGCTTCGACTGGCTGCCTGACACTTGCGCCTATAGACGTCTGCATGAGGGCCGCGGCCTGGCGGACTGGCATCCGCTGGTCTCCGGCGATCCGGACAGCGTCCACCGCGCCGGCATCTCGGTGCAGGGGCAGCTGGTCAGCGAGCGGAACCTGCCGCCGGGCAGCCGGCTCGAAGATTTTATGGAGGAGTCGTAAATGGACATGAGCGCCTATCCGCTGCTCGAGGGCATCGATGAGCCGGCGCACCTGCGCGAGCTGCCGCAGGGTCAGCTGCCGCGTCTGGCAAGCCAGCTGCGTGAATACCTGCTGAACAGCGTCGCGCGCTCGGGTGGCCACCTGGCGGCCGGGCTGGGGGCGGTCGAGCTGACCGTGGCCTTGCACTATGTCCTCAACACGCCGGACGACCGCCTCGTCTGGGACGTGGGCCATCAGTGCTATCCCCACAAAATACTCACCGGCCGCCGTAACGAAATCAGCCGCATCCGCAAGGTCGATGGTCCTGCCGGGTTCCCGGTGCGCGACGAAAGCCCCTACGACACGTTTGGCGTGGGCCATTCAAGCACCGCCATCAGTGCAGCGCTCGGCATGGCGTTGGCCAGTCGCAATCAGCAATCTGCGCGCAAGACCTGTGCGGTAATCGGTGATGGTGGGCTGACCGCGGGCGAGGCGTTCGAGGCACTCAACCATGCCGGCGATGTGCGCCCTGACCTGTTGGTCGTGCTTAATGACAACGAGATGTCGATCTCCGAGAACGTCGGAGCGCTCAACAAGACCTTTGCACGGCTGCTATCCGGTGGCGTCTACGGCAACCTGCGTGAAGAGGCCAAGCACATGCTCGAGCATATGCCCGCGCCGATGCGCGAGTTCGCCAAACTGGCCGAAGAGCATGTAAAGGGGATGCTGGTACCGGGCACGTTCTTTGAGGAGCTGGGCTTTCAGTACTTCGGGCCGGTGGACGGCCACGATGTCGACGAGCTGGTTAATGTGCTGGGGCGCTTGCGCGAGCTCGACGGGCCGCGAATCCTTCATTGTGTGACCCGCAAGGGCAAGGGCTATCCGCGCGCAGAGGCCAACCCCATTGCCTATCATGGCGTAAAGGCCTTTGACCCGGCAGCGGGCCTCAAGGCAAGCAACGAACCGGCTCCGCTTAACTATACGGATGTCTTCAGCCAGTGGCTCTGCGACATGGCGGAGCAGGAGCCGCGCCTGTGGGGCATCACCCCGGCCATGCGCGAGGGCTCGGGCCTTGTCGAGTTTGCAGAGCGCTTTCCTGAGCGGTATCTGGATACCGCGATCGCGGAGCAGCATGCCGTTACCCTTGCCGCGGGCCTTGCCTGCGAGGGCGAAAAGCCTGTGTTGGCGATTTACTCGACGTTTTTGCAGCGCGGCTATGATCAGCTTATCCACGACGTGGCCCTGCAGAACCTGCCGGTGCTCTTTGCCATCGACCGCGCCGGGCTGGTCGGGGCCGACGGGGCCACGCATCAGGGCGCATTCGACTACAGTTTCATGCGCTGTCTGCCCAACATGACGGTCATGGCGCCCGCGGACGAGGCCGAGTGCCGGCAGATGCTCTCCACCGGGCTCGCCATCGACGGCCCCAGCTCGGTGCGCTATCCCAAGGGCCGCGGCCCGGGCGCTGTTCCGGCCGCCGATCTCGCGTCTCTGCCCGTGGGCAAGGCCGAGCTGCGCCGCGAGGGCAAGGGGATCGCCCTGCTTGCCTTTGGCAGCATGGTCGCCCCGGCGCAGACCATTGCCGAGGAGCTCGATGCCAGCGTGGTCAACATGCGCTTTGTCAAACCAATCGACGAGGACTGCATCCGCGCCATGGCGCAGCGCCACGAGCGGATTATCACTCTTGAGGAAAACGTGGTGGCCGGCGGCGCGGGCTCGGCGGTCGCGGAGTGCTTGCAGCGACTGGGTATCGAGCGTGCGATGCTGCACATCGGCCTGCCCGACGCCTATGTCCAGCATGCCGAGCGCGACGAGCAGCTCGAGATGGTCGAGCTGGACACCGATGGTGTGCGCCGGCGTGTGCTTGACTGGCTGGGCGACAAGGTTGCCAGCCCGTCGCCAACCCATTAGTGTTTCGGCCCTCGATAACGGCCCCACCATCAACGCCACTGCCGTCGGGCGCCTCCAGGCCCTGCCAGCGGATGGGCAAGCAGCGGATACCCATGAAGCAAAAATCAAGCTACGACTACGACGAACTGCTGGCCTGCGGGCATGGCGAACTCTTTGGCCCGGGCAACCCGCAGCTGCCCGTGCCCAACATGCTCATGTTCGACACCATCAGCCACATTGATGACGATGGCGGCGAGCACGGCAAGGGACTGATCGAGGCCAAGCTGCGTGTTCATCCCGATCTGTGGTTTTTTGCCTGCCACTTCCCGGGTGACCCGGTCATGCCCGGCTGTCTGGGCCTCGATGCGCTCTGGCAGCTTCTGGGCTTTTACCTGGGCTGGGTTGGCGGCACTGGCAAGGGCCGAGCGCTTGGCTGTGGCGAGGTGAAATTCACCGGCCAGATCCTCCCGGATAATGCCGATGTGCGCTATCAGCTCGACGTCAAGCGCGTGATCAAGCGGCGCCTCTACATGGGGATCGCTGATGGGCTGGTCGAAGTGGATGGCGAGGTCATCTATCGGGCCATGGACCTGCGGGTTGGCCTGTTTCAGAATCCCCAAACCGCGTTGTAGGGAGAGGTTATCGTGCAAAGAGTGGTGGTAACTGGCATTGGCATTGTTTCCTGCCTGGGCAATGACCGGGCAACGGTTAGCCGTGCCCTGCGCGAGGGCCGATCAGGCCTGGCCCATCAGCCGGACTATGCCGAAATGGGACTGCGCAGCCAGGTGGCTGCGAGCCCCGACATCGACCTGGATGCCGCCATCCCCCGCCGCGCCCGGCGCTTCATGGGCGATGCGGCCGGCTATGCGTATGTGGCAATGGAGCAGGCCATCGAGCAGGCCAGACTGCCGGGCGATGTCGTCAGCCACCCGCGCACGGGGCTTATTGCCGGATCCGGCGGCGCGTCCACCGAGAACGTGGTCAAGGCCACCGATATCCTGCGTGAGCGCGGCGTGCGCAAGATCGGCGCGTTTGCGGTGCCAAAGGTCATGGGCAGCACCACATCGGCCTGTCTGGCGACGCCGTTCGCGATCAAGGGCATCA
>CAJXMI010000121.1 GCA_913056145.1 uncultured Spiribacter sp.
CCGCGATAGCCGCTGTAATCCCCCAGCGTCATGCCGTAGTCGGCCACCGGCACCTGCCAGCGGCCCACCATCTGATCACGCGCCGTCAGACCGGTCACCGTGCGGTCGGCGATGGTGATCAGGAATTCCTTGCTCGCCACCGTGGGCAGACGCAGCACCCGCCCGGCGGCCTCGGCCACGCTCACGCCCGCGAGTGTCAGCGGATCACGTGGCGGCGCGACATGCGCGACCTCCCGGCGCATCTTCGGCGGCTTACCCAGCAGCAGATCCATGGGGATGTTGACCGGGTCGTTGTCGAACTCGCCATCACCAAGGATCAGATCACGATCCTCGGTGGCCTCACCGACCACGGCAAACGGCGCGCGCTCGCGCTCGCAGAGTGCCTGAAAGGCCTCCAGCCGATCGCCGTCGAGGGCCAGGACATAGCGCTCCTGGGCCTCGTTGCACCAGATCTCGAGCGGCGAGAGCCCGGCCTCGGCACACGGAATGGTGCGCAGCTCCATGCGCCCGCCACGATCGGAATCGTCGAGCAGCTCCGGCAGCGCGTTGGAGAGCCCGCCGGCACCCACGTCATGAATGGCGATAATCGGGTTATCCTCGCCCAGTCGCCAGCAGGCATCGATCACCTCCTGACAGCGGCGCTCCATCTCCGGGTTGCTGCGCTGCACGGAGGCAAAGTCCAGCGCCTCGGCGCTCTGGCCGCTCGCCACCGACGAGGCCGCACCACCCCCGAGACCGATCAGCATGGCCGGGCCGCCCAGCACCACCAGGGGCGATCCCGGCGGGGCCATGCCCTTGTCCACCTGCCCCGGGCGGATGGCGCCCATCCCGCCGGCGATCATCACCGGCTTGTGATAGCCGCGGATCTCCTCGCCCTGCGCCCCGGGCAGACGCTGTTCATAGGTGCGGAAATACCCGCAGAGCTGGGGACGGCCGAACTCGTTGCCGTAGCGGGCCGCGCCGATGGGGCCATCGAGCATGATCTCCAGCGCCGAGGCCATCCGTCCCGGCCGGCCGTGGTCGACCTCCCAGGGCTGCTCGGCGCCGGGAATGCGCAGATTGGAGACCGAAAACCCGGCCAGACCGGCCTTGGTTCGCGCCCCCCGGCCGGTGGCGCCCTCGTCGCGGATCTCGCCGCCCACCCCGGTCGCGGCCCCGGCAAACGGCGAGATGGCCGTGGGGTGATTGTGGGTCTCGACCTTCATCACCAGATGCGCCGGCTCGCGGATGTGCCGATAGACCCCGTCCGCACCGGGGAAGTAGCGGTCCACCTCGCCGCCGGCCACCACCGCGGCGTTGTCGCTGTAGGCGGACAGCACCCCCTCGGGGCGACTGGCGTGGGTATGGCGGATCATCGCGAAGAGTGATTCGGGCATCGGCTCGCCGTCGATCACCCAGTCGGCGTTGAAGATCTTGTGCCGGCAGTGTTCGGAGTTCGCCTGGGCGAACATCATCAACTCGACGTCGGTGGGGTTGCGACGCAGCGCCTGGTAGTTCTCCACCAGATAGTCCCGCTCGTCATCCGAGAGGGCGAGCCCCAGCTCGGCATCCGCCGCGGCAAGGGCGTCCGCACCGCCACCGAGCACATCGATGCGCTGCAGCGGGCGCGGCGAGTGCTCGGCGAACAACCCTTCGGCCTCATCCAGCGCGGTGAGCACCGATTCGGTCATGCGATCGTGCAGGGCCGCCGCCAGCGCTGGCCGATCGCGGGCATCCAGGGGGTCGCCCGCGGCATCGGCGAGGGTGTAGACCACGCCGCGCTCGAGCCGACGGATGGCTGTCAGCCCGCAGTGATGGGCAATATCCCCGGCCTTGCTGGCCCACGGCGAGAGCGTGCCAAGCCGCGGCACGACAATCAGCCCGCCCGCCTCCATCGCGCTCGGGGCCGCCAGCAAAGAGGCCCCCAGCAGTGACTGCAGGCGCGTGGTCTCCGCCGCGCTCAGCGAGCGCTCCGGATCAACGAAATAGACGGCGCGGGCATACAGGCCGGCGAGCGCCGGTTCGGCGGCGCGGGCGCGCTGCAGAACGCGGGCGTCGCCCACCGGCGCGCGCGGGACATCGGCGAGAAGAATCATCATGGCGTCAGGGCTTGAGTTGTTCGGCGAGAACGGCGAGCACCTGGCGGGCGGGACCACGTGGCACCGGTGCGCCATCCGGCCGCTCCACGCTCACCCGCGATCCCTTGCCACGCTCCACCACCGCAATGCGGTAGTCGCGGGGCGCCGACCGGGGCTCATCCCGCCAGAAAGCCAGTGAAGAGAGCATACCGTTGCCGCCGTCCTCATCCTCACGCGCCTCGTCGTCAGGGGCCAGCGCACTGTCATAGCGAATGAGGTGGATGTGCTCGGCCCGGTCAGAGCCGACCAGTTCGAAGCCGCTGCGATCCAGCGCGCGACCCACCACGGCCCAGCCTGCTTCCAGCGGCAGCCCCAGATCCAGCACCGGCGTGCCGTTGATCAATGTCAGCGCCGATGCCGGATCAGTCTCGACGCGCGTCCCGACCACTTCCACATCATCGCGATCGGCACCGGCACCGGCACCGGCAGCACCCCGCGCGGAGGCCGACCCCGTTCGCGCATCCGAGAGCACATCGGGCGGCTGCGCCAGTCGCTCGGCCATCTGTTCCGCCTCGGTGGGCTCGCCACCGACCCAGCTACAGCCCGCCAGCAGGCCGGCCAGCGTGATTGCAGCCAAATGCCTCACAGCGCGTCCGCCAGCTTCAGGGCCTGCCGCACCGTCTCGTGGTACTGCTCCGAGAGCGGTGTCATGGGCAACCGCATGCCCGGGCCGATCAGGCCCATCTCGCGCAGCGCCCACTTGACCGGGATGGGGTTGGTCTCGAGAAAGAGTGCGTTGTGCAGCGCTGCCAGGCGCGCATCCAGCGCCTCCGCCTCGGTCTGGTCGCCGGCCAGCGCGGCGGCGCACATGCGGTGCATGAGACCCGGCGCCACGTTCGCCGTCACCGACACACAGCCCCGGGCACCCGCGTTCAGCAGCGCCAGGTTGCGGGCATCCTCACCGCAGTAGACATCAATGCGGTCGCCGCAGCGCTCGATGATTTCCTCGGCACGCTCAAGACTGCCCGAGGCCTCCTTGATGCCGACAATATTCGAGGTGTCGGCCAGCCGGTCTACCGTCTCCGGCAATAGATCCACGCCGGTGCGGCCCGGCACGTTGTAGAGGATCTGCGGCATGGGCACGGCATCGGCCACATGCCGGAAGTGCTGGTAGAGCCCCTCCTGGGTGGGCTTGTTGTAATACGGCGTGACCAGCAGCGCGGCCTCGCAGCCGGCCTCCAGCGCGCACTGCGTGAGCTGCTCGGCCTCCCAGGTGGAGTTCGCGCCACAGCCGCCCATCACCGTGATGCGCCCGGCGGCGATCTCCACCACACGGCGCATCACATGGCAGTGCTCCTGATGATCGAGCGTGGCCGACTCGCCGGTGGTACCCACCGCGACGATGGCGTCGGTGCCGTTGTCGATGTGGAATTCCACCAGCCGCTCGAGACCGGCCTCATCCAGGGCCCCGTCCTCGTGCATGGGTGTCACCATTGCGACCATGCTGCCCTGGAACATCGC
>CAJXMI010000122.1 GCA_913056145.1 uncultured Spiribacter sp.
TGGGAGAGTGCCAGCAGGGACTTCTCCCGGACGTGGGTCCGATAGCGGGTGATCTCGCGCCAGACGCCCGGGATATGACGGCTGACGCAGACGCCGGTAGAGAGCACCAGGAACCCGAGTATGGCCAGGAACCACCATGCCGAGTAAACGTCGTAGAGGTTGAGCAGGCGAAAGACCTCGAACCAGAACGGCCCGAACTGGATGAGATACTCGCTGTAGGGGTTGTTCTGGGGCAGAACGGTGCCGATGACCGACGCGATGCTCACCACGACCAGCAGTGTGATCGCCAGATTCATCGAGCCGAGGAATTCCAGCCAAATCGCACCGAGGCTGCGGCGATACTGGCCGCGCTGCCGTGCCTGACCGGTGGAAATTGTGGCTGCGTTCTGGGCCATGGGACTAACTATCGCCGTTGCCTGTTTCGTCAGACTAACCCGTATGGGTCAACCAATTGACCACAACAGCGCGGGGAAATTCTTGCGCGGGATCAATCCCGCCTCGTGGCCGACCGGACTTTGTGTCGCCGCCTACTCGGCAGCGAGTTCCGCCGGATAAAGCCCGCGCACGTAATTGGCAACCGCCTGGATCTCCTCATCCGTAAGATGGACGGCGATTTCATTCATGACCGATGCCTGACCGTAACCCGAGCGCTCGCCGGAACGGTAGAGCATCAGCTGATCGCTGGTGTACTGAACCTTCTGGCCACTCAGCCGGGGATAACCGCTGCCGGGAACGCCCATGCCAGCCGGACCGTGGCAGCTCACGCAGGCAGGCACGCCCTTTTCGGCAATCCCGCCCATGTAAATGCTACGACCGGTGGTCAGCAATTCTTCCGGCGTCTCGCCGATTTCGGCCTCGAGTCCCTCATAATATACCGCGAGGTCGGCCATGGTCTGTTCATCCAGACCCACCGCCTGACCGAGCATGATCGCGTTATTGCGCTCGCCGGACTTGTAATATTGCAGCTGCTCGAAGAGGTAGTCGGCATGCTGACCGGCAAGGTTTGGCCAGTCCGGCGCCATGCTGTTGCCATCCATACCGTGGCAGGCGGCGCAGACGGCCGCAGAGGTCTCACCGCGCATCGGATCAGCATCCTCCAGCTGTGCGGCGGCAGGAAGGCTGAGCAGGAGCAGCGCTGCGAGGGCGGGTAGCGTCTTGGGGATCATGATTAGCGACAAACCTCGAGTACAATCGCTGGATTTATACCAACGGCCCCGGCAGGGGTCAATTTCCGGGCGAGGCCAAAGCCGTGTCAGTTGACTACCGTCAGGCTCAGTTTCTTCTCTCCGCGGCCGAGCCGCGCCAACTCCCCGCCGATACCGGCGATGAGGTGGCCTTTGCCGGCCGCTCCAACGCGGGCAAGTCGAGCGCCCTCAATACCATCACCGATCAGAAACAGCTGGCACGCGTCAGCAAGACCCCCGGCCGGACACAGCAGATCAACGTCTTCCCGATTGGTGCTCTCGACAGTGAACAGCGCCTTATCGATCTGCCGGGCTACGGCTACGCCAAGGCCCCGCCAGCCCTCCGTGCCCACTGGCAGAAGGCACTGCCGCAGTATCTGGAAGAACGACAGAGCCTGCGCGGGCTGGTTCTGATCATGGACGTGCGCCATCCGCTGGGGCCACTCGACGAGCAGATGCTGCTCTGGTGTCAGGCAGCCGGCCTGCCGGTGCATATCCTGCTGAGCAAGGCCGACAAGCTCCGCCGCGGACCCGCCGGCAACACGCTGCAGTCGGTCCGCTCGGCAGCGCTGCAGATCTGCCCGCAGGTCAGCACGCAGCTCTTCTCCGCATCAACGCGACAGGGCGTGGACGCCGCACGCGCCAGGCTGAACGAGTGGTTTCAGGCATAAAAAACCCCGGAGTCCATGGGGTGTGGGCTCCGGGGACGATGGACTCGGCCTTGGGGGCACGGCCGAGCCTCGCTGGCCCGCCAGTAAGGGAGGGAGTAGCGGGCCGCGCCGGGCACTGGCGCAACTGATAGGACAGCATCCGGCGGGGGAAGTTCAGTGCGCGCTTTCCCAGTTCCCGCCAACGCCGATTTCAACCTCCAGCGGCACATCCAGGTCGGCGGCGGCCGCCATGAAACCGCGAATACGCGCGGCAACGGTGTCTTCTTCACCGGCCGGCACCTCCAGTACAAGTTCATCATGCACCTGCATGACCAGCGCCACGCCGGGTTTCTCGCCGGCAATCCAGTCATCCACGGCAATCATGGCGCGCTTGATGATATCGGCAGCCGTTCCCTGCATGGGCGCATTAATGGCCGTGCGCTCGGCATATTGCCGGCGCTGGCTGTTACGGCTGTTGATCTCCGGCAGGTACAACCGCCGTCCGAAAACAGTCTCCACATAGCCCTGTCCATGGGCGAGTTGACGGGTGCGGTCCATGAAGGCCCGCACCCCCGGGTAGCGCTCGAAGTAGCGGTCGACATAGGCCTGTGCCTCGCCCCGGTCAATGCCGAGCTGGCGGGCCAGCCCCCAGGCCGACATGCCGTAGATCAGGCCGAAGTTGATGGCTTTGGCGGCGCGGCGCTGTTCCCCGGTGACGGCATCGGCCGCACTACCGAACACCTCGGCAGCGGTCGCGGCGTGGATGTCCAGTCCTTCGGCAAAGGCTCGCCGGAGCCCGTCATCTCCGGAGAGATGGGCCATGATGCGCAGCTCGACCTGGGAGTAGTCGGCCGCCATCAGTCGATAACCGGACTCGGGGACGAAGGCACGGCGGATACGTCGCCCTTCTGGCGTACGTACGGGAATATTCTGCAGATTGGGGTCCGATGACGAAAGTCTCCCGGTAGCCGCCACCGCCTGATGGTAGGAGGTGTGCACCCGACCCGTGCGCGGATTGATCAGGGACGGCAGTTTCTCGGTGTAGGTCGAGCGCAGCTTGGACACGCCCCGGTAGTCGAGAATAAGACGCGGTAACTCATGGCCCTGGGCGGCCAGCTCCTCGAGCACGGATTCCGCCGTCGACGGCGCGCCCTTGGGGGTCTTGGCCAGTACCGGAAGGCCCTGGCGCTCGTAGAGGATTTCCTGGATCTGCTTGGGCGAGCCGAGGTTGAAGGGGCCACCGGCGCAGTCATGGGCCTGCGCCTGAAGGCGCTGCATGGTCTCGGCGAGCTCGCTGCTCTGGGTGCCCAGCAGTCCGGCATCGACTCGCACACCGGTGCGTTCCATGCGCGAGAGCACGGGCAGCAGCGGAATCTCGATGCGTTCGTAGACCGACTTCGGCCCCGGTCGCTCCGCCAGCGCGGGCCATAGCCGCTCGTGCAGACGCAGGGTGATGTCGGCATCCTCCGCGGCATAATCCACGGCCTGATCCAGCGCCACCTGATCGAAGGTAATCTGGCGGGCGCCCTTGCCGGCTACCTCTGCATAGCCGATCGGTTGATAGCTCAGGTATTTCTGCGCGAGGGAGTCCATATCATGCCTCGATGCCGTGGCATCAAGGCAATACGACTCGAGCATCGTGTCGTGAACCACCCCGCGCAGGCTGATCCCGTGGTTGGCGAGCACGCTCATGTCGTACTTCAGGTTC
>CAJXMI010000123.1 GCA_913056145.1 uncultured Spiribacter sp.
CCGCCGCTACGCCATCGATAGCGCCCGCATCCGGCAGGCGCTCGGCTGGCGGCCGGCGCACAGCTTCGAGCAGGGCCTGCGTGAGACGGTTCAGTGGTATCTGGATCACTCCGTGTGGGTCGACCGCGTCCAGTCCGGCGCCTACCGCGACTGGATCGAAGCCAACTATGGCGATCGCGAAAGCGCCAGTGATTAAGTACGGTATCCTCTATTTAACCGGTCGGGGTGATGGATGGGACGCTGGTGATCGCTCAGCTCCGCTATCACTACTGAAGGGGAACGCCATGGGATTCGCGCGCACTGTTACCTGCCTGATGACCATCGCTGTGGGAGCCATCCTCATGACATCGACTGCTCAGGCCTATGACTGGCTCGATCACGACATGCGCCGCCTGCACTCCAGCGAGGTGGCGAATGTCAAGGAACTGGCGGCCGACGCGTCCGCCGTACTGCTCGTCAACACCGCCAGCCATTGCGGCTTTACCGGTCAGTTCGAGGGGCTGGAGGCGCTGCATCAGGAATATGCCGGCAAGGGGCTGAAGGTGATCGGCTTCTCGTCGGATTCCTTCAATCAGGAGGCGGACGATGAAGCGGCCGCCGCCGAGACCTGCTTTGTCAACTTCGGGGTGACCTTCGACATGATGGCCACCGTGCCGGTCCGCGGGTCCAATGCCCATCCGATCTTCGCCGAAGTGGCCCGCCAGACCCGTGCCCCGCGCTGGAATTTCAACAAGTACCTGGTCAGCCCCGATGGTGAGGTTGTCGAGGTCTTCGGCGCGTTGACCGGTCCGGACTCTCGCAAATTGAGGCGCGCCATCGACCGGCTTTTATCGTCGTAGCTTGCGCGACCCGCGATATCCTTGAAAAAAGCGCGTACCGATCAGTTCAGTGGATCCTTGGTGTCATGCCCGGTGAAAGGCCTCCGCTGACACAGGCCCGGCGATAATTTATGTTCCTTTTCACCAAACTCGCCGGCGCCCTCCTGAAGCCGCTGAGTCTCATTGTGATTGGCCTTCTGGTTGGGCTTATTGTCGCCGCCTTCACGCGCTGGCGGCGCAGTGGCCTGACGCTGATCGGCGTGACCACGCTGGCACTCGCCCTGATCAGTTGGTGGCCGGTCTCGAACACGCTCATGGCCCCGCTTGAGCGGGTTTACATGCCGGTGCAGGTCAGTGCTCCCGATGAAGCCGCCTGGACGTTACCCCGGAATGTCGCGGCGATTGTCGTGCTCGGGGGCGGTGCCGTTGATGATCCCTCGCTGCCATTGAGCGCCCAGCTTTCTGCGACTTCGCTGCAGCGGCTCATTGAGGGTATTCGCCTGTGGCGGCTGCGGCCCGATGCCCTGCTGGTGACCAGCGGCGCGCTGCCGCGTGGGCGGTCCCAGGCTGAAATCGCGGCGGACCTGGCGGTGGCACTGGGCGTGCCGCGGGCGCGGCTTCGCATGCTGCCGACGGCACGCAATACCGCGGAGGAGGCGGCGGCCTACGCCGAGCTCGCAGGCACCCTTGGCGCGGATGGGGACAATGCCGCCGGTTTCCGTCAGCCGGTGGTCGTCAGCTCGGCGAGCCATTTGCCGCGGGCCATCGCCGAGTTCAGAAACCAGGGCCTCGAGCCTCTCGCGGCTCCGACCGCCCACCGGGCCATGCCTGAACGCTTTGCCCTGCCCAGCGATTTTGCCCCGCAAGCCGATGACCTGCGCACCACCGAAGCCGCCTGGCACGAATTCCTCGGCCGGCTTTGGGCCCGGCTGCGCGGGCAGAAATAGACGGATCAGCGCGGATACGTGTAGTCCGATCAGACAGGAAGCAAAGGCGCACCCCAGCGCCA
Organism: uncultured Spiribacter sp.; assembly: GCA_913056145.1. Taxonomy (GTDB): domain Bacteria; phylum Pseudomonadota; class Gammaproteobacteria; order Nitrococcales; family Nitrococcaceae; genus Spiribacter. The sequence continues at coordinate 1,828 of CAJXMI010000123.1, forward strand.
GCGGTGCAGGGCTGGTTCGATCAGCACCCTAGCGCCGAAACCACCAGATAATCAGCGTGATCACGACGCTGACGATGATTGAAGTGGCCAGCGGAAAGTAGAAGGTAAAGCCTTCGCGCCGGATAAGGATGTCGCCCGGTAGCCGGCCGAGCCCCAGCTTGCTGATCACCGGCCAGAGCAGGCCGATGACCAGAATGACAAGGCCGATGGTGATGAGGAGTTTTTGCACTGCCCGCCCTCAGGCGGCGGTCAACCGCTGTACGCCGCTATCCGTTCCCACCAGCAGTTCATCCGCCGGCCGCAGGGCGAAGAGGCCGTTGGTGACCGCACCGGCGATGTTGTTGAGTTGCTGTTCACGGTGAATCGGCTCTGACAGATCCAGGGCGCGGACATCCAGAATGACGTTGCCATTATCCGTGGTGAAGCCCTCGCGCAGTTCCGGCCGGCCGCCGAGCTTGACGAGTTGCCGGCCGACATAGGAGCGCGCCATGGGAATGACTTCCACCGGCAGCGGAAAATCGCCCAGCGCGGTGACCTGCTTGCTCTCATCGACGATGCAGATGAAGCGATCGGCAATGGCCGCCACGATTTTCTCGCGTGTGAGTGCGCCGCCGCCGCCCTTGATCATCTGCAGGTGTCGGTTGATCTCGTCGGCCCCGTCCACATAGATGGCGAGCGCTGAAACGCTGTTCGCGTCCCGCACCTCGATGCCGTGGCCGCGCAAGCGCTCGGCGCTGGCCTCGGAAGCGGCCACCGCGGCCTCGATTTCGATCTCCGAGGCGGCCAGGGCATCAATGAAGTGGTTGACGGTGGATCCACTGCCGACACCGATGATGGTGCCCGCCTCGACCTTTTCCACCGCTGCCTCGGCAGCGGCGCGTTTCTGCGCTTCGGCGCTCATGACTGGGTCTCTCCTGTACACTGATGCCCTTTGGGGCTGAATTCCCGTTCTGGCATGAAATCCTATCTGCAACGCATTCTCACCGCGAGCGTCTACGATGTCGCTGATCAGACACCGCTGACACCCGCCGCCAACCTCTCGCGCCGGCTCGGCAATAATGTCCTGCTCAAGCGTGAAGACATGCAGCCGGTGTTTTCGTTCAAGATCCGCGGTGCCTACAACAAGATCGCGAGCCTCACCGAGGCACAGCGCGACAAGGGGGTGATCTGCTCCTCCGCCGGTAACCATGCTCAGGGTGTGGCGCTGTCGGCGCAGAAGCTCGGTATTCGCGCCACGATCGTCATGCCTCGGACGACGCCGGCCATCAAGGTCGATGCGGTGCGCAATTTCGGCGGACGGGTGGTGCTCCACGGCGACAACTACGATGCGGCCAAGGCGCATGCCGAGAAGCTGGTCGAGGAGCGCGGTCTCACCTACATCCCGCCCTATGACGATCCCGACGTGATTGCCGGTCAGGGAACCGTCGGCATGGAGATCCTCAGCCAGCACCCGCACCCCATTGATGCGGTTTTCGTGCCGGTGGGCGGTGGTGGGCTCATCGCCGGTATTGCGGCCTACATCAAGCAGCTTCGCCCGGACATCCGCATCATCGCTGTCGAGCCCGAGGATGCGCCCACGCTGGAGCGCGCCATGGCCACGGGGCGGCGGGTCACGCTGGACGAAGTGGGTATTTTCGCCGACGGCGTGGCGGTCCGGGAGATCGGCAAGGAAAACTTTCGCATTTGCCGGG
>CAJXMI010000124.1 GCA_913056145.1 uncultured Spiribacter sp.
GGTGGAGCCAGGCGGGATCGAACCGCCGACCTCCTGCATGCCATGCAGGCGCTCTCCCAGCTGAGCTATGGCCCCGTCTTGCGAAGAGTGCGAAGTGTAGGAATTGGCCCCCACACTGTCAAGGGCCCGCGTGCCGCGGCCGGCAACGCTCAGGGCGCGTGCTCGGCCTGCGTCAGCGCCCATGCCCGGGCCTGCTCGATCCGGGCCAGAGTGGCTTCGCGCCCCAGCAATTCGAGCGTGATGTCGATCGGCGGCGACACCGGACCGCCGGCAACGGCCACCCGCAGTGGCTGCGCCACCTTGCCCATCTTGAGCTCGCGCTCCTCGGCCACACCAGTCACCGCCTGGTGGATGGCGTCGGCCGTCCACGGGTCCACTACGGCCAACGCGTCATGCAGCGCACCCAGCACGTCCTCGGCGCCCTTCAGGTGCTTGCGCGCGGCTTTTTCGTCATAGCCCTCGGGCGTGCGATAAAAGAACCGGCTGTTCTCGGCCATTTCCACCAGGGTCTTGCTGCGCTCGGCCTGCGCCTGCACCACCGCTTCGATATCCGGGCCATCACCGCGCCCCGGGTCGATGTCGAGCGCACCCAGATGCCAGGCCAGATGACGCGCTACATGGGCCGGCGGCAGCGTCTTCATGTAATGCTGATTCAGCCAGTCCAGCTTGGAGGGGTTCAGGCTGGACGCCGAGTGGTTGATATCGCCCACATCGAAATGCTCGATCATCTCGTCAAGGGTAAACACCTCCTGGTCGCCATGGGCCCAGCCCAGGCGCACCAGATAGTTGATGACCGCCTCAGGTAGATAGCCGGCATCGCGATACTCCATCACGCTGGCGGCACCGGTGCGCTTCGAGAGTTTCTTGCCGGCCTCATCGAGGATCATGGGCACATGCGCATAGACCGGCGGCTCAACGCCAAGGGCCTTGAGGATATTGCTCTGGCGGGCGCTGTTGTTGAGATGATCATCCCCGCGAATGACATGACTGATGTTCATATCCATGTCATCGACCACCACGACAAAGTTATACGTGGGCGTGCCGTCACCACGCGCGATGATCAGGTCATCCAGCTCGGCATTGTCAAAAACCACCTTGCCCTTCACGTGATCATCGACCACGGTGTGGCCCTCGTGCGGCTGGCGAAAACGGATGACCGGCGCCCCCTCGGCATCAGCCGGGGGCTCGGTCAGATCGCGGCAGCGGCCGTCATAGCGCGGCTTGACCTTGCGGGCCTGTTGATCGGCACGCACGGCATCCAGCCGCGCTTTCGAGCAGTAGCAGCGATAGGCCGTTCCCTCGGCGAGCATGCGCTCGAGCACCTCGCGATAACGATCGAAGCGATGCGTCTGGTAGAGCGGCCCCTCGTCGTAGTCGAGGCCCAGCCAGCTCATACCCTCGAGAATGGCGTTAATGGCCTCGGGGGTGGAGCGCTCCAGGTCGGTATCCTCAATGCGCAGCACGAAACGCCCGCCATGGCGCCGGGCATAGAGCCAGCAAAAAAGCGCCGTGCGGGCGCCGCCGATGTGCAGATAACCCGTGGGGCTGGGCGCAAAGCGGGTGGTAACGGTCATGGCAGCCTTCGTTGTCTGAAAACGCTTCAGTCTAGCGGCTGCAGGGGTGTCGCGACCAGTCCGCGATGCTCGGCCCGCTGGGTGCCGCCAGGGCGTGCGTTGACAGGCTCGGAGGGACTTTCTAGACTTGCGCTTGGATTGGGCGGTTAGCTCAGCGGGAGAGCACTGCCTTCACACGGCAGGGGTCGCTGGTTCGATCCCAGCACCGCCCACCAGTCTTTCAAAGATGGATCTTTGCTGATCCTATCGTTCCCGCGAGTGTCGGATCGCCTCCACAACGTCTGCGGTTGTCGCCTTCGTACGAACACCACGAACATCAAAAGGTGATACCGGCGACTGCGGCTTGGCACGCAACACGAAGACGCTTCCATCCCGCCGGCGGATTTCCACCTCTTCAGTCTGGGCGAGGGACAGCAACTGTGCGAGATTCTGGCGCGCCTCGGAGTAGGTGAATACTTTCATGGGTGGTTTACTCTACTAGTGTGATATCCAGGGTCCGCGCCACGCGAATCATCTGCCGGTCAAGCGTTATCAGCGGACAAGCCATCTGCCGCGCGCACTGCAGACAATAATCGTTCAAGTAAATACTCCAAAGGTCAATTGCCCAAAAACTTCACTCCTCCCGGGCAGCACGCATGGATGACACAGCCGGCCTGACGGGGTCACACTAGTGGGCTTAGTTATCCGGCAGGAGTGACTCAGTGGAATACCGCAAACTCGGCACGACCGATCTTGATGTCAGCGCGCTGTGCCTGGGCACCATGACCTGGGGCAAGCAGAACACGCAGGACGAGGCGTTCGCGCAGCTCGACTACGCGCTCGAGCGCGGCATCAACTTCATCGATGCGGCCGAGATGTACCCCGTGCCGCCCGAGACCGAGACCCAGGGCGCTACCGAGACGATCATCGGCAACTGGCTGGCCGGGCGGGGCTGCCGCGACAAGGTCATCCTGGCCACCAAGATTGCCGGCCCGGGCCTTGGCACCGTGCGGGGCGGCAAGGGCGATTTCAGCCGCGGCAACATCGAGACAGCCGTCAACGAATCCCTTGAGCGGCTACAGACCGACTACATCGACCTCTATCAGCTCCACTGGCCGGCCCGCAACAGCAACTACTTCGGCCGCCTGGGCTACACCCCGGACGCGGACGAAGCCGACCCGATGCCGGGCATGATCGATGTGCTCGAGTCGCTCCAGGCCATGATTGATGCCGGCAAGATCCGCCACGTGGGACTGTCAAACGAGTCGGCCTGGGGCACGATGAAATTCCTTGAGCTTGCCGAGCGCCACGGCCTCGTGCGCATGCAGAGCGTGCAGAACCCGTACAACCTGCTCAACCGCAGCGCCGAGGTGGGGCTTGCCGAGGTGTTCCACCGCGAGCAGGTCGGCCTGCTGCCCTACTCGCCCCTCGCGTTCGGGGTGTTGAGCGGCAAGTACCTGGGTGGCGAGCAGCCCGCCGATGCCCGGCTCACGCTGTTTGACCGCTTTACCCGCTACACGAAGGATCCCGGCGTGCGCGCCACCGAAGCCTATGTGGCGCTCGCCCGCGAGCACGGCCTGGACCCAGCGCAGATGGCCATCCAGTGGGTCACGCAGCAGCCCTTTGTGACCAGCAACATCATCGGCGCCACATCCATGGAGCAGCTCAAGTCCAACATCGACAGCGAGACGGTGGCGCTGGGCGACGAGGTGCTCGAAGGCATTGAGGCAATCCACGCGCAGGGCGCCAACCCCTGCCCGTAAGGACGGCGCGGGCGGAACGCTCCGCTGCGCGGGCGCCCCGGCCCCCTTTGGAATGAGCGGCTAAGCTACCCGCTCGATTCTTGCCGGCAGGGCCTGCCGC
>CAJXMI010000125.1 GCA_913056145.1 uncultured Spiribacter sp.
CTGGGGGGGTGGGTTTTTTGGGGCCTGCGGGTTCGGTTTTGCCTTTGGTCGTGGGCGGCTCTCCTGTGGTGGGCACAGTTCGCTGGGGCGCCTGCATGCTCTCCCCTGCTTGGAGTGGGTTGGGGCACGGTTTCCTGAGACAGTTCATAGCGCTAATTTTCCATCGAAGGAGAATGGACCATGGACGACAAGAACAGCTTTACATCTGGCGCGACGGAGGTCACGGCCGCGTCGGCGCGCGCCCACAACGCTGGCGACGGCGGGGCCGTGGCCGGTGGTGCGAAGCGCTTTTCGGCGAAACGCAAGCTGGAGGCGGTTCAGCGGCTTATGCGGGGTGAGAGCCTCGACGCCGTCTCCCGGGAGATCAACGTTCCCGTTCACCGCCTGACGGAGTGGCGTGACAAGGTCCTGATGGGGGCGGAGAGCGCGCTCAAGGAGCGCGAGCGCGACGCACGTGATGAAGAGATCGCGCGGCTGCAGGCCAAGGTGGGCGAGATCACCATGGATAACGAGCTCCTCTACGCGAAGATCGACAAGCTGGAGGGCGGGCGCCCTTTGGCCCGGCGGAGATCGAAGAAATGAGTCGGACGCATTCGATCTCCACCCGCCGCCCTTTCGGGATGTCTCGCGTCTGCAGGATCTAGGGCGCGCCCCGGGCAACGGTCTACCGTCATCGTGGTCCGGGGGCCGGTGACGGGATCGCCAATGCGCCGCGCCCACCACGACGGCGTGGCCCAAGGGGCGCCTGCAGTGATGCCGAGCTGCTGCTCCACATCCAGGCCGTGATCGCCGCCTCCCTCTTTTCCGGCGAGGGCTATCGCAAGGTCTGGGCGCGGCTGCGGGCGCAGGGTGTGCGGACAGCCCCTCGCCGGGTGCGGCGTGTCATGAAGGCACATGATCTGCTCGCGCCGCAGCGCCCCGTCCAGCGGGACGCCCATCCGCACAATGGCACGATTGTCACCGACCGGATCGACGAGGTGTGGGGGACAGATATGACCCAGACGGTCACCACTGGTGAGGGACGCGCTTATGTGTTCATCGCCGTGGATCATTGCTCGGGCGAATTCATTGGCACCCACGCCTCCTCCAGCGCAAGCCGGTGGGAGGCATTGGAGCCGGTCCGCCAGGGCGTCACCCGCCACTTCGGCGGTGTGGGGCCAGCCGTGGCCAAGGGCCTGACCCTGCGCCATGATCATGGGTCAAACTACATGGCCGACGACTTCCAGAACGAGATCAAGTGCTTCGGCATCCTCAGCTCGCCCGCCTTCGTCCGGCAGCCCGAGGGCAACGGCGTTGCCGAGCGTGCCATCCGCACCCTCAAGGAGCAGCTGCTCTGGGTACGGCACTTCGAGACGGTCGAGGAGCTGCGGCAGGCATTGGCCAGCTTTGCGGCCAAGTACAACGCATCATGGCTACGGCAGCGTCACGGATACAAAACACCCGATCAGATCAGGGCTGAACAAAAAGCCCTTGAACCCGAAGCCGCCACGGGGGTTAAGATGGCAGCATGACCAGCGCAACGCGCTGTCTCATAACCGTGCCCCGGTACAATCAGATAACGCAGATTGAGATTGAGCAACCTGTTTTTTGGAAATTCTGCTGAGCTCGGGTCAGCATCCTGGCACGCCAAATTGATGCAGGCCTGCGCGTTCCGGGGTCATCCGATCACCGGTGCGGGTTCCGAGAACATCCGATCAGTGATTTTGATCACCTGGGTGTCCCGGTCGGGACGTCCTGGGTTGGAGCACGGCTTCTTGAGATAATTCATAGCTTTTTTCCTATACCGCGAGTCCTCGGGAAACCGGATTTTGAGTTGACGCTGGCAGGCCGTGCGATTCAGGTGGGGTTATGATACGTTCCGCTTTTCTTTCCCGAGCAGATCGTCGCGAGCTGGAAGCGTGTGTGCGTCGTCAGCGCGAGGATCATGGCATTGCCCGGCGGGCGAATGCGCTTCTGCTGCTGGATGATGGTGAGAGCTGCGCCCAAATCGCAAAGTTCCTTTATCTGGACGATGACACGATCCGGGGCTGGTACACGGTCTACCAACGCGATGGCTGGGACGCCTTGGCGCGTGATAACTGGCAAGGTGGCCGATCGCGCATGACCGACACGCAGGAGGCCGAGCTGTGCGCGTGGCTGGAGGGGCGGTTTTGCCGATCCACCGCGCCGATCAGGGCATATATCGCCACCGAGTTCGGCCTGCAGTATTCACATTCGGGCTGTATCAAACTCTTGGCCCGGCTGGGGTTCGAGTACCGCAAGCCAAAGCCCCTGCCAAAGGTCGCATCGGCCGAAAAACAGGCCGAGTTCATCGCGCTTTACGAGCGCCTGATGAGCGAGCTGAGCGACGATGAGGCGGTGTATTTCGCCGACGCCGTGCATCCGGAATACCAGACCAAGCCCGCCTTTGGCTGGGTGAAGACCGGCTCAAACCCCGCAGTCAAGACCACGGCTGGCCGCGGGCGAGTGAACATCCACGGCGCGCTCAACCTCGAGACCTTCGACGCGCCCTTTGTCGAGCCGGACACGGTCGACGGGGCCAGCGCCGTGCAGCTTCTGGCCAAGATCGAGGCCCGCAACCCCGACAAGCGCGTGATTTACGTCATCTGGGACAATGCGGCCTACCACAAAGGGCCCGATGTCAGGGAGTTCCTGGCGCGCCCCGACTGTCGCATCCACCTGATTCAGCTCCCGCCATATTGCCCGCATCTGAACCCGATAGAGCGATTATGGGCGGTCATGCACCAGCACGTGACGCATAATCGCCATTACCCCACCCGAAAACAATTCGCGGACGCCATCCTGGCGTTCTTCCGCGAGACCATTCCAAGAGAATGGAAAACATTCCGCGAACAGGTGTCAGACAATTTCCGCGTCATAACCCACCAGGATTTTCGGTTTTTGGAAGGTTAGGGGTATAGTCGCATAAATTGCTGCGCTTTTTCTAACCCGGACAATTCAGCGCGTCCCGAAGGCGCGTTTCACCATTGGAGGAAGGGCCCATACAGTGGGGCCACACAGGTAGTTGTCGATAGGTGTGGTAGCTGACGAACGATTTCGCTGGGTAACTGGCGGGATTTAAGCCTCGTGATAAAAGCCGCAAAGGGCGTTTGAGTAATCCAGCCGACCGTAACCCTGCAGCGCGTGTTCTGCGACAAACAGAGTGAAAATCTGCATTGTCCTCAGTCTTCCGAGCGCATCCAGCGTTCATGGATCTCGGCAATCAGCCGTGGCGCGTTGGCCTCGAGCCAGCTGACAAAACCAGTGTCCTCGACCTTCAACTCAAGTTTGAGTTGCTTGCCAAGGTGTCCGGTCGTGATCGTTGCGGCACCGACCCCAGGTATGACCAAGCTAGGCTGCCCGCGCGGGCAAGACGCGGTTTCAGAATGATTGA
>CAJXMI010000126.1 GCA_913056145.1 uncultured Spiribacter sp.
AGTGCCTGCTCGCGGGCTGCCAAACGTCGGGTGCCCGGCAGGCGCACGCCCGGGTCCTTGAGCATTTCCGCAAACAGGGTTTCAAGCCGCATTGTCAGGCCCGCTCCACCGTCAAACGCCGCCGGGTCGATGATCAGGAAGAAGTGACCGAGCCCCGGGGGTGGTCCTTCGGCATCAAACAGTGAGCTTGCCTCATAGGCAAAATTGGCGCCGGTCAGGCCGGCCGCCAGGACTTCCACCATCAGCGCCAGCGCCGCGCCCTTGGCATCGCCCATGGGCAGCATGCTGCCGGCCAGCGCAGCCGCCGGATCGGTTGTGGGCTCGCCTTGCGCATCCAGCGACCAGTCCCCGGGGATCGACTCGCCCTTGCGCTGGGCCAGCATGACTTTACCCCGGGCCACGCGGCTCAAGGACAGATCGATTACCATCGGCGGGCCGCTCGCCCTGGGTGTGGCAAACGCAATGGGGTCGGTGCCGTACATCGGCCGGGTTCCACCCCAGGGCGCGATTGACGCCGGCGCATTGCCAAGCGCTATGCCCACCAGACCCGCCTCGGCCAGCGCTTCCACGGGGTGGCCCGCCACACCGAGGTGGTGCGAGCGGCGAATGCCAACGGCCGCAATCCCCTGACTGCGCGCGATGCGCTGCCCCTGCTCAAGGCCAGCGGCGATCGCGGGGAAGGCAAACCCATGCCCGGCATCCACTGCCACCACGGCGCCGGTAACGCGGACCTGCGGCACAGCCGCTCCCAGGACTTTTCCGCGCTGGGCCTGATCAGCATAGTAGGCAAGGCGCGACAGCCCATGCGACGCCAGACCATCCCGCTCGGCCGCCATCAGCGCCGCGGCCACGCAGGAGGCGTTTTCCGGGCTGACGCCCACCCGGGTCAGGGCATCCCGCGCCAGCTCCTCGCCTTCGCCAAGCGTGAGGTTAACCGCCACCATGACCTGGCGGCAGATGCGGTTTCTGGTCGTCTGCGAGCTCAACATCATGGACGACCAGGATGGGCTGATCGGCATGCCGAACGAGCCATTCCGTGGCAGATCCATGCAAGAACTGCTGCAGTCCAGTGCGGCTTCGAGTACCCATGGCAATGAGATCGGCCGCCCACTGCTGCGCATGCTCGCTGATGGCATCCGCCGGGTTGCCCACCGCGACGGCCACCTCCTCCTGCCCACGCTGCCAGGCCTGGAGTTGCGCCAGGGCCTCCTGCTCGGCCTTCCGGCGCTCGTTTCGCGCATGCGTGGGATTGATGGCCGGGTTAGCTGCCGCTGTGGCGATGTCACTGGGGGGAATGACATAGAGCAGACGTAGGGTGGCGTTCGGGTGATAGTCCCGTGCCACCGCGAGCGCCCTCGCCGAGGCCGTGGGGAAATTAACCGGAACAAGGATACGCTGTAGCATCGGATCTGCGCCTGGGAACGAACGGGAGCGCAATGGTAGCCGAATTCGGCGACCAGGCATAAAGGATCGGGCCGCCGTAACTTGGCGCGGTGCAGCAAACCACGTATCTTCCCGCACTCACGCCCGATCACACAGGCCATGCATGCTACCCGATACACTCAAGCGTCTCGGTGCCCAACTGCACCGTACGTGGTTTTTTAATGTCCGCGGCGACCTGATCGCGGGCATCGTCGTCGCCCTGGCGCTGATTCCCGAAGCCATCGCCTTTTCAATCATCGCCGGTGTCGACCCTGCCGTGGGGCTGTATGCCTCCTTCTGCATGGCTGTCGTGATTGCCTTCACGGGTGGGCGGCCGGGCATGATATCCGCGGCCACCGGCGCCATGGCGCTGGTGATGGTTACTCTGGTGGCCGAGCATGGGGTGGAGTATCTCTTTGCGGCCACCATGCTCACCGGTGCGCTACAAATCCTGTTCGGCTGGCTCAAACTGGCGCGCTACATGATGTTTATACCGCGCACCGTCATGCAGGGTTTTGTGAACGCCCTGGCCATCCTGATATTTCTTGCGCAAATCCCCCACTTCACCGGACAGGGTATGCCAACCTATCTGATGGTGGCCGGCGGGCTGGCGATTCTCTATTTGTTCCCCTACATCAACCGCTCGATACCGCCTGCGCTGATTGCCATCGTGGCACTCACCGCGATCAGCTATTTCCTCAACACGCCGTTCAATACCGTGGGAGACATGGGCACTCTGCCCACAGGCATCCCGCTATTCAGCCTGCCGACGGTGCCGCTGACGCTCGAGACACTCCAGATCATCCTGCCTACCGCTTTGGCGTTGACCATTGTTGGGCTCCTGGAGTCGCTACTCACTGCCTCAATCGTGGATGACCTGACCGATACGCCCAGCAAGAAAAACCGGGAATGCAACGGCCAGGGCGTCGGTAATATCGTTTGCGGGCTTTTTGGCGGAATGGCCTCCTGCGCCATGATCGGCCAGTCCATCATTAATGTGAAATCCGGGGGCCAGGGCCGCCTGTCCAGCCTGGCGGCCGGAGTCTACCTATTGGCTTTCATCGTGTTTCTGGGCGATCTTGTATCGATGATCCCGATGCCCGCGCTGGTCTCGGTAATGATCATGGTTGCGATCGGGACCTTCGACTGGAGCACGTTCTCCATGCTCCGAAAGATGCCGCGGACCGATGCCTTTGTGCTGATCGTGACCGTTGCCACGGTGGTGGTCACACACGACCTCTCGAAGGGCGTATTCGCCGGTGTACTGCTGAGTGCCGTTTTCTTTGTCCGCAAGCTGGCGCGGCAGATCGCCGTCACTCATACAGACAGCCCCGACGGAGAGCATCGCACCTATACCGTACGCGGTGTGCTTTTCTTTGTTGCCGTGGACAATTTCCTTGCCGGATTTGACTACAGCGCGCCAATCCACCGGGTCACCATCGACCTGACAACCGCCACGCTGTGGGACAGTTCAGCGGTTGGCGCCGTTGACCGTGTTGTCCGGAAGTTCCGGCGCAACGGGGTGCAGGTCTCGGTGCGACACCCGGAGGGCATGGGCTCGGAGATGATGGACAGGCTGGCTGCCTATGATGACCCGCAGTCAAGCACCGCAGGGCATTAGCATTCAAGGCAGGAGAAATTGGTCGGGACTGCTGCCGCTTGACCCGCCGCCAGGAACCAATCGCCACGCAACGAGTCCATCGCGTTCATCCGTTTGATTGAGTCGCCCGCTCTATTAGGAGGATATCGCTATCCAGGTAGTGCTTTGGTTTGCCGTCACCATCTCAGGCATTGCACTGATCGTCGCTTTACTCGTCCCCGCACCGCTTGGCACCCAGACAATCCTGGCCTGGGGTGCGCTCGGCGGCCTTTTTCTCCTGGGCGCTCTGCGCGTCAGGGGAGCACTGAGGCTCGCCATTTACGCCATCACCGTCTTTGTTGCA
>CAJXMI010000127.1 GCA_913056145.1 uncultured Spiribacter sp.
ACCTGGCCGGGGACAAAGGCGGCGAGTCGAAGCCGAAGGAATCCGGCGAGAAGGCGCCGGGAGCAGAGAAAAAAGAAAAGAGCGCTTCAGCCGCCGGGAATAACGATAAAAAGAGCTCGGACGCGAAGCGCTCGTAGAAAAGCCGCTGGTGCCGAAATAACCGCCGTTTTACCCGGTAGATAGGGTTACGCAGCGGTCGAGATCACTCGGTAAGTTTGGCTCGCCCGACTTTGGCGACTCGTCCGGCTGACTCCCGTGAGACTCGCTTGGTACTCGTCGCAGTCTTGCGGTCGCCTACAACTTATAGAAGGTTAACGGTCGAAGACGATCGGCTCAATCCAGAAGCTAACGTCCTTGGGTATGGAGCCCTCCGTGAGTGTGAGCTTTTGGTACCCTTCGCCAGGGGGGCCCTCTTGAAGTTGGATCAACGCGGATACCCCGGTGGTCACACGTTTTCCGGCTTCATCGAACCCGAAAAGCTCGACGGAGGCGCTATCACCGCCCGGCCAGTCGAAGGATATCTTATCGGTCCGGTTTATCAATCGTTGTTTGCTCAATCTGAAGCTCCCTCGTGCTAAGAAAAGCGGAACGGATTTGCTGCTTCATACCGCCCCGCCGCGGCCGAAGCAGTCTGCGCGTGCGCGGGGCTGATCATCTTTCGGACGATGGGCGTCGTCCATTCAGAAGGCGCGACAGCGGCGGCGCCGGCGCCGAGGAGGGCCCCCTTGATCAGGCGGCGTTTGCCCGGGTCGGTGGATTGATCGCTCATGCGATAGTCTCCCTTCATTGATTGATCATATAGGCTACGAAAGCGATTCATACTGGATACGCGGATCGCCTGCAACCGGCCATCGTGGGAGTTGCCCTTTTGTCACCGACCGAAACCCCCCCCGCATCAGCACCCGACCGGCTGGCCGGGATCGCCGCTAACCCGGTTGCCAACCCGCGTCAGCAGCACCTGCTGCAGGCGTGTCTGGCAGGCGTGGAGGACGGGGCAGCGCTGGCCAACACGCTACCGCTCCATCGCGTCGGGCCGCTGCTGCACTGGCAGATCAACCAGTATGACCTGGCCGCGCCGCTTGAGCTGCGCACGGGGCTGGCCGCCCAGACGCTGGGGGCCCGTCGCCAGTGGGCGCGGGTAAGCAAGGTGGCCCAAACGCTCAGCACGGCGCTGGCCGGCGCCGGCATCGAATCCGTCCTGCTCAAGGGCTCGGCACTGGCCCGTTCGATCTACCCCGAGCCGTGGCTGCGGCCTATGGACGATGTCGACATTCTTGTCCCCGAGCGGGCCATGGCGGATGTCCAGCGCATCTTCGCCGGACTGGGGCTTCAACTGCGCCCACCGCAGACCCGCGCCGAGCGGCTCAACCACCACTGGCCGCTCGCTGCGATGCAAGCACACGGCGGCATCGTATTCGTCGAGGTCCACCAGCGCGTGCTCAACACCCGCCTCGGCCGGCCGCTGGCGCTGGATGCGCTGCAACGCCCACTCCAGCGGCTGGACACCGGCGATGGGGCTGTCTGGTCGCTGCGTCCCGAGGAATTGCTGGCAACACAGCTTGTACGGTTCCGGCACTTGACCGAGATCCTGCGCGCCATCTCGGTGGCGGATGTGGTCGGTCTGGCCGAAGTGCACCGGGAGACCATTGACTGGGATCGGCTGCGCCGCCGCGTTCCGCGCCTTGCCGAAATTTTTGCCGCGCTCCAGGCGGTGACACCGCTATCCGATGCGCTCTGCCACACGCTTGGCCTCAACCCTGAGGCTGCCAGTGGCCAGATCGCGCTGGCCCGCCGCGGCTATCACGGCTGGCCGGTCAACACCCACCTGAAACGCCGCCGTGGCCGTCCCCCCGCGCGAGCGCTGCTGCGTGACACGCTCTGCCCTGATCGCTGGTGGTCGCAGCTTGCCTACGCCAACGCCCCGCACGGTGCGGGGCGCCTGCGCACCCTCGGGCTCGATCATCCCCGGAATCTGCTCGCCCAAACGCTGCGGCGGTTTTACTATGGTGGCTAATCCTTTGAGCAACCGGAGCTGAGCATTGACGGATTCCATCGCCAACCTCGAGGCCAGTGAATTGCTTGCCCGCGTCCTTCGCCCCAGCGACAACGCCATGGTCGAGGCCACGGGTGACGAGCTGGTGGTGGTGAACACCGCCGACGAGGGCACCTACTACCTCAACCCCACGGCCCGGGTGATCTGGGAGATGCTCGATGGCGAGCGCAGCGGCAATGACATTCTCGCCGCGCTGCAGCAGGCCTACGAGGCCGGGCCCAATGCCGATCATCTGGTCAGTACGCTGCGCGGCTTCGCTGGCGGCGGGCTGGTGGAGGGTGTCTAAGGAGCTGATTCGCCGACGGCTTTCATTGGCCGGGGCGGCGCTGGACATTGGCCTGGACTGCCCCGCGCTGGCGGCCCGAGTGGACAGACTCTATGGCCCCTATCTGCGCGCCGTGGGCTTGCCGAACGCCGGCACGGCCACCGCCCACCCCGATCTGTGGGTGGAGCGCGCGGGCGTTGCCGATGATGGCCGCGTGCCGGCGCCCCACGACGATGACCGGGTGTACCGCCTGCTTGAGCCGGCAGCCAGCCCGTCGCATCGCGACCGTCGCATCGTCGGGTCGGTGCGCACCCTAGCCGAGATCCGCGAGCGCGCGCAGTTTCGGCTGATTGACGCGCAGCATCACAGTGCCTTGCTGCATGGCGCGGCCATTGCGCGTGGCGGCGTGGCGGTGCTTTTTCCGGCGCGATCGGGTGCGGGCAAGACCACGCTGTCGGCCTGGTTCGCGAGTCAGGGCGAGGCGGTGCTGACCGATGAACTCATCGCCCTGCACCCGGATGGACGGGTAGAGGGCTTTGCCCAGGCGCTCAACATCAAGTGCCACGGCATGCCCGTGGTGAGCCAGTTCCCGGGCCTTGCCGACGCGCTCGATGGCGCACCCGGTGCCGGTCTGGGCGGGCGGTTTCTGCCGCTGCCGCCATCGAGCGTGGACACACCCCTTGCCCCGGGGCTTTTAGTCTTTCCGCAGTACCGCCCGGGTGCGGGTCTGACCGTGACCCCGGTCAGTGCGGGCGAGGCGCTGGCAACGCTGCTCGAGTCATTGATGAATGCGCGCCACCTGCCGCGACGCGGGCTGGGTATTGCCGGTGCGCTGGTTCGCGCCGTGCCAGCGGCGCGCATCGAATACGACGACCTGGGCGCCCTCAACGCCTGGCTGGGCGAGCGGCTTGCCTGCCTCCGCCCCACGGCTTAACGTTCGAAGGCTTT
>CAJXMI010000128.1 GCA_913056145.1 uncultured Spiribacter sp.
CGAGATCGAGCGCCGGGTAGTCATCCAGCGCCAGCATGGCCACCGCCGCGCCCATGCTAAGGCCCATGACAATCAGGGGCCGTTGCGGATAGCGCCGCTGCAGCGCGCCCAGTGCCCGACGCGCATCACTGACCAGGGCGCCGGCGCCCGGCCACTGCCCGCGCGAGGCGGTTGCCCCGAAGCCGCGCTGATCGTAGGCATAGACCGCGATCGACTTGGGCACGAGTGCCGCCGCCGTGGCCGCAAAGGCGCCGGCATGATCATTAAAGCCATGGAGCCCGAGCACGATGGCTTGCGGGCCGGGCTCGTGTTCCGGCGCCGGCCCCCAGCGTCGTAGCGGCAGGGCAGTACCGTCGGCAGCGATCAGCCGATGGGGCGTGGGAGCGTGCACGCTGAGCTCGTTGGATGGCGCCGCCGGTGCCTTGCGCAGTGCATCGGCGGATAGCTGCAGCGCTGAATTGGCCCCTGCGCTGGTTGCCAGCCCGCCCAGCAGGGCCACCAGCGCCAATCGCCACTTCCCTAGAATGGCCCGATCTCCCGGCGACGGGCGCGGGCATCGGCCGCGGCGATCACGGGCGGTTGCCGGGCCGCCTCGGTGCACAGATAGGCCGGGTTGACCGGTATGCCCACCCGCGGCAGATCCAGCCGATCGGCATCCCAGCAGGTCGCAATGGTGGCATCGGCGTGGGTGCGCTCGACGGTATGGCCCTCGCAGGCGGTCACGATCAGCTCGAGTTCGGCCGCGCTCGCCGGCAAATGGCCCGCCGCGTAGTGCTCGCGGACAAGCTCGGCGCCCCGCGGGCCATGGGTGACATCCCAGCCATCGGTCTCGCGGCAGCTGTCGTGGAAAAACGCGAACAGCTCCACCACCCGGGGGTTGGCGCCCGTCTGTGCGGCAAGCAGCAGGCCGTTGTGGCGCACCCGCTGCCAGTGATCGGGGCCATGGGGACTGTGATCGGGGAGCATGAACACGCCGCGGGTGAACGCAAGCACCGCGTCACGCTCATGGTCCGCCAGCACTGCGGAAGGGGAAAACTGACTCAATGCATGCATCCTTGATGAGTGGGCCGTGACCGGCTGACCGCCGGCGGCGTTATGATAACCCGGCAGTCACAGTGCGCACGACTCGGGGCCCGAGCGGTCCAACCCGTCAGTCGCCCCAAGGTGCACGATGAACGGAGGTCTCCATTGTCCGCAGCGATTCACGCCGGCGCCCGCCGGATCCTCTTGTCGGTTGTTGTCGCCCTTGCGCTCGCCGGGTGCCGGGCGGACGAGGTCGAGGTCAACATCAACACCACTGAGCTACGCTCGGCACTTGCCGGCAATGACGTCACGGTGGCGTTTCACGCGGTGTTCACCCATGAGCGCCCGCTGAATACCCGCGAGAGCGCACAGGTTGACGATGTCTGGAGCGCCCTCGGTGACTTTGTCGAGATTTCGGATTTTTCCCGCGAAACCATCGACGGCCGTCTGCGGGTGACCATCGACGGCGAGATCCCGGTGCGGACCTCGCGCACGGCGCGGGATGCCTACTACCTGTCGGTCACCGAGTCCCAGGCTTTCAGCGGACTCCATCGCGTCAATCTGCGCACCGGCGAGCGCTTTGAGGCGCTGCGCCAGGCGCTGGCATCGGTTAACTTCGAACTGGATCTGGCCGCCGTGCATCCCACGCGGACCACACTCACCGGCCGGGCGCCCCGCGTGCTCGCGCCGGCGGCGGGCACCGACGGCGAGGCGCATCTGGTCTATCACGACACGCTCACCGACAACCTCACCTTTCGCCAGGCCGGTGCAGCCTTCGAGTCCACCGGCCCGGGGTTTTTCATTCGGCTTGAGTAAGGCCGAATCCGCGCGGTGCAGCGCATCACGCGCTGTGTGACTAGGTCACTCGCGTGTTGCGCCGCCCCGGCTACAATGTCTGGAATTATTCCAAACTAAAGCCGCCGGGAGCGCCCCATCATGACCGTCGACGTCTCGCTGCTCACCGTTTTCATCGCCGCACTGATCACCGCGATCACCACCGGGATCGGCGCCCTGCCCCTTGCCATTGCCCACCGGGTGGGCAATCGCTGGCTGGCGGTGGGCGCGGCCCTCGCCGGCGGGCTCATGCTGGCCGCCAGTCACAGCCTGATTTCCGAGGGCAACGGCATTGATGCCTGGCGAACGCTGATCGGCATCGGCAGCGGCCTGCTTCTGGTGGTTCTCGCCGACCGCTGGGTGGATCAGCACGACACGCCCGATATCGGCGATCTGCAGGGCGCCAATGCCCGCAAGGCGCTGATGATCGTGGGCATTATGACCATCCACTCCTTTGCCGAAGGCGTGGGTGTGGGCGTTGCCTATGGCGGCGGCGAGCAGTTGGGTGTGTTCATCACCACCGCCATCGCCATTCATAACATCCCCGAAGGCCTTGCCATCGCGCTGGTGCTGGTGCCGCGGGGCGTCTCGGTGTGGAAGGCGGCCGCCTGGTCGGTGTTCTCGAGCCTGCCGCAGCCACTCATGGCGATCCCTGCCTACCTGTTCGTCTCGGCGTTCGAGCCGTTCCTGCCCATCGGTCTGGGCATTGCCGCCGGGGCAATGATCTGGATGGTGTTCGCCGAAATGATCCCCGACGCCAACAAAGGCCTGACGGCCTCCGGCGTGGGGATCGTCATCGTTCTGGCATTCATGGGGATGTTCGCCTTTCAGACGCTCATCCCGCACTGACCGCGTCGTGGCTACTCGATGGTGTATTCGACGTAAATGGTCTCGGTAGGCTGGGCATTCATCGTAATGCGGAATTCACCATCGGCGATGTAGGTGAAGTTACTGGCAAGCTCGTCGCCGGTGGCATCATCGTAGACGGTCAGCTCGAGCCGGGCCTCATCGCAGGTCGCTGTCCCGCTGATCACAATGCGATTCTGCGCGGATTCGTACTCGTACTCGTCAATCTCGCAATCCTCCACGAGCCCCTGCTGGGCCGGCGCGCCGGCGGGCAGGCCGATCAGTCCAGCCAGCAACAGCGCCGTGGACAGGCGCCACAGGCCGGCGGTGGCCGTTTTCCGGGCATGAGTCATCGCAGCACTCCCTGACAGGTCGGTTGGGCGGGAGCGACTCACCAGAGACGCTCCCGCGATCATGTATTAATCCATCATTGATTCAATGCGCTGGGCAAGCGCCTGATCATCGGACGCGGCCTGACCATCCCCCGTCGCAGGGCCAGCCGCATCGCCTATTGCTCGATGTAGAGAATACAGGGCTGCTC
>CAJXMI010000129.1 GCA_913056145.1 uncultured Spiribacter sp.
CGCGTCATCGAGCCGGGTGATATCGCCCTGGGCGATGCCGTCGCCGCCGAGCTGGAGGATGCATTGCATGAATGACCTTCCCCGGGTGTTCCGCATGCTGGGCTGGGTATTCCTGGCCGTGGCCATCAACATCGTGCTGATCGGCGTCGGCGTGCTCTGGATGAAGGTGGGGCCGGCGGCCGTCGGTCTGTTGCTCGACCCGGCCAATGCCGTGATCTGGCTGACCACGGCGCTGACCTTCGCGCCGGCGGTGGGTAGCTTCTACGCCGCCCGGCTGCTGCGCCGCCGACAGGCTGCCGACTGACGGCTAATCCTGCGGTGGTGGCACCACTTTGCCGGGATTGAGGCGGCCATGCGGGTCCAGAACCGTCTTCAGGCGCTGCATCAGGGCCTGCTCCACCGGATCCTTCAGGCGCGAGACCTCACCGGGCTTTAGCTGCCCCACGCCATGCTCGGCCGCGAATGAGCCCTGATAGGTCATGACCACGTCGTGGACCTGTCGGGTGAGCGGGTCCCATGCCGCCAGGAAGTCACTGTCGCTCATTGCCTCCGGGCGGGTGAGATTGAAATGGATATTGCCATCGCCGATGTGGCCGAAGGCACAGATCCTGACGCCCGGGCAGGCATCGCGGACCGCTGTGCCGGCGGCTTCGATGAACGCGGGCATATCGGCCACCGGCACTGAGATATCGTTCTTGATGCTGGCGCCGGCGCCTTTCTGCGCACCCGGGATGCCATTGCGCAGACGCCAGAATGCCGCCGCCTCGTCCTCATCGCTGGCGATCCGGTAGTCGCCGATCCCGGCCGGAGCGGCCGACAACGCCCGCTCGAGCCGGCGAGCCAACGTCGCTTCATGGGCACTGCTGGTGAGCTCGATGAGCAGATACCAGGGATAGGTCGCGGGCAGCGGTTCTGAACAGCCCTGCGCGTAGGCGATGGCAAAGGAGAGCGGCTGGCGACCCATCAGCTCGCAGCTGGTGACCGTATCGCCGCTCTCGGCGCGCAGAATGCCGAACAGGGCAACCGCCGCCTCGGCACTCTCCAGGCCGACAATCGCGGTGGCCCGTTCGCGGATGGCAGGGAACAGTTTGAGGGTGGCGGCGGTGATGATGCCCAGGGTGCCCTCGGCCCCGATGAACAGATCCTTCAGATCATAGCCGCTGTTGTCCTTGCGCAGCGCCCGCAGGCCGTTCCATATCCGCCCATCGGCGAGCACCACCTCCAGGCCCAGCGTCAGATCCCGGGCATTGCCGTAGCGCAGCACGTTCATGCCACCGGCATTGGTGGCCAGATTGCCGCCGATCTGGCAGTCATGCTCGGCCGCATAGCTCAGCGGGAACAGTCGGTCGACCGCGCCCGCGGCCGCCTGGACGGCACTCAGCCGGCATCCGGCCTCGGCGGTGAGGCTGAAATTGTCGGCATCCACGCGCCGGATACGATTGAGCCGCTCCAGCGACAGGATGATGGCATCGCGCCCGGCGGTTGCCGCGGCACCCCCGCAGAGGCCGGTGTTGCCCCCCTGCGGCACGACGGCGACATCATGTTCGGCGCAGACCCGCACGGCATCGGCCACGCCGGCGCTGTCCGCGGGGCGCACCACCGCCAGCACCGACCGATCGGAGAAAAGCCCGCGCCGCTCCGCCAGATAGGGCGCCATGCCATCACCCGGCGGGATCACCGCCCCGGCGCCCAACGGTCTGCTCAGTGCCTCGAGAAAGTCCATGCCTGTGATGGTCTCATCCCGCTGCGGTTACAGCCACAGGCGCATGAGCGCACGAACCGGGAATACCGCCGTCCAGATGCCCAGGGCCAGAACCGCCAGGCCGGCCACCCGACGGAAGCCCTGATGCTGAAAGAATCGCGATAGCCTGCCGCCGGCCACCCCGACCAGCGCCATGGCGGGGATCGTCCCCAGGCCGAAGGCGATCATGAACATCGCGCCGCCCCCGGCGGAGCCGACACCGGCGGCGGTCAGGGCCATCGCATAGACAAGACCGCAGGGCAGCCAGCCCCAGAGCCCGCCCAGGGCGAATGCCATCGCCGGGTTGTGAACCGGCATGCAGCGCTGTGCGAGCGGGGCGATATGCTGCCAGAGCCGCAGCCCGACCCGCTCCAGCGGGGCCAGCAGATTGCGGTTGAGGGTCAACTGAATGCCCACCAGTATGACCAGGACGGCAGCGAACAGCCGCAGCAGCGGTGCCGCCGGCCCCAGCCCCTGGCCGATCCCTGCGCCCAGCAGGCCGGCAATGCCGCCGATGATGGCATAGCTCGCCACCCGGCCCAGGTTGTAGCCAAGTACGCAGGCCACGCCCCGCCCGCCGGGGGCCGCAGTGCTGCCGAGAGCAGCGGCGATGCCGCCGCACATGCCGATGCAGTGACTGCTGCCCGCGAGTCCGGCCACGAGGCCGGCGATCAGCGTCGGATCGGTGCCGCCCATGTTCACTGCGTTGAGCCTCCATCTTTCGGGGGGTGGTCGGATGCTTCGGGGGACGGGTCGGCCTGCTCGGGTGGCTTGCGTTCGTCATCCAGCAGGATGCGCCAGGCGGGACTGTCCAGATCGTCATACTGGCCGTTGCCAACGGCCCAGATGAACGCCGCCACGGCGACGCCCAGCAGCATCACGCCCAGTGGAATGAGGACGAAGAGGATATTCATCGGGTGGCCTCGGCGGCGGTGTTGACCGGATTGGCTGGCGTGGACGCGGCCCCGACGCCGTCACCCCGGGTCAGGCGGAGTGCATTCAGGACCACCAGCACGGAACTGGCGGACATGCCGATGGCCGCGGCCCAGGGCGGGATCTGACCCATGGCCGCCAGCGGCAGTGCAAGGGCGTTGTAACCCGCCGCCCAGGTCAGGTTCTCGCGGATCACCCGACGGGTTCGCCGGGCCAGGTCGATGCCCGGGGCCAGCGCAGCCAGTCGCTCCCCCGCCAGCAGCAGGTCGGCACTGCCATGGGCAATGGCGGCACCGCTGCCAAGCGCAACGGCCAGGTCGGCGCCCGCCAGCACCGGCGCATCGTTGACGCCATCCCCCACCATGGCGGTGGCGCCGCGCCGGCGTTGAGCGGCGAG
>CAJXMI010000130.1 GCA_913056145.1 uncultured Spiribacter sp.
GGTCGGGGTGGAGGGATTCGAACCCCCGACATCCTGCTCCCAAAGCAGGCGCGCTACCAGACTGCGCTACACCCCGCCTTGACCACAGGCGCTCCTGCGACATCGCCGCGAAGAGAAGCGAGATAATACTCAGCGCCCACTTTGCGGTCAACGTGCGTATACTCCCCCGCAGCTTTAGGAGTAACGCTTACATGACATTCGATGATTTCGGCCTGCGCGCCGAACTGCTTGACGCCATTCGGGCCTCGGGCTACACCACCCCAACCCCCATTCAGCAACGTGCCATTCCCGCCGTCCTTGACGGCAGCGATCTGCTCGCCGCGGCCCAGACCGGGACCGGCAAGACGGCGGCGTTCACACTGCCACTGCTCCAGCGCCTGGCCGCCGAGCGCCCCGAGGGCAAGCGCCGCCCGGTGCGGCTGCTGGTGATCGCGCCAACCCGCGAACTGGCCGCCCAGATTCACGAGAGCGTGCGCACCTATGGCAAGCACCTGCCGCTGCGCTCCGCCGTCATCTTTGGCGGCGTCGGCATGCAGCCGCAGATCGACCGTCTTCGCAAAGGCGTGGACATCCTCATTGCGACACCCGGCCGTCTGCTGGATCACCTGCAGCGCGGTAATGCACGGCTTGATGGCATCGAAACGGTGGTGCTTGACGAGGCCGACCGCATGCTCGACATGGGTTTCATCCATGACATCCGCAAGCTCATGAAGCAGCTGCCAGCCAAGCGCCAGACGCTGCTGTTCTCGGCAACATTCTCTGCCGACATACGGCGTCTGGCCTCGGGCATGCTCACCCACCCCGTCGAAATCGACGTGGCCCCGCGCAACAGTGCCGCCGAGACCGTGGCCCAGCGTGTTTACCGCCTTGAGAAAGCCGAGAAACGCCGCGTGCTGAGCCGCCTGATCCGCGAGGGTGACTGGCAACAGGTACTGGTGTTCACCCGCACCAAACATGGCGCCAACAACCTCAGCCGCCAGCTCGACAACGACGGGCTGACCTCTGCGGCCATTCACGGCAACAAAAGCCAGACGGCCCGCACCAAGGCGCTTGACGGCTTCAAGCGCGGCACAGTGCGCGTACTGGTGGCCACTGACATTGCTGCCCGCGGGCTCGACATCGACCAGCTGCCGCATGTCGTCAACTACGACCTGCCCCATGTGGCCGAGGACTATGTGCACCGCATCGGGCGCACGGGCCGGGCCGGCAACGAGGGCGAGGCCATTTCGCTGGTGGCACCGGACGAGGCCAAGCTGCTCAAGGGCATCGAGCGTCTGCTCAAACGCCCGCTCGAGCGGGCCGAGGCGCACGGATAAGCGCCCCGCCCGCCAGGCCGATAACTGGCGCGCCCGGCAGGACTTGAACCTGCAACCCTCGGCTTAGAAGGCCGATGCTCTATCCGGTTGAGCTACGAGCGCCTGGGTGGCGATTGTAGCGCACTTGCCGGTGTCGTCATCACGGATCGTGATATCGGGCAACTGAACGTCACATGGCAGCTGGATCGTCCTCCCGCTACGGGTTAGAGTGCCGCGATTCTTGGCGCAGGCAACAGGTTACCGGGGGGCACATGAGCGCGCGCATTATCGACGGCAAGGCCATTGCGGCCGATATCCGTGAACGTATCCGTGCGGCCGTGGCCGAGCGAACCGGGCGGGGACAGGCCGCGCCGGGACTCGCCGTGGTGCTGGTTGGTGACAATGCGGCCTCGTCGGTCTACGTGCGCATGAAGCGCCGCGACTGCGCCGAGGTCGGGTTCGTCTCGCAGGACTACGACCTGCCGACCACAACCACGCAAGACGAGCTCATCGCCCTGATCGACGAGCTCAACGCCAGCCCGACCACGCATGGCATCCTGGTCCAGCTGCCCCTTCCCGATCATATTGACGAGCATGCCGTGATCGAGCGCATCGATCCCGCCAAGGACGTGGATGGTTTTCATCCGCAGAACGTCGGCCGCCTGGTCCTGCGCCTGCCGGGGCTTCGCTCGTGCACGCCGCACGGGGTGATGACGCTGCTTGAGCACACCGATAGCCCCCTGGAGGGCGCCAATGCCGTCGTCATTGGCCAATCCAACATCGTTGGCCGGCCCATGGCCCTGGAGCTGCTGAACGCCCGCTGCACGGTGACCATCTGTCACAGCCGCACCCGCGATCTACGCGCCGAGGTGGAGCGCGCCGATATCGTCGTCGCCGCCGTCGGCCGCCCGGAATTTGTGCCCGGCACCTGGATCAAGCCCGGGGCCACCGTGATTGATGTTGGCATTAACCGGCTTGAGGACGGGAGTCTGGCCGGCGATGTGGACTATGCAGGCGCCGCGGAGCGCGCCGCCTGGATCACGCCGGTGCCCGGCGGGGTGGGGCCGCTCACCCGCGCCACCCTGCTTGAGAACACGCTCGAAGCCGCCGGGGCACTCGACGACTGAAAGCGCCGACGCGCCCGGTGGGGCCGCCCTGGTCAGTGCCGGTTGTCTGACAACCGCGGGCGCCCGCTTCAGTCGCCCGCCTCGCGCAGCAGTTCGAGGGCATCTTCAAGGCGCTCCACCCCCATGACCTCAAGACCTGCCGGGGCCTCGCCGCGTGCGGGGCGGTTTTTCATGGGTACCAGCGCCCGGCGAAAGCCGTGCCGGGCCGCCTCGGCCAGACGGTCCGGGCCATTGGGCACCGGCCGGATCTCCCCTGCCAGACCCACTTCGCCAAAGATCACCCAGTCCTGAGGCACCGGCCGATCCCGCAAACTGGAGAGGACCGCCAGCAGCGCCGGGAGATCACTGGCCGTCTCGCCGATCCGCACGCCACCGACAACATTCACAAAGACATCATCGCCGGCGGTACTGATGCCGGCATGACGCTGCAGCACCGCCAGCAGCATGCCCAGACGATTGCCGTCCACGCCAACGGCCAGGCGGCGCGGGTTGGACAGCGGGCTCTCGGCCACCAGCGCCTGCAGCTCCAGCAGCAGCGGCCGCGTACCCTCGCGGGTGACCAGAATAACGCTGCCCGAAACCGGCCGTTCATGGCGCGAAAGGAATATCGCCGAGGGGTTTTTT
>CAJXMI010000131.1 GCA_913056145.1 uncultured Spiribacter sp.
AGCCGCGTGCAATGGCGGGCGGCCAGGCCCAGATCGTGGATGGACAGCAGCACCGACCGACCGGAGTTGGCCAGCCCCGAAAACGTCTCCATGGTGCGGATCTGATGCGCCGGATCGAGCCCCGCGATCGGCTCATCGGCCATAATCAGCGGTGTTTGCTGCGCGAGGGCGCGGGCGATCAGCGCGCGGGTGCGCTCGCCGGCCGACAGCTGGGTGGCCTTGCGCCGCGCAAAGCCATCCAGGCCCACCGTGGCGAGCGCGTCGGCCACCGCCTCATGATCAGCCGCCCGAGCCCCGCGCCCGGGTGACCAATGCGGCTGACGGCCCAGCATAACCAGATCCTGCACACTGATCGGCCAGGCAATGCCGCGCTCCTGCGGCATCCATGCCACGGCCCGGGCGCGCGCACCCGCTCCAAGCGCAGCCAGCGAACTGCTGCCGCGGGCGGGAATGAGCCCAAGCGCGGCCCGCATGAGCGTGGTCTTGCCCACACCGTTGGGGCCGATCAGCCCCACCACCTCGCCCGGGCCAATGGCCAGGTCAACGGTATGGAGCACATCCTGAGACCCCAGGCGCACCGAGAACCGTTGCAGCGCCAGCAAACTCATGCGAGCTCCCGCCGCGTCTGGTAAATGAGGTGGAGGAATAGCGGTGCACCGATGATGGCCGTCACCACCCCCAGCTTGAGATCCGCCTCGGGCAGGATCACGCGGACCAGGATATCCGCCAGCAGAACCATGGCCGCACCGCCGAGGGCACTGGTCGGCAGCAGCCGGCCCGGCATGGCCCCCACCAGCGGCCGCAGCACATGCGGCACCACCAGTCCGACAAAGCCAATCGTGCCAGCCACGGCCGTGCTGGCACCCACCACCAGTGCCGCACCCACAATCAGCACCAGACGCACCCTGAAGAGCCGCTGACCTAACGCCTCCGCGGCATCCTCACCCAGGGTCATGGCATCGAGCGCCGGCCCCAGCGTAAGCAGCATGGCCATTCCAATCGCCACAAACGGCAGCGCCAACATGACATGCTCCATCGAGCGGTCAGCGAGCGAGCCCATCATCCAGAACACGATTTCGCTGGTGGCAAACGGGTTGGGCGAGAGGTTGAGCACCAGCGAGACCAGCGCACTGGCAAGTGCCGAAATGGCGATGCCCGCCAGGATGAGACTGAGCGAGCCGCCCTGCGCACCGGCCAGCACCGAGATCAACACCACACCCGCGAGCGCTCCGGCCAGCGCCGCCAGCGGCAGGCCAAGCGGTAGCGCCGCCGCAAACCCCGTCTGAATGGCCAGAACCGCGCCCAGTGCTGCCGCCCCGGAAATACCCAGCAACCCGGGCTCGGCCAGCGGGTTGCGTAGATACCCCTGCAATGCGGCACCGGCCAGTCCCAGGCTGGCCCCGACCATGATCGCCAGCAGCGCCCGCGGCAGGCGGATTTCCTGCATCACCAGGGCAAGCGGTGTCTCACCCCCACGCAGCAGGGCCTCCAGACTGGCGACGGGACCGATGGCCGCCGGGCCGATCAGCAGCGAGGCCACGAACAACCCCGCCACCAGCGCCCCGAGCAGCCAGAGCACCCGTGTCATCGCGCCCCCATCAGCGTGCCCCGCAGGCCGCTGATCCGCTCAACCGCCGCAAGCGCCTGCGGAGTGCCGCAAACCCAGTCACGGGTGACCAGCTCGTGCATCGCGTCCCATTCCGCCGCTTCGGCCAGCGCCGGGTGCTGCAGGATGTTCTCGGAGCGCGATTTGCCGTCATGGCGACTGCCGGTAATGATGACCTCCGGCTCGGCCATCACCAGCGTCTCAAGCGGCAGATGTGCGCCATGGGTGACGCCCCGCTCGCTTGCCACGTTGCGAAAGCCGGCCGTGCGCACGATATCGCCCAGCAGCGTCTGCTCGCCGCGCGTATAGCCGTTGGGAAAGTACAATGCCGCCCGCGGTGGATCGACCGGCGCCTGGCGCAGCATGGCCAGGCGCTGGTCAAAGTCTTGGATCAATGCCTTGGCGCGCGCTTCCTGCCCCAGCACCTCACCCATGCGCTCGAGGTTGGCCCGAATATCCGCCAGCGAACTGGCCGGCCCAAACACCACCACCGGGATGTCCAGCCGCCGCAGCATCTCCACTGTTGGCCCGGCACTGAACCGCCCGGCAATCACCAGATCGGGCTCGAGCAAATGAATCTCCTCGGCCCGGCCATGGTTGACCGGGTAGTCCTGCGCCCGCCCGGCCATGGTCGAGTTGAGCGGATCCCGCGCCAGCGCCGATACCGAAATCAACTGCTCGGTAT
This sequence comes from uncultured Spiribacter sp., assembly GCA_913056145.1. Lineage (GTDB taxonomy): Bacteria > Pseudomonadota > Gammaproteobacteria > Nitrococcales > Nitrococcaceae > Spiribacter. The sequence continues at coordinate 2,292 of CAJXMI010000131.1, forward strand.
CCGCCACCAGCATCGCCAGCTGATCCGTGCAGAGGTTCATGGAGACGACGCGTTGGGGGGGCTCATCCCCGCTGGCGATGGTTGGGAACACCCCGCCCATCAGCGCTGCCAGCAGTACCGTCCTGAAGCGCCGCATTACCATGACGCTCGCACACCCACATAGCCAGCCCGGCCGCGGGTAGCGTAGCCCCAGACTTCTTGATAATCCTCGTCGAATGCGTTGGTTACGCGGGCGATCAGATCGATATGGTCATTCAAGGTATGGGTCGCCGCCAGATCGATTGTTGTGAAATTTGGAAGTTGGACACCCGTGTTGCCACCATCCCAGAACTGGTCATCGTAGAGCCCACGGACATGGCGCAGGTCCGCTGATAGGATCGTGCCGGTGTTAGCCATGTCCCAGCGTACCGTCAGGCCATACTCATTGCGGGGACGCCGTATCTCGCGGGTCCCGTCCGGGTCCGTCGCATCGAGGTAGGTATAGTTGCCAACAAGCCGCACTGACTGGCTCAGTGCCAATTCCGTGGTGAGCTCAATGCCCTCGCGGTCGCTGTCGCCTGCCTGGTTCTCGAAGTTATACGGATCGGCTACGCCATCGAAGACGATCTCATCGGTGAGGGTTTCACTAAAGTAAGTAACGTCGACAAAACCCGAAACTGCTGTCACCGGAATTTCCACTCCGACCTCATAGCCTTTGTTTTCCTC
>CAJXMI010000132.1 GCA_913056145.1 uncultured Spiribacter sp.
GGCTGTTTTTGCTCAGGCGCCGTTATGGCGGGCTGTTCCGCCGATGCCTCCGAGCTCGAGCCCATCAGAGCGCTCCTCGCCGAGCGAGTTGGCCAGCACCTCAACGCCGGGGTGCCTTGACGCCTCAGGTGAAGCAGAGTATCCGAATACGATTGCGTAACGTCGCTAATTTCGTTACTTTGAAATTGTGATAACGGAATCGTTCCACCCACGTCCGATGGACTATATCGATGGTCTGGCAGCACGTGGCCGCTACCACTTTACGGTGGCAGAGCTCCAGGAGGCCTCGGGTTTGTCGGCCCCAGCGGCTCGCAACGCGCTGAAACGCCTTGCGGCCCGAAACCGCATTGCATCGCCAGCACGGGGCTTCTACGTCATTCTCCCGCCCGAGTACCGTGCAGTTGGCTGTCTGCCGGCTGAACAATTCATCCCGGCGCTGATGGAGCGGGAGGGCAGGCCGTACTATGTTGGCCTTCTTACTGCGGCACAATATTACGGCGCGGCCCATCACCGCCCGCAAACGTTCCAGGTCTTCGTCGAGAAAAACCGCAGGCCGATCGCATGCGGGAGAGTTCGCGTCGCCTTTGTCGCGCGCAAGCGCTTGAGGGATGTGCCGATTCTTTCTTTCAATTCACCGCGCGGGGCGCTGAGGGTCTCTACGCCGGAAGCAACGGCCATCGATCTGGTCGGCTATTCGGAGCATGCCGGTGGGCTGGATCAGGTTGCAACGGTGATCGCCGAGTTGGCGGATGACCTAGACGCTACGCTGTTGGCCGAGGTGGCCGAAACGGCGCCCCTTCCGTGGGCGCAGCGCCTCGGATACCTGCTCGAACTTGGAGGTGCGGTTGATAAGACCCAGCCACTGCGGCACTTCGTTGCGGCGCGCAGCCGAGACTACGCGCTCCTGAGCCCAGGTACCAAGGGGCCGACCGAGCAGCGGAGCCCGCAGTGGAAGTTGGTGATTAATGTGGATATAGAGCCAGAGCTGTGATCCCGCACGATTACATCACCGAGTGGCGGAGCGAGGCGCCGTGGGTCGAAGACTACCAGGTGGAGCAGGATCTGGTGATCAGCAGAGCGCTCGTGGAAATCTTCTCCCACCCATTGCTGGGTCGCTCGCTGGCATTTCGGGGTGGCACCGCCCTCTATAAGCTGTTCATTCGGCCGCCTGCGCGTTATTCGGAGGATCTCGATCTGGTTCAGATCGAAGCGGGTCCCGCTGGTCCGATTATGGATGCGCTGCATGATGTCCTGGATCCATGGCTCGGGTCGCCTCGCTACAAGCAAAGTGAAGGCCGCGTGACCCTCAATTATCGATTCAGGTCTGAAGATCCGACGCCGCTCGGGCTCAAGCTCAAGGTTGAAATCAATACACGGGAGCACTTCTCGGTCTATGGGGTTGAGCCGGTTTCGTTCAACGTGTCATCCCGGTGGTTCGATGGAGCCTGCGAGATACCGAGCTATGCGCTGGATGAATTGCTGGGTACTAAGCTGCGCGCTCTCTACCAGCGTCGTAAAGGCCGTGATCTGTTTGACCTGCATACCGCACTCGCCATCGGAGAGGCGTCGCCAGAGCGGATCATCGAGTGCTTTCAAGCCTATATGCAGTACGGTGGCCTTACCGTGAGTCGCGCTGAATTTGAGGAGAATCTGATTGCCAAGCAGCAGGATCGTAGATTTGCCGCCGATATCGGTCCGCTGCTTGCTCATGATCGCATGTGGGATCCTGATGCCATGGTGAGTCGTGTGTCGGATGCGCTGATTAGCCAGCTACCCGGTGAGCCTTGGCAAGGTGGGGGCTGAGCCATGGTAATCCCCCGAGCCTGATTCTTCCCCCCGCCTCCAAACCCAACACAATAAGAACTGCTTAGTTGACCGCTCTGCGGCCCTCAGCCCGCGCTGAGCCGGCCCTGCTCGAGCCAGTAGCCCGCCACAAGGCGCCGAATGCGCACGGGCAGCGCCCGGTCGCGCGCCGCCTCGAGCGACTGGAGCTGGCGGCGGCTCACGCCGAGCGCCTCGGCCGCCTGCTGCTGGGTCCAGCGCCCCTCGCGCCGGCGCCAGCGCCGCAGCCCGCCACCCGTACGCGGTAGCCGCTTTATCATCGCCACCCGGCGCTCCTCGATCTTCTCCTCGAGCCGATCCGCGGTGCGTGCCTCCACCTCGGCGTAGAGGGGATCATCGCTAAAGGCATCGAGCTGCTCGGGGCGCTCAGACGCCCCGGCGATGGGGGAGGACGATGGCATAAGATTTGATCCGATTGGCTTTAACATTGGATAAAATTGTACCACAAATCGCCTTAGAACAGTGGGTTAAGCCTAAAATGCGCATTTTTGCGCACAAAAAAATTAACCTCTTCCCTTCAGAGCGCGATATGTCATGAATAGGGGTGCAACCAAAGAAATGTAAAGGAGCCGCTCATGAGCGATGCACCCCTCAGCCAACCCGACCACCTCGGCGAACCGGACTGGCCGGTCATCCATGCCTTCCTGCACCTGCAGTCGCGCTACGGGCTCACGCGCTCGGGCTTTGAGTGCGCGCCGGTCGTGACCCTGATCGCGCTCGATGAATTCGACGCGCCGATGCGCCTTGCCACGCAGGCAAGGCCCGAGCCCGCGCCGATTGTCTGCAGGGCGCACCTCGCGGATCAGCTCAACCGGCTCGGGCACCCGGCGTTTGCCCCGCGCGAGGCCTGGATCGACTGGACGGTGGTCTACGCCGCGGCCAAGCTCGCACGACTTGGCGTGGAATATGAGGCGTTTCGCCGCGCCCCCTGGGCGCATCTGTACACCTACAGCGACCCGTCCGCGCTCGAGTGCCTCGCCGATGGATTTCAGCCGCTGCTGCCTGCGCAGGCGGCGGTGGCGAAGCGCCTGCGCGCGGCCGAGCGGCGCGAAGGGGGACGGTAATGGCCACCTTC
>CAJXMI010000133.1 GCA_913056145.1 uncultured Spiribacter sp.
AGCGCACCGGCCGCGGCACGCGTAAAGATGGCGGATGACTTCATGCGTAAGTCTCCTTGTTGCTGTTTCGGGTGACGGCAGAATGCCGATCACTTGCCGATTGGCAGCCATCACACAAATGTGACAGTCGGGTTTACGCTAGCCCGGCCTGTTAACAGGGGTCAAGTAAACGCGAAATTGCCGGATATGGCCCGAATCCTGCAGGGAATATCCGATTATGGTCGCGGTTGAGTGGGGGATCGGTGCGCAGTCTGACTCATCGCGTTGCGCGTCTTTTCTCCCGAATGCGCGGCAGATCGGCCCGACGCGGGTACTGACCGCCCGCGTAGGCCCGGCTCTGCATGCGGACCGTGGCGCTGGTCACGATGGGCAGTCGCCCATTGGCGAGCATCAGGCGCTCGCGGGCGCTGTAGGCACTGCTCCAGCGGGTCGCCGCGCGCACCGCCTGAATGATGAACCAGCCGGCATAGGGGACCTTGAGCTCGTAGCCATAGCGCGCCTGTACACGGAGCAGGGTGGCATCCTGGATATTGAGCCCGCTGCGGCGGCCAGGCCGGGTCGATGCGGCGTCCAACCGGCGATAGGGCAGGTATTCACGGCCCTTCCGGTCACGCTGTGCATGATCGTCGAAGGCCTCCCGGGTGGGGTTGAGGATGCGCAGATCGAGGTTGATCCGGCTGTCCGGCAGCGCCCGGCGCAGGAAAGCCGTCTCAAAGCCAGCGGCACTCGACTCGGCGAGATGCAAAGGGGCAATGGCCCGCGCAAAGGCGTTGCGCATGGCACTCATCTGCGCGTTATTCATCGCCCCGGCCCGGGCCGCCATCAGCGTGGCATGGTCAACGACCGCCCGCGCCTCGTGAATGAACGCCCACTGTGCAACGGAGAGCCCCAGGACAAGGACGACCGGCAGCGCGATGACGGTCTCGAGCATGACGCTGCCTTTGATGCGGGCGTTGGGGAGGGGGCGCCGTTGCATTGATGTTCTTCGTCCAGTGCATATGGGCAGCGCACATGATCCGGTGCCACGGTTGATACCCATCGTTCCGTCCATCGGTGTCATGACGCTGGGGGTTACGTCCGGGCGGTGCTGCCCTCAGCGGCCTCGGAACGCGGGCTGTCCCGACGGGGTTGCCGTGCGCCAGCCCTTCATCGCGATGCCGCCCCCGGCGGATACCGCATTCCATCCGCTGGACGCGCCCGGCAGCGCGACCACTACCTTGAAGGTCGCGCCGCCGGTGCGGGTTGGGTTAAAAGCTGGGTTGTGCAACGCAGCCGCTCGTTTTGTCTATGTGCCGCTGTCAGTCGGCTGACGACAATTTGCCGGGGCGTAGTTGGCGGGTAGATCGCCACCGCCTGTTGTCGCGCTGCATTCCCAGCTCAGGGTGTTACCGGTCACATCGGGGATGAAAGCGAGACTGGAGCCAGCGGAGATTGCATCGTCTAATTTGTTGAAGCTGACAACAATGGTGCCGGTGGCAACATCCGTCGCCGATCCGTCCCTGACAGAAATATCACTGATGAGGTCGGTGGAATAGTCACTGCCTGACCCGAGCCCAGCCTCCGTATTCGAAGTCGGCAGCTCCCCATTCGCATAGTAGTAATCCGCCACGCTGGTCTTAACGGCGCCGGCGGCTGTCACCGCCTCCGTCACCTTGGCTCTCACCGTGTAATCGGAGTACGCCGGCACTGCGACGGCGGCGAGGATGCCGATGATGGCAACGACAATCATCAGCTCAATGAGGGTGAAACCCTTTTGTCGATTCCGCATGGATGAACCTCCGTGTTGCTGCGCGGACCGAAGGACCTGGCCCGCGGTCGTATTGAGCCCGGGGCCGGGTGCGCTTGTTTGCGGGCTCGGTCACAACGCGGACGGACGGTCTTCTCGCGCGGTCAGACGGTGACGGGGCCTGCCGGGCGGTGGCGCTACCTTGCAGTGCGACATTTTTTTGAATCGGCCCGGCGAATCGTGGAGAATGCTGCCAATTTTATTCGAGGAGGCGGAGCGTCCATGAACCTTCACGAGTTTCAGGCGAAGCACATCTTCAGCCATTACGGTATCCCCATTCCCAAGGGTTTCGTGGCCCGTTCCGCCGCCGAGGCAAAATCCGCGGCCGAGCAGCTCGGTGGGTCGGTCTGGGTGGTCAAGGCCCAGGTCCACGCCGGTGGCCGCGGCAAGGCTGGCGGGGTCAAGATCGCCAAGACCCTCGACGAGGTCACGCAGTACACCGAGGAAATGCTCGGCACCCGGCTGGTGACACACCAGACCGACGACCACGGCATGCCCATCAACGCGGTCATGATCGAGGAGGGGCTCGAGATTGCACGCGAGATCTACCTCGGCGCCCTGGTCGATCGCGCCAGCAAGCGGGTCGTTTTCATGGGCTCCGCCGCCGGCGGTATGGACATCGAAGAAGTCGCTGCCACCGAGCCGGAGAAGATCATCACCGTGCGGGTCAACCCGGTGGCCGGGCTGCAGCCCTATCAGTGCCGCCAGATGGGCTTTGCGCTGGGCCTCACGTCGGCCCAGATCAAGCAGCTCACGCAGATCATGCGCGGCCTCTACCGCTGCTTCGAGGAGCGCGACCTCAGCCTCGTCGAGATCAACCCGCTCATCGTCACTGGCGATGACGAGCT
>CAJXMI010000134.1 GCA_913056145.1 uncultured Spiribacter sp.
CCCGCCGCGCCGCGTAGGCCTCCAGCAGCGCCCGCAACTCGAACACCTCATGGCTATCCTCCCGCGTCCATTCCATTACGCGGGCCCCGCGGTAGGGAATAAGCTCAAGCCAGCCATCGGCGGCCAGCCGGTCCAGCGCCTCATGCACCGGCGCCACCGAGGTATTCAGCGCATCGGCCAATTCGTGCTCCCGGAGAAATTCGCCGCCGGAAAAGTCTCCGCGGAGAATGCGCTGGCGGATGGCCAGGCAGACCTGATCGGTAACGCTATCCATGCTGATGCTCAAGGCTGATGGCTCACTGAATTGAAACGGCATCATGCGCAACGTGACATCGGCATGCAATGCCCGCTCCATGTTCAGTCGGGCCGTGCGCGCATCTGCTCCAGGAATGCCGCCAGGCGGGGCCATTGTTCGGTGAGTTCTTCGCTGAGATCGTGCCCGCCCTCCAGCCAGACAAGCTGCGTATTCGCCGGATCGCCCGCCTGCGCAAGCGCCTCGGCATCCTCCGGTGGAATCACCCGGTCGCGGCGACCATGGGCGAGAAGCACGGGCACATGGATGTGCCGGATAACGTTGACCGGGGCAATGGCTTCGAACCGGTGGCCGATCACCCGTTCCACATAGCGCAGCACAAGCCAGCCGATCGGCATGAAAGGAATCCGTCGGGCACGCAGCCAGCGTCTCATCATCCGCTCGGGATGCACAAAGGCGGAGAGGCTGATCACCCCGTCGACATCGTCGCGCCAGGCGGCCGCAAGAAGTGTCGCGGCCGCCCCGACGGAGTGCCCGGCAAGCACCAGCGGCCCTTCACTGCCGTCGTCCCCACGCCGCAGCCAGGCGGCTGCCGCATCGATATCCTCCGCGAACCGCGGCATCGACGAGAAACTATCGGCATCGCTGCTGCCGTGATTGCGCACGTCGAACAAAAGCACCTGCCAGCCGGCCTCCTGCAGGGGCCTCGCCAGCGCCAGCATAAAAAGCCGATTGACTCCCCAACCGTGGCAGATCACCACCCGCCCCTGCCGTGGATCACCGTCCAGCAGCCAACCCGATAGCCATCGTCCACGCGCGGTTGGGATCGCGACCTCGCGCCCGACAACACCGTAGGCAGCAGGCTGACCGACCACCGGCCGGCGCAGCGCTGCCAGGCTTCGGTGCAGCCATTGCCGCCCGGCCCATAGCAGCAGAGCGGCCACGACAGCCGCGATAACCAGCCAGAGCGACATCCTCAGGGCAGCATGTCTTGCAATAGTGGATTGGGGAAGCGGCGCTCACTGGTCACGGCATAGAAGGCCTCGCTCATTGCCGGAAGGCGATCGGCCTCGAGCAGCTCACCGCTGTCGAGTTCGTCCCGGACCACGATCGGTGGGATAACGGCAAGCCCCGCCCCCTCGCGCGTCAGGAGTCGCAGCATGGCCATATCGTCAATCTCCGCCGCAATCTGGGGCTGAATATCGAGTCGAGAGAGCACCGCCTCGAAAGCCGTCCGCAACCCGCTCGAGCGGGTAGGCAACAACAGAGGAGCGGCCGCCAGCCTTGAGGCGAGGGAATCCCCCAGCGCCACCAGGGCGGGAGTGCCGATGAGACTGACCGGCTGTTCGGCCAGACGATGCGTGATAAACGGGTGCAGTACATCGGCGCGAGGCGGCTCGTTGGTCAGTACCACATCAAGCTGAAGCGCCAACAAGGCCTCGAACAGCTCGCCGGCACTCCCGGCACGCAGGATGACCTCAACGTCAGATCGATCCAGCACTGGCCGCAGGAAGGCGAGCTGAAAATTCCGGGAGAGTGTGGCAAGGGCACCCACTCGGAGTGCCTGCCGCGGGCGGCCGGTCTGCTGCAGCGTAGCCACCAGCTCGTCGCCGGTCGCGAAGATGGTGTCGGCATGATCCAGCGCGATGCGCCCTGCCTCGGTCAGGTGTAGCGCACGTCCTCGGCGCTCGAACAGCGCCTGCCCCAGGCGATCCTCCAGCTGACGAATCTGGGCCGAGAGCGTGGACTGGGAAATGTTCAGGCGATCCGCCGCACGGGTGAGATGCCCCTCGTGGGCCACCACATGGAAGTATCGAAGATGATGATAGTTGAGCAGCGCCATGTCGCCCGATCATACAGAACGACATGGCGCCGTAACGCCTATACTCCGTACTGCTCCCGGGCATAGTCACCCAGGCCGACGGCATCCAGCCGTGCCAACGGCGCCAGGAAAGTGACCTGAATCACGCCCGGTGCCCGGCCGATCTCGATGGCACCATTCACCGTGGCCCGGTTGCGGACCTCGGGCACGGTCATCTCCAGCAGCCTCGCTGCGCGCGCAAGCCCGTTATCAATGGCCTCGTTGAGGTTGGCGGCGGTTCCGATCACCGAGATCGGCGCCATGGGCTCGAGGGTATCCATTCCCCAACGGCGGGCAAGGCGTTCTCCCTTGGCCTGCTCTTCGGCGGAGAAAGGCCGGGCCATGGGCGGCAGATCCTCCACCAGGGGGAAGAGCACGGGACCATCGATGGGATAGTCCTTCACGACCTCCACCTGCAGCGTGACGCTGCCCGAGACATCCATCGTATGCCCGGC
>CAJXMI010000135.1 GCA_913056145.1 uncultured Spiribacter sp.
AACGATCTTCTTCGACCACCTTCTCGGAGATGAGGATGGAGTCCTCGAAGTTGTAGCCATTCCAGGGCATGAACGCGACGCGCATGTTCTGCCCCAGCGCGAGCTCACCGATATCGGTGGACGGGCCATCGGCCAGAACATCGCCACGCGAGACCACATCGCCCGGACGGACCAGCGGCTTCTGGTTCTGACAGGTGTTCTGGTTGGACCGCGTGTACTTGGTGAGGTTGTAGATATCGACACCCGGCTCACCGGCCTGGGTCTCGTCATCATTGACCCGCACCACCACACGCGCCGCGTCGACCTGATCCACCAGGCCACCGCGATCCGCAACGACGGTAACGCCGGAGTCGACCGCCACGGCCCGTTCCATGCCGGTGCCGACCAGCGGCTTCTCGGCACGCAGCGTCGGCACCGCCTGGCGCTGCATGTTGGAGCCCATCAGCGCGCGGTTGGCGTCGTCATGCTCAAGGAACGGCACCATCGACGCCGCCACCGACACGATCTGCTTGGGCGAGACGTCCATGTACTGCACCTTGTCGGGCGAGGACATGCCGAACTCGTTCTGGTGCCTGATCGAGATCAGCGAGTCGACCAGCTTACCGGCCTCGTCCAGGCGCGCATTGGCCTGGGCGATGATGTAGCGCGATTCCTCGATGGCCGACAGGTACTCGACCTGATCGGTGACCTGGCCGTCCACCACCTTGCGGTACGGGGTCTCGAGGAAGCCGTAGCTGTTCAGGCGTGCGTAGCAGGCGAGCGAGCTGATCAGACCAATATTGGGGCCCTCAGGCGTCTCGATGGGGCATACCCGGCCGTAGTGGGTGGGGTGCACGTCGCGCACCTCGAACCCGGCGCGCTCGCGTGTCAGACCGCCCGGGCCCAGCGCCGAGACCCGGCGCTTGTGGGTGACCTCGGAGAGCGGGTTGTTCTGATCCATGAACTGCGAGAGCTGCGAGGAGCCAAAGAACTCCTTCATCGACGCCGCTACCGGCTTGGCGTTAATAAGCTCCTGGGGCATGAGCCCCTCGCTCTCGGCGAGGCTCAGACGCTCGCGCACGGCCCGCTCGACACGGACCAGGCCGATGCGGAAGTTGTTCTCGGCCATCTCGCCCACACAGCGCACGCGGCGGTTGCCCAGGTGGTCGATGTCATCGACCGTGCCCTTGCCGTTGCGGATGTTGATGAGCTCGTAGAGCACCGCCAGGATGTCGTCGTTGTCGAGAACGCCGCTGCCTTCCACCTCGTCACGGCCAACGCGCAGATTGAACTTCATGCGGCCTACCGATGACAGGTCGTAGCGGTCCTCGCTGAAGAACAGATTGGCGAACAGATTCTCGGCAGCGTCCTTGGTGGGCGGCTCGCCCGGACGCATCATCCGGTAGATCTCGACCAGGGCCTCGAGCTGGGTGGTCGTACCATCGATCGCCAGCGTGTTCGAGACGTAGGGCCCCTGGTCCAGATCGTTGATGAACAGCGTCCGGAACTTCTTGACCCCGTTGTCCCGCAGCGTCTGCACCAGCTCTTCGGTGATCTCGGTGTTGGCCGCGGCCAGCAGCTCGCCCGTGGACTTGTCGATGATGTCCTCGCCCAGCATGCGGCCGACCAGGTAATCGTCGGGCACCTGCAGCTTCTTGAGACCGGCCTTTTCCATCTGCCGGATATGCCGTGCCGTGATCCGCCGGCCGCTCTCGACAATGACGTTGCCCTCGCCATCCTGGATATCAAAAGAGGCGGTCTCACCGCGCAGGCGCTCAGGAACCAGCGCCAGGTCGGCGCCGTTCTTGCGCAGCGCGTACTGATCCTTCTCAAAGAACAGATCGAGGATTTGCTGGTTATCGAAGCCAAGCGCGCGCAGCAGGATCGTGGCCGGCAGTTTGCGCCGACGGTCGATGCGCACATAGATCGCGTCCTTGGGATCGAACTCGAAGTCGAGCCAGGAGCCGCGATAGGGGATGACCCGGGCCGAGAAGAGCAGCTTGCCCGAGCTGTGGGTCTTGCCCTTGTCGTGGTCAAAGAACACGCCCGGCGAGCGATGCAGCTGCTGGACGATGACGCGCTCGGTGCCGTTGACGACAAACGTGCCATTGCGGGTCATGAGCGGCATTTCGCCCATGTAGACTTCCTGCTCGCGGATATCCTTGACCGTGCGGGTTTCCTTGTCGTTGATGACCAGGCGCACGAGCACGCGCAGCGGAGCCGCATAGGTCAGCCCGCGAAGCTGACACTCCTTGACGTCGAAGGCCGGCTCGCCGATCCGGTAGCGCACGTACTCAAGGCGTGCATTACCCGAGTAGCTCTCGATCGGAAACACCGAGTCGAAGGCCGCATGCAGCCCCTTCTCGCCGCGACTGTCCGGGTCGTGCTCGAGCTGCAGAAAATCCCGATAGGATTCGATCTGCGAGGCCAGCAGGTAGGGGACATCCAGAATATTCGGCTGCTTGCCGAAATCGTTGCGGATGCGCTTTTTTTCAGTAAACGTATAGGCCATCGAGGTTCCTCAACCAGGTTGGGTTCCGCCGTGTGCAAG
>CAJXMI010000136.1 GCA_913056145.1 uncultured Spiribacter sp.
CCAGGGCCATGACAATCTCGCCACGGCTGAGCTGAAGGCCGGCGTTTAACGACGACACCCGTCCACCCCGCTGCCACCTGGGCAGGATCTTCAGTACACGCTGACGCGAGCGCGCCAGTTCGGACTTCATGCCCTGCAGCGCCTGCCATGTCTCGCGGTTGGCCGATGCACCGTCGACGACGGCGAGGATCTCGATGGGCCCCGGGTAGATCTGGCTGGCCAGACTGCGGATCGTATTCTGAACGGCGCCGCCCTCGCTGTAGCAGGTGATGACGCAGCTCACGCGCGGGAGATATCGCCGTACCCGTTGATGCGCGCGACGGTACACGAGGCGATAACGAATGATGCCGGCAACAATCAGCGCGTAGAGGGGCAGCTCCAGGATCAGCACCATGGGAAACAGGGGCTGCTGCGATGCCATCGCCACTGCGGCCTGGAGGGATTGTTCAAGCATTTGCCGTGCCCCGGGCCGCTCGCAGGACGTGGTCCATGACCGACCGTGCATCCTCGCCGACATCACGCAACTCCGCCGAGCGCAGCACACGGACGGAAATGTTCATGTCGCTATCCTGACCCGCCGCCCCGCCACGGAGTGCGTTCTGCAGGCGATCAAGGACGGCCCTTGTCTCCCGTGAATCGCCTTGCGGCATCAGAATCCAGAAATCCGGCTCGCGGGTCCGTGTGCAGACATCGACCTCGCGTACAAACTCCGGCAGGCGTTCCGCAAACTCGCGCACCTGGAGTCTGGCCTGCGCCCGGTCGCTCACGGATTCCACCGGCGCTGCGGGATGCAGCTGAATGAGGATGAGCGCGAACCGGCACTCGGGAGCGGCCTGGCTGATTGCCATCTGCCAGTCGAGGAGGTGCTCGAAGCGCTCAGGGTTGAGATAGCGGTCGGCATCGAAGCGCTCGAATACATGACCGGCGCTGCCGTCCAGTGCACTCATGCGTCCGTATTCGGTGAGTTGATAGTTGCCAGCCTCACGGGTGGTCAGCATATCCGGATGACATTCATGACTGCAGATGCTGCACCTCACGATGATGTCGGGCTCCGTGAATCGATCCCCACAGCAGCGGCAGAGGTAGTGCTCAAGCGGGCGGTCATAGTCCGTACCGATATGACGCAGACGCGCCCGGCAGTTGGGGCACTGCAGGCTTCCGTCGGACATGAACCGGCCCTGGCTCTCGACATGACCGCAGCGGAAGCAATGGATGGACTCATCGGCGGCGATGTCGATCCGTGCGCAATTCGGGCAGGTGTCGACAAACAGCAGATGAGCGCCACCACAGCCCGGGCACAGGCGCAGTCGTTCCACGAGCTGACGTCGCACCAGCAGGCCTCGAGCGGCCAGCACGGAGAGGCTGTCGCCGCTTTCACCCGCGCCGAGTGCGTTCAGGAGGGGGTAGCGGTAGATCGTGGGGCTGCGCCAGTCACGCAATGGCTCCAGTGGCCGGGACGGCCGGAGCGCGAGGTAACTGAGTAGCCGCGCTTCAGGGGTTGATGCGGGCAGCTCGTGCTGTCCATCGACCTGATCCCAGCACTCGGCCGCGATGGCGCGGGCCTGTGCCTCATCCTTGACGATTCCGTCGAGGAGCAGCGCCAGTTCCATACCATTCTCGCCGTCCGGGAGCGGGCCCGAGGGTGCGGCGAAAAGCGGGTAGTAACCGTGGCGTGGATCGGCGCGCTGGGCGCGCGCGGCTTCCAGCAGGGTGCTTTCCGCCAACCCCGTGATGATCAGTCCATCCAGTTGATCATCACCAAGCACGATGACATTCGATCCCGGCCGCTCATTGCTGGAATGCATGGGTTCTGTTGGCTCCGTGGGTTTGTTGCGGTGAATGCCATAAAACGGTAGGAGCACGTGAGCGGACCGGCAATGCGCTGTTTGGCTGAAATACTCGCAGATTGCACCAGAATGCTGATTCCCGGTGCAGCTGATGGCTCGAAATGACGACCCGGGCAGGCCTCCGGTTTTCGTACACTGTCCTATGGAAATACCGGGACTGGTCCGTGGGTGAATCGATCACTCACCGTCTTGTCCCGGAGGCGCATAAAAAAAAGGGGGGGGGCAATGAAGGATGACTGCGCAAAAGGCTGCCGGGCCATTCGATTGCTCGGAATCTTCTCCGCCACTGTTGGCGGTGTTACAGGTCTCATCACGGGCGATGGATTGATTCTGGCCTTATCCGCCGCGGTGGCCTTGCTGGTGTTTGCATTGGCTCTTAATGAGGAGATGCGTTGCTCGCAGCGAAGCGGAAAGTACAGCAAGGGATGGGAGCGCTGGGGGGCTGGCTGAAATCGCCCATGCTTCGGGCATCGAAAGCCGGCTGTCGGGTCCATAACGCTGAATACCCGGTCCTACCCGTTGCTTGAGTGTCCTGCGGTTTCCGTCGGAGGGGCCTCGTAGGCGGACAACGTGTTCATCAGGTGGGCACCTTGCCCCTCGGGATGCCGCACCGAAACCTCAACGCCGTTGCGGCGCAGTTTGCCGACAACACGGTCTACTGCCCCCACGGCCGAGCT
>CAJXMI010000137.1 GCA_913056145.1 uncultured Spiribacter sp.
CTCGCGCTCATCGAGCATCTTGACGTAGCCGCCAAGCGGGATGGCCGCGAGCACGTACTCGGTACCGTCGGCCCCGACCCGTTTGAGCAGCGGCCGCCCAAAGCCGACCGAAAAGCGCAGCACCCGGATGCCCACGCGCCGGGCCACCCAGAAGTGGCCAAACTCATGGACCGTGACCAGGATCCCGATGACCAGAAAGAAACCGAGCAGATTGATGATCCAGCCGGTCATGCGTCCCGCCCGGCAATCGCCTGCATGGCCGTCTCACGCGCGGCATGGTCGTGGTGAATGAGATCGGCGAGGGTTTGCGGCTGATCGTGTGTCATGGCCGCCAGCGTATCCCGGATAACGTCTGCAATGCGATCGAAACGCAGGCGTTCCTCCAGAAAGGCCGCCACCGCCACCTCGTTGGCCGCATTGAGTGCAGCGGTCCAGCCACTGCCCGAGCGCAGTGCCATGCGCGCCAATTCCAGACAGGGGAAGCGCTCCGCATCGGGTGGCTCAAAATCCAGCCGCCCCAGGGCCGCAAGATCCAGCGGAGCCACCCCGGCATCCATGCGCTCGGGCCAGGCGAGCGCATGCGCGATCGGCGTGCGCATGTCAGGCGCGCCCATCTGCGCCAGCGTGGAGCCGTCGGCGTACTGCACCAGGGCATGAATCCGACTCTGCGGGTGTACCAGCACCTCTACCTGATCGGCGTCTAGCCCAAAAAACCGTGCCGCCTCAATTACTTCGAGGCCTTTGTTCATCATGGTTGCCGAGTCGACGGAGATCTTGCGGCCCATGTCCCAATTGGGATGGGCGCAGGCCTCGGCCACCGTAACCGTCGCGAGCGAATCGGGTGAGCGGGTCCGGAACGGGCCACCCGATGCGGTGAGGATGACGCGCTCCACGCCGGCAAGGCTGCGCTGCCCGCCCGTCGCCTCCGTCATGCCCGGCAAACACTGAAAGAGTCCGTTGTGCTCGCTGTCAATCGGCAGCAGGAGCGCCCCGCTCTGCTGCGCGGCGGCCATGATGAGCTCCCCCGCCACAACAAGCGCTTCCTTGTTGGCAAGCAGAACACGCTTACCGGCCTCGACCGCCGCCATGCAGGAGGCAAGCCCCGCCGCACCGACAATGCCGGCGACTACGGTATCGACGCCGGCCGCCGCCGCGACCTCCGAGACGGCATCAGCCCCCGCCCGCACGCTCACCGCTGTCTGCCGGCCGAGTGTGGTGCGCAGGACCTCGGCCGCACCGGGGTCGGCCATCACGGCAATATCGGGCGTGAACTGCTCGCAAAGCGCCGCCATGCCCGCGACGTCGGCGTTTGCCGTGAGTACTGACACCCGGAATCGCTCCGGATGCCGGGCCGCAACATCAAGCGTACTGGTACCAATGGATCCGGTGGCACCAAGGACGCAGAGGCGCTGGCGGCTCCGGGTGGTCATGCGGACACCCCCGCAAGGGCGGCTGCCAGAATGGGGGCACCGGCAAGCAGCGCATCAATCCGATCCAGTACGCCGCCATGCCCGGGCAGAATATGCCCGCTGTCCTTGACGCCCGCCCAGCGCTTGAGAAGGCTCTCGGCGAGATCGCCGATAATCGACGCCGCCACCACGATGGCCGCCACCGGAACGAGCCAGGCGATGCCCGGGAGGTTGTCCAGCCAAAAGGATCCCGCCCAGGCAAATCCGAGCACCAGCACCAGGGCCAGCCCCAGTCCGCCAAGCGCACCCTCCCAGGTCTTGCCCGGGCTCAGGGCCGGCGCCAACCGCCGTCTGCCGAACTTTCGCCCGGCGAAATAGCCGCCACTATCGGCTCCCCAGACCAGCAAGAAGCAGGCGGTAAGCCAGAATGGGCCCTCGTCGCCGCGCCCATGCAACACCACCAGCCCCAGCCAGGCCAGCGCCAGCGTCACGATGCCAGCGGACAATCGCACCGATGCCGGCAGCGGCCGGCGCGCCGGGGTGCGCGACCAGGCCAGCAGTACCAGCAGTATCCCAAGCCACCACAGCACCCCGGGGATGGCCCAAGCGCGAGCCCCCTCGCCCGATGCCGCGCCAGACACCCAGAGACCGACCAGGGCGGCGCCAACAACCGCAATATAGAGCGTTTTTGCGGGGCGCCCGCGCAGCCCGGAAAGCCCGGCCCACTCCCAGGCCGCCACCAGACTGACAACGGCAAACAAGGCCGCAAGCCAGAGCGTCGGGAGCCACCAGACCAGTGTGAGCAGCAGGGCCGCCAGGGGAACGGCGGTCAGGACCCGTGCCTTAAGCATGGCCCGCCCCGGCGTTGGTATCCAGACCACCAAAACGGCGCTCGCGCCCGGCAAACCACTCCAGTGCCTGGTGCATCTCCGCCGCGCGAAAATCGGGCCAGAGCGTTGGCGTAAAATAGAGCTCGGTGTAGGCAAGCTGCCAGAGCAGGAAATTACTGATCCGCTGCTCGCCCCCCGTGCGCACAAAGAGATCGGGATCCGGGAGCTCGCTCAGGCACACCTGATCACCCAGCGCGGATTCGTCGATAGAGGCCGGGTCG
>CAJXMI010000138.1 GCA_913056145.1 uncultured Spiribacter sp.
AGTTGCGCAGGAGCGGTATACTAACAAATTGTTTTGACCGGGAAGCCCATGGACGCCATCGTCATCGAGGGCGCGCGCACCCACAACCTGCGCGACCTGCACCTGACCCTGCCTCGCGGCAAGCTCATCGTCATCACCGGCCTGTCCGGCTCGGGCAAGTCCTCGCTTGCCTTTGACACGCTGTACGCCGAGGGGCAGCGCCGGTACGTGGAGTCGCTATCGGCCTATGCACGGCAGTTCCTGTCGATGATGGACAAGCCCGACGTGGATCATATCGAGGGCCTGTCGCCAGCCATCGCCATCGAGCAGAAATCCACCTCGCACAACCCGCGATCCACCGTCGGCACGGTCACCGAGATCCACGACTACCTGCGCCTGCTCTTTGCCCGCGCCGGGACCCCGCACTGCCCCACCCATGGTCATGCGCTCGAGGCGCAGAGCGTGAGCGAGATGGTCGACCAGATCCTGGCCCAGCCGGATGACCGGCGGCTGATGCTGCTCGCCCCCCGCATCCGCGGGCGCAAGGGCGAGCATCGGGAGGTCTTCGCCGATCTGCGCAACCAGGGCTTCGTCCGCGCCCGGGTGGACGGACAGGTGGTGGATCTGGATGACCTCCCGACGCTGGATCCGCAGCGCGCCCATGACATCGAGGTGGTGGTGGATCGCTTCCGCGTACGCCCGGATCTGGCGACACGCCTGGCGGACTCGCTGGAGACCTGCCTGGCGCTGGGCGATGATGTGGCCCGACTGGCGGACATGGATGACCCCGAGCGCGAAACACTGGTGTTCTCGGCACGCTATGCCTGTCCCGAATGCGGGTACTCGCTGAGCGAGCTGGAACCGCGGCAGTTTTCCTTCAACAATCCGCAGGGCGCCTGCGCGACCTGCGACGGCCTGGGTGTGGAGCAATTCTTCGACCCCGGGCGCATCGTTGCCCACCCCGAGCTTTCTCTGGCGGCTGGCGCGGTCCGCGGCTGGGACCGACGCAATGCCTATTACGGCCAGATCATCAACGACCTGGCCGCCCACTACGGGTTTGATGTGAACATCCCCTGGCGTGATCTCCCGGCATCGATCCACCAGATCCTGCTCTACGGCAGCGCCGAGGAAGATATCCGCTTTCACTATGCCGGCGCCCGCCGCGGCAGCGGCCAGGTCAGCGAGCACCCCTTCGAAGGCGTGGTCAACAACATGGCACGCCGCTATCACGAGACCGACTCGGCGGCAGTCCGCGACGAGCTGGCCCGCTATCTCACCCGGCGGACCTGTCCTGACTGCAGCGGCAGCCGTCTGAACGCCGCCGCGCGGCATGTCAGCGTGGCCGGATGGACGCTGCCGGCGATCAACACGCTGTCCATTGCCAAGGCCGCCGGCACCCTGGGCGCGCTGGATCTGAGCGGCGCCCGGGCCACCATCGCCGAGAGCATCCTGCGGGAAATCGACCAGCGGCTGCGCTTTCTGGTGAACGTCGGCCTCGACTATCTGAGCCTCGAGCGCAGCGCCGAGACCCTGTCCGGCGGCGAGGCCCAGCGCATCCGCCTGGCCAGCCAGATCGGGGCGGGCCTGGTGGGGGTGATGTATGTGCTCGACGAGCCCTCCATCGGCCTGCATCAGCGCGACAACGACCGCCTGCTGGATACGCTCCGGCATCTGCGCGATCTCGACAATACGGTGATCGTGGTGGAACACGACGAAGAGGCGATTCGCGCCGCCGATCATATCGTCGACATGGGCCCCGGCGCCGGCAGCGAGGGCGGTGCAGTGATCGCGGCCGGCGATGCCCACGCCCTCATGGCGGCGCCGGACTCGCTCACGGGTGACTACCTGGCAGGACGGCGGCGCATTGCCGTGCCGGCCAACCGGGTCGCCGCGGATGGCGAGCGGGCCATTCACATCCGGGGCGCGCGCGGGCACAACCTGCAGGCCGTGGACGCCCGTTTTCCCGCCGGCCTGATGATCGGTGTCACCGGCGTCTCGGGCTCGGGCAAGTCGACGCTGATCAATGACACGCTGTATCCGGCTGCCGCGGCGGCCCTCAATCGCGCCGAGATGACCCCGGCGGACTGCGAGGCGGTGGACGGGCTCGAGCATTTCGACAAGGTGGTGGATATCGACCAAAGCCCCATCGGCCGGACGCCGCGCTCGAACCCGGCCACCTACACCGGGCTTTTCACGCCCATCCGCGAACTGTTCGCCGCCACTGCCGAGGCGCGCTCACGCGGCTACAGCCCGGGACGGTTCAGCTTCAACGTGCGGGGCGGGCGCTGCGAGGCCTGCCAGGGCGAGGGGGTGATCCGCGTGGCAATGCATTTCCTGCCGGATGTCTATGTGCCCTGTGATACCTGCCGGGGGGCGCGCTACAACCGCGAGACACTGGAAATCCGCTACCGCGGCTACAGCATCGCGGAGGTGTTGGACATGAGCGTGGCAGACGCGCTTGAGGTGTTCTCGAGCCTCCCG
>CAJXMI010000139.1 GCA_913056145.1 uncultured Spiribacter sp.
TTCGCGTCCGCAGCGGCAGCCTTTGCCGCGGCCACCCGGGCGATCTTCTTGTTCACCGAATCCTCACGGGCGCTGCCCGCAAAGAAGATCAGGGATGGGGTGTCAGTCATGAGGGAGTGGCTCCACTTATCTACAGTTGCGCCGTCGGGCGGTGTCCTGAGTGCCGGGCAGCATTATTTGAGGTGATACCTATGTCAAATGTAACGCTGAAACGGAGGTGTGCCGCTCCCTTTATGGCACCTCACCCACAGATGCGATGAATTCACCAAGCACTCGCAAATCGCTGACTTCATCACCGTCGCTGAAAACGATGTCCTCGTAGCCAGGCGCGGAGGTCTGGCAACCAAGCACGATGCGCTGATGACGCCAGCTCTCGCCGTCTTCGGCCAGTGCTTTTTCGCTGTGGTACCGCTTGACGGTCAAGCTGCTGCCAGTGTCCGGGTCCTGGATGTCCCGGTGCTGGACAAGGACGATTTTGCCCTCGCGAGTACCGCCGGGGTTGGCCCGGAACAGGCACAGCGAGCCATTCGGGATGCGCTGATTCATGGACTCGCCGACCACCCGCATCACGAAGTAATCCGCCCGGGCGTTGAAGGCCTCGGGCAATACCACCCAGGTCTGGGCCTCGATGGGGCTGCCCTGGCGCACCGGGGATTCGGCGAAGGCCCCCGCCGCGGCGGCCATTTCCACAAACGGCACCGCGTTGTGCGCAGGGGTGACGTCTTCCGACTCGATGAAAACCAGCCCATCAGTACCAACGGGCGGGACGTCCGAATCCGGCGGACACAACATCTGGGGTGCTGATGCTGGCGCTGTTCGCTGCTCACCAGCGCCCTCGGCAATAGCCTCTGCCGCCCGCGCCTGGAACCAGGCCTGTGTCTCGGCATCGGTGCAGTAGACAAGACACCCTTTCATCCCCCGACTCATGAGGGTGCGATAGGTGTTGCGGATAATCCGGTCGGCCCTGGCAATGGCTCGGGCGGGATCCGTCTTGAACAGGGTCTTGTAACCCCGTAGCGAGCGGTCGGTCTTCGCCCGCTCCAGCGGTTGGGTCAACACCTCTCCGTTGCGAACAATAAGATCGGGCCCGATGATCACCCCAACGTAATCCATCTCCAGGCCCTGAACGGTGTGGATACAGCCCACCTGCTCAATCGAATGGTCTTTGACGAGATATCGACCCTGGTCTTCCGCCAGGTTCCAGGCCATGGCGAAGTCCTGGCCCGGGAGCTCAATATCGGCCGCGCCCGGCTTCTTCTTGCTGACCCAGTTCCAGCAATAGCCCGCCACCACCCGCGCCGTGGTGCCGGCACGATCCAGCTCGACCACACGACGCCGCAGCTCACTCGCCGAGTCCACGACCTCAAAGTGATACGGCACACCTGAGAGATCATCCTGTGCCGTCGGCCGAATCCCCAACAACTGATCGAGCCACGACAGATAACCGTCTGAGCCGTTACAGCGAAACTGCGACCGCAGGGCGATGCGCTGCACGGTGGCACCCGCCTCATCGGCCCAGTGCCGGATCTCGGCGATGGACCCCGCGTCTTCCCAGGTCACCTGCTGGTCCTCGTCGATAAAGAAGATACTGGCCTTCGCTGCCCGGACGATGTCCCGGGTCTGATTGGTGCCAGCCTTCTGATAGGTCGAACGCTCCTTGATGCGATGGCCCTCATCCACCACCAGGGCATCCATTTCATCGTCCTCTGCCCGTTCGTAGGTGCCCGACCCTTTGAAGAGATTATCGAAGCGGCTCTTCCTGAGCGTTCCGGTCAGGCGCGCCTGATAGACCTGCCGTGGCGCCTGGTTGGCAGTGACGTAGTGCGCCGTCAACCCGCGGTTGATGAGCTCCACCAGCAGGTTGATGGCGACCACGGACTTACCCGTTCCCGGACCGCCTTCCACGATCAGGACCTGCTTTTGACCGGTGCTGGCCAGGCTCACCACCTGCAGGGCCGTCTCGTAGGCAAGCTTCTGATCATCGATCATCAAAAACTCGCGATTGCCGCGCATCAGATTGGAGAGCGATGCCGCCAGGTCCCGCGAGGGCCGGATGCGGCCATGCTCGATCCGATAGAGCGTGCGGTTGCGATCGCCCGCTTTGACGTAGCGGGCGATAAACTCGCGCAGTCTCTGTGGGTCGTGTTTCAGAAATACCGGCGCGCGGTCGAGATGCTCCCGGTAATGCGCATCGCAGACATCGGTGCGATCCACACAGTTATGCAGATAAGCACAGGGCGCCAGACGGATCGCCTCGTCCTGTACCGTCGCGTTGAAGTCCTGCAGCAGCGAGGCGTAGCTCCAGGCCTGGTAGGACGGATGAGTGGTCTCGCGCTCACTCCCGCCCAGCCAGGTGCGAACGATGGCGTCCATGGGCGTAGCCGTGACCGCGCTCCATTGCTTGAGCTCGACAATGACGCAGACGTCCTGGCCCGTCTCATC
>CAJXMI010000140.1 GCA_913056145.1 uncultured Spiribacter sp.
CTGGAGACGCCTTGAGCGCGGTGTCGCCGACCGTCGGGCGCCGGCCCGGCACCCGACGCTGGCAACCGTTGATGGCGAGGGCATACCGTCGTGCCTGTCTGGGACAACATTGCCCACCAGCGGCTGTGCCTGCTCACCGATGTGACCATTCACACCGGCGCGGCACTGCGACCCGTGTGGGAGCAGCTCATCGACCGTGCCCGCGCGATATTGACGCGATGGCCAATAAGCCGAGCACTGAGTCGTCCCCTGAGAGCGGAGCTGCTTGTGACATCCGCGCGACAGCAGTCGTCGCGCGGGAGCGTTACCATACTCTCATGATGAATAACGGCTTCCCCCCCGGTTTTGCCCAAATCCACGCCAACCGCCTCGAGACGCTACGCGATCTGGCGGTCAGTCATTTGCGTGACCACCCACTTGACCCGCTTGAGCACGAGACCGTTCTCATCCAGTCCAACGGAATGGGGCAGTGGCTTAAATTTGCCTTCGCCAAGGGGCGCGAAGGCGCGGGCGGTATCGCCGCGGCGCAGCGGTTCGTGCTGCCGCAGTCATTTCTCTGGCAGGCCTATCGCAGTGTCCTGGGACCGGGCGACGTACCGGAGAGCTCGCCGTTCGACAAACAGCGCCTGCAGTGGCGTATCTATCGGTTGCTGCCCGAGCTAACCCGCGCCGACCCCGATACATTCGCCCCGCTGATCCGTTTTCTTGCCAATGATCTCGATGAGCGCAAGCAGCACCAGCTCGCACGACGCCTTGCCGATCTCTACGACCAGTATCAGGTGTACCGGCCCGACTGGCTCGCCAGCTGGCTGGATGGCAAGGATCAGCTGCACACCGCCCGCGGTGACCATCTCGAGCTTGGCGCCGATCAGTGCTGGCAGGCGGCCCTGTGGCGCGCCCTGCATGCCGATGTGGGTGACGCGGCCCGCGCACTCTCGCGGCCCGGGATTCAGGAGCGCTTCATTGCCGCACTGGACGCCGCCGATCCCGGCAGCTTCCCGGCACTGCCCCGGCGCATCACGGTTTTCGGCATCACCTCCATGCCGCGGCCGGTGCTGGAGGCACTCCATGCGCTCTCGCGCCACACCCAGGTGCTGCAACTCATCCAGAACCCATCGGGCTACTTCTGGGCCGATCTCATTGAAGACCGTGAGCTGCTCAAGCTCGACCACCAGCGGCATCCGCGCAAAACCGGCACACCCGGGCATCCGCTATTGGCTGCCTGGGGCAAACAGGGCCGCGACTTCATCGGCCTGCTTGCCGAACTCGACCAACCCGAGCGCTATCGGGACTGGTTCCAGGCCATCGATGTTTTTGAGCCACCGGTGGGTGATGATGCGAATATCGCGGACGCTCCGCTGCTGCGGCAGCTCCAGCAGGACATCTACAACCTGACACCGCTGCCATCGCCGGGCGAGGCGCGCCCGCTCGCAGCCGACGATTCGATGCGTTTTCATCGTGCCCACAGCCGACAGCGCGAGGTGGAGGTGCTCCACGACCGGTTGCTGGACGCCTTTGAACGGACCGCTGGGACGCGCCATCCACTGCGCCCGCGCGACATCATTGTCATGGTGCCCGATGTCGACGCCTACGCACCGGCGGTCGAGGCCGTCTTTGGCACCCTCGATGCGGGAGATCCGCGCTATATCCCCTACACCATCGGTGACCGCCGCAGCCGCAGCGAGGCCCCCCTGGCCGCGGCCATCGAGCGCCTCGGTGACCTTCCCAATGCCCGCCTCACCCTGGGCGATGTCCTTGATCTGCTGGAGGTTGCCCCCTTCCGCCGCCGCTTTGGCCTGACCGCCGACGATGTGATGCTGCTGCGCCAGTGGTGCAGCGACGCCGGCGTGCGTTGGGGGCTCGATGGCAGGCAGCGCCAGCAGCTCAACCTGGATACCCGCTTTGAGCAAAACAGCTGGCGCTTCGGTCTGCGCCGGCTGCTGCTGGGTTACGCCGTAGGCGAAGGCGAGGCCTGGCAGGACATCGAGCCCTATCCCGAGATAGGCAGCCTGGATGCCGCCCTGCTGGGGCCTCTACGGGCCCTGCTGGATACGCTTGAGCACCAGCTCGACACCTTCAGTCAGCCCGGCCGGCCCCAGGACTGGGCACAACGCATGGAGACGCTGCTCGACGACTGCTTTGCGCTCGAGAGCAATGCGGATCTGGCGCTTGAAGCCCGTCTCACCAGCGCCCTTCAAGAGTGGCTCGGGGCCTGCAATGACGCCGATTTCGACGAGGCCATTCCGCTCGCGGTGGCGCGCGATGCCTGGATTGGAGCGCTCGATGACGAAGGGCCCACGCAGCGCTTTCTGGCAGGCCGGGTCAATATCTGCACCATGATGCCAATGCGCAGCATTCCCTTTCGGATGGTCTGCCTGCTCGGCATGAACGAGGGC
>CAJXMI010000141.1 GCA_913056145.1 uncultured Spiribacter sp.
CCGGCCACCAGCTGAGCAGCGCGAGGGTCAGCGTCGCCAGCCCCATCAGCGCCAGGCCACTGCGGCGAAAGCGCGAAAAGGCGGCCAGCAGCAGACCCAGCACCAGCGCCGCCACGATCAGGGTGAGCGGCTTTAGCAGGGCACCGGCGAGTTTGGTCAGGAAGAACACGGCTCAGGCGTCGCCATCATGCAGTCGGTACGGAACCCGGATCTCGGGAACATCCGACGGAAAGGCCCGTTCGTCGCGACTCACCAGCATGGCGTATTCAACTTTGGCACTGGCCCAGATAATGGCGTCGGGGAGTTTCAGGCGGGTGTCCCGCCTTATCGCGACCGCGGTTTCCATAACGGCTTCGTTGACGGGGACGATGGCAAACCCGGCCAGAAATGCGCGAATCCGGGCAACCTCCTCAGCCGAGGCCCCGATCATGACCTCCATCCAGCTGATCGCACTGATCAATTGCTGGTCATGCCGGTCGAGCTCGACGCGCGCCGACTCAATACCCTGGAGATAATCGACCAGAATATTGGTATCAAAGAGGGCCTTCACCGCGGCCCTCCCAGTCGCTTCGGAGCTTGCGCTGGTAGGCAACGCCGTCGCGATCACCGCGGTCACGCCATAGCCCAAAAGCGGCCTTGCGTGCTTCCGTGTCGAGAGGATGGCTGCTCAGGTACTCGGCAACCGCTCGGCGAATAAGCTCGGCCCGAGAAACCTGGTCACGCGCTGCCAGGGCCTTGAGTGCATCAATCTGATCGTCGGGGAGTTCGATGATGGTCCGCATGCGAGCCTCTCCATGATGACATTCACCGTCATCATATGATGCGACTCACCCGCCTACAACACCGCCTCGATGGCGCGCTTTAGCTTGCGGGAGTCGGGACCGGTGAGCGCGCCGAAGACCTCGACAACCTCGCCGCCGGGCGTCACCAGGTATTTGTTGAAGTTCCAGCGCGGGGCGCGGGTCTGGCGGGCCATTTCCGCGAAGATGGGGTGCGCATTGGCGCCGCGCACGGGGATCGTGGCCATCATGTCGAAGGTGACCCCGAAGTTGACGAAGCAGGTCTCGGCAGCGGCGGCCTCATCGTCGGCCTCCTGATTAAAAGAATCGGACGAGAACCCGATCACCTTCAGGCCCTGGTCGGCATATTGCTGATGCAGCGCCTCCAGGCCCTCGAACTGGCCGGTAAAGCCGCAGTGACTGGCGGTGTTGACCAGCAGCACCGCCGGCGCATCACCGGCCAGGTCGCGCAGATTGACCGTCTCGCTCGAATGCAGCCGGCGCAGCTCGTGATCCAGCAGCTCATAGGCCTGGGCCGTTGTCGCCATCCCCATCGCAATCACTCCCCAAAGCAGAACAAGCAGGCCCACTGAAGTTTGACGGCGCATCATGGCTGGCTCCTCGCTAATCCGCCGCTGCCAGTGCCTGGTCGATGTCGGCCAGGATGTCGTCGATGTGCTCGATGCCGATCGACAGACGCACCATGTCGCGGCTCACGCCGGCGCTCGCCAGCTCTTCATCGCCCAGCTGGCGATGCGTGGTGGTGGCCGGGTGGCAGGCCAGCGACTTGGCGTCACCGATATTGACCAGGCGGGTGACCAGCTGGAGGGCGTCGATGAACTTTGCCCCCGCCTCTTCGCCGCCCTTGATGCCAAAGCTCAGGATGCCGCCGGCATTGCC
Source organism: uncultured Spiribacter sp. (assembly GCA_913056145.1). Taxonomy (GTDB): domain Bacteria; phylum Pseudomonadota; class Gammaproteobacteria; order Nitrococcales; family Nitrococcaceae; genus Spiribacter. Next base: position 1,680 of record CAJXMI010000141.1, read on the forward strand.
GCCCATGTACTTCTGCACCAGCGAGTAATAGGGGCTGTCGGTGAGGCCGGCGTATTTCACCCAGGTGACGCCGGGGTGCTTTTGCAGGTGTTCGGCCACGGCCATGGCGTTCTCGCCGTGGCGCTCCATGCGCAGCGGCACCGTCTCGATGCCCTGCATCAGCAGGAATGCGTTCATCGGCGCCAATGCCGCGCCCATGTTGCGCAGCGGCGCCACGCGGCAGCGGCCAATGAAGGCGGCCGGGCCCAGCGCCTCGGTGTAGACCACGCCGTGATACGAGGGATCGGGCTGGGTCAGCATGGGGTATTTGTCGGCGTGATCCGCCCAGGGGAAGTTGCCCGAGTCGACAATCACGCCACCCACCGTTGTGCCATGACCGCCCATGGCCTTGGTGAGCGAGTGGACAACGATATCGGCGCCCTGCTCGATGGGCCGCCAGAGCACCGGCGTGGGCACGGTGTTATCCACGATCAGCGGCACGCCGTGGCGGTGGGCGATGGTGGCGAAGGCCTCGATATCCACCACGTTGCCGTTGGGGTTGCCGACGGTCTCGGCATAGACGGCCTT
>CAJXMI010000142.1 GCA_913056145.1 uncultured Spiribacter sp.
CCGCCATGTCCGCACGACCCGCGGCGCGGTTGGCGGCAACGGTATCGCCGGCGCAGATCCAGGCAGGCAGTTCATCACCGCCATCGAGTATCCAGCGCGGCGGATCGGCGAGCAGCGCCTGCAGGCCGGTCGCGTCGGCCGGCCCCGGCAGCCGGGCACAATCCCGGTCCACCAGTTGCAGGATGCCCAGCCGGCTGGCCGCCTGGAGCAGCGGGTTGCGGCGCGGATCAAGTCCCCGCTCGCCCATCGCCAGATGATAGACGGAGTCGGTGCGGAACAGTTCCCGGGCGCTGAGTGTGCCGGCGGCGATGGCCAGCATCCCCGGCATGATGATGCCCGGATTGCCGGTCAGCTCGAGCATGGCCGTCAGCGCGGCCAGCGGAGCGCGGAGCGTGGCACCCATCATGGCGCCCATTCCCAGCAAAGCGTACAGCGCGGGGCCACCGAACGCCGGACTGATCAGCGATTCCGCGAGCATGCCGACCGCGCCACCGGCGGCGGCGCCCATGATCAGTGTCGGGCCCACCAGCCCGCCCGGGACGCCCAGACCCAGCACCGCCGCCGTGCCAACCAGTTTGGCCGCCACGATGGCCAGCAACAGTCCCACCCCGATCTCGCCGGCCAGCGCGGCCGCCACTGTGTCGTAGCCAATACCCATGATCTGGGGCACGAACAGGGCCAGCACACCCACGACCAGCCCGCCCATCATGGTGCGCAGCACCGGAGGCCATTGGTGGAGCAGGCCGGAGGCAAACCGCAGGCTGCGGATGAAGGCGGCGGCGAGGCCGCCCAGCAGCAGACCGAGCAGGATGACCAGCGGCAGTTCATGAATCCCCTGAATCGTCAGCGCCGGAATCGAGAAGGCGATGTCGGTGCCGAATACCAGGTGGGTCAGGGCCGTTGCCGTCACCGCGGCGATCATGACCGGCAGAAAGCCGGCGATGGTGTATTCCATGACCACCACTTCCATGGCGAAGGCGACCCCTGCCAGTGGCGTATTGAACGACGCCCCGATGGCCGCCGCGGTGCCGCAGGCCACCAGCGTGCGCAGGCTGTTGTGCGGCAAACGCAGCCACTGGCCGAGCTGGCTGCCCGCCGTGGCGCCCATGTGCACGCTGGGGCCTTCACGCCCGACCGACTGCCCGCTCGCGATCGCGAGGCCGCCGGCCACGAACTGGTGAATGGCGTTGCGCAGCGGCAGCATGCCCTCGTGATAGGCGGTGCGCTCGATCACGAAACCGATGCCGGTGCGAGGGTCGCGCCGGGCGATATGCTGCATGTACAGGCCGATCAGAGCGGCGCCCGCCACCGCCAGCAAAAGACGTTGCCAGCCCGGCAGGCCCTCGAAGTCCTCAAGGCCGCCGGGGAGCAGGGCGATCTGACCCGATTCGTAGAGCAGTCGAAACGCGATCACCACCGCCCCGGCCGCCAGGCCCGTCAGCATCCCCAGCACGGCCATCACCACCGGCGCTCGTCCAATGGACAGACGCAGCCTCTCGGTTTCGATCAACCGACGCCAGCGGCCTGGCTGGCGGTCCCTGTCCGTGGCCCGATGCTCGCTCATTGTCTGGCATCATACAGGGCCAGTTGACGCAGCTCAGAGGAGCGCAATGATGATTACCGCCGGGATTGTGGGCGGCACCGGTTATACCGGCGTCGAACTGCTCAGGCTGCTGACCGGCCATCCGCGGGTCGCGCTGGAGGTGATTACCTCCCGGGCCCAGGCCGGGCAGCCGGTCAGCGCCATCTACCCGAACCTCCGCGGCCATCTGGACCTGGCCTTCAGCGAGCCCGACCCCGTGGCGCTCGGCGCCTGTGATGTGGTCTTTTTCGCCACACCCAACGGTACGGCCATGGAAATGGCCCCGGCGCTCATCGAGCGGGGCGCCCGGGTGATCGATCTGGGGGCGGACTTCCGCATCCGCGATCTCGCGGTGTGGTCGAAGTGGTACGGCATGACCCATCAGTGCCCGGCGCTGGCCGCCGAGGCGGTCTACGGCCTGCCGGAGCGTCACCGCGAGGCGATTCGCGGGGCTCGCCTGGTGGCCAACCCGGGCTGCTACCCCACCGCGGTGCAACTGGGCCTGATCCCGCTGCTCGAGGCCGATGCGGTCGACCCGTCCAACGTGGTGGCCGACGCCAAGTCCGGCGCCAGTGGCGCGGGCCGCCAGCCGCGCCAGCACACGCTGCTCTGCGAAGCCGGCGA
>CAJXMI010000143.1 GCA_913056145.1 uncultured Spiribacter sp.
GGTTCCGTTGAAAGCACGTCGATTCCCGCACCGCCGATCTCGCCGGTCCGCAGCGCCTCGACCAGCGCCGCTTCGTCCACCAGCCCACCCCGTGCTGTATTAATCAGCAATGCGCTCGATTTCATCCGCCGCAGGACCGAGCGGTTGATCAGCTCATGGGTCGCCTCGGTCAGCGGACAATGCAACGTCACGATATCCGCCTCGGCAACGCCGTCCGCAAAGCTCACCCGGCCCGCGCGTGGAGAATCAGCGTCTGGCCGCTCGGCAATCGTGACCCGCATGCCCAACGCCTCAGCCTTGCGCGCCACTGCGGCTCCCAGCGTCCCGTATCCAACAACCAGTAACGTCTTATCGGCCAGTTCGGTAATGGGATAGTCCAGGAAGCAGAAATCCGGTGACTGCTCCCAGCGCCCGCGATGTACGGCGCCCACATAGTCCACAAGCCGCGTGCAAAGCGCGAGCATCAGCGTAATCGCATGCTGGCTGACCGACTCGGTGCCGTACCCGCGGCAATGACAGACCCTGACCCCGTGATCTCTGGCCGCCCGAAGGTCGATATTATTGACGCCGGTCGCCACGACGTTCACGAGCTCAACCGTAGGACATTTCGCCAATGTCGGCGCATCGATCACGACTTTGTTGGTGAGAACAATGCGGGCCTCGCCAATGTGCTCAGCCAGTTGCGCCGGTGATGTCCGAGAGTGGCCTATCCAGCCGTCGCAGAGCTGATCCAACGCCCGGAAGTCAAGATCGCCCCGATCCAGTGTGTCGCGATCAAGAAAAACGGCCCCTGCCATGCCCTGTCCGTCCACGTTTGCCAAGCCTGCTGCAGCCTACCGGAGCGAGTCGGTTATGCACAGTTGTTGTGCGGTCCGGTTTTGCTGCACCGCGCCGTGGCTTTATGAGGGATTTGGGAGGATGTGACAATATCGTTTATCTCAAAAGCACCGTAACCCACTGTAATTAAAGCGTATACGACTGATGGTGAATATTCACCCAATCTAACGAGAGACCGCATGCCATAAGGGCTTCGGGCCGCTCGTCGGGAAAACATCCACAATCTTATCCACAGCTTTTGTGGACAACATCCGCAACCGCTATCCTGCCGTTATGCAGATTGGTCAATACAACATTGCGGGGGCCGTATTGCTCGCCCCCATGGCGGGGGTGACGGACCGGCCGTTTCGCATTCTCTGCCGGCGCCTGGGCGCGGCGCTCGCCGCCTCCGAGATGGTGGCGTCCAACCCGGCGCTACGGGAGACCCGTCAATCCCGGCTCAAGCGCGATCATAATGGAGAGCCCTCTCCCCGCGTAGTACAGATTGCCGGGGCCGAACCGGCCGTCATGGCTGATGCGGCACGTTTCAACGTCGATCAGGGCGCTGAGATTATCGACATCAATATGGGCTGCCCGGCCAAGAAGGTGAACCGGAAACTGGCCGGCTCGGCATTGCTCTCGGATGAAGCACTCGTCGAGCGCATCCTGGTCAGCGTGGTCAACGCCGTGGACGTGCCGGTCACGCTCAAGATCCGGTCGGGACCGACTGCGACTGAGCGCAACGCCGTTCGCATTGCCCGCCTTGCCGAAGACGCCGGCATCGCAGCCCTCGCCCTGCATGGGCGCACGCGCGATCAGCATTATCGAGGCGACGCCGAGCATCAGACCCTGGCTGCCGTGCGTCGCGCCATCGGAATCCCGCTCATCGGGAACGGGGACATTGGTACGCCGGCGCAGGCCCGCCGGCTGATCGAGACCACCGGCTGCGATGCCGTGATGATCGGTCGGGCCGCGCAGGGGAGGCCCTGGATTTTCCGCGAGATCCAGCATTTCATCGACACCGGAGAGCGCCTGCCACCACCGCCCGCCGACGACATTCAGATCTGGATGGTGGAGCATTTGCGTGCCCTGCATGCATTCTACGGCCCCGTGCAGGGCGTCCGCGTGGCACGCAAGCACATCGGCTGGTACCTGCAGGGGTTGCCCGGTGGAGAGCCATGGCGACGGAGTCTGATGCGCGTTGAGCGGGCCGACGACCAGCTCAGCCTGGCGGCGGAGGCGATCACAGCCGTGACCAGTGCAACGGCCGCCATGACCGTCGACGAGTCAGCGCATTAACCGCCGGCGCGGCTTGATGGGC
>CAJXMI010000144.1 GCA_913056145.1 uncultured Spiribacter sp.
CAGGCGGGCGCCAATGCCACCGGCGCCACCGCCTATGTCACGCTCGAGCCCTGCAGCCACTACGGCCGCACACCGCCCTGTGCCGACGCCCTGATCGAGGCGGGTATTGCGCGGGTTGTGGCCGGGGCAACGGATCCCAACCCGCGGGTATCGGGCCGTGGGCTTGAGCGATTGCGCGATGCTGGCGTTGCGGTGGCCTCGGGGCTCATGGCCGAGCAAAGCGAGCGTCTTAACCCCGGGTTTTTTCGGCGGATGCGCGCGGGCCTGCCATATGTGCGGGTCAAGGTGGCGGCCAGTCTTGATGGGCGCACGGCCATGGCCTCGGGCGAGAGTCGCTGGATTACCGGCGCAGCCGCGCGACGGGATGTGCATGATCTGCGCGCCGCGAGCAGCGCGATCGTGACCGGTGTGGATACGGTGATTGCCGATGACCCGCAGCTCACGGCGCGCGATACGCATGGCGAGTTTCTGCCGCCGCGGCGTATTGTGGTGGACTCGCAACTGCGAACGCCGCCGGGGGCGCGGATGCTGGCCGATGAGCGCGGCGTTGTGATTGTGCATGGCGGGATCATGCCGGGGCGTGAGCCCGACCTGGTGCATGCCGGCGCCGAGCTCTGGCAGGTGGCCCTGGGCGACGATGGGCATGTCGCGCCGGCCGCGGTGCTCGAGGCCCTCGCCACCGCCGAGATCAACGAAGTGCTGGTCGAGGCCGGGCCGCGTCTGTCCGGTGCCTGGGTCCAGGCGGGGCTGGTCGATGAACTGGTCATTTACCTGGCGCCGCATCTCATGGGCCATGAGGGGCATCCGATGCTGGCGCTCGGCGGGCTGGAGGATATGGCTGATCGCCTGCCCCTTTCGGTAATTGACGAGCGCCGGGTGGGCGATGACTGGCGGCTGACCCTGCGGGTTGGCGAGCGCGAGGAGGACTGACATGTTCACGGGCATCATCCAGGCCACCGGGGTCTTGCGGGAGTCGCGTCTGACCGGCGGCGATCGCCGGCTGCGCATCGACACCGATGGCCTTGATATGAGTCGGATCGCGATCGGCGACAGCATTGCCGTTAACGGCTGCTGCCTGACGGCCGTCGAGGTCGATGCTGCGGGCTTTGCCGCCGATGTCTCACTCGAGACGCTTGACTGCACCACCCTGGGCGGTCTGCGCACGGACAGCCTGGTCAACCTCGAGACCGCGCTTACGCTCGCGACGCCACTGGGCGGGCATTTGGTGAGCGGGCATGTGGACGGGGTGGGCGAGGTCGTTCTGCGCGAGCCGGCGGGCCGCTCCGAGCGCTGGCGGTTTCGGGCGCCCGAGCGGCTGGCCCGCTATATTGCCGCCAAGGGCTCGATCGCCATCGAGGGCATCAGCCTTACGGTCAACGCCGTGGACGAGCGCGAATTTGACGTCAATATCGTCCCGCATACCGCCGCGGTCACCACCTTGGGTGGCTATCAGCCCGGTCACTCGGTCAACCTCGAAGTCGATCTGGTGGCCCGCTACCTCGAGCGGCTGCTCGACGGGCGTGCAACGGCGGGCGAGAGTGGTGTGACCGAGGCCCTGCTGCGCCGCAGCGGTTTTCTGGGAGACAGCAACGCATGAGTTTTGACAGCATCGAGGCCATCATCGATGACCTGCGCGATGGCCGCATGGTCCTTATGCTCGATGACGAGGACCGTGAGAACGAGGGCGATCTGTTAATGCCGGCCTCGATGGTGCGGCCCGATGACATCAACTTCATGGCCCGCTATGGCCGGGGGCTCATCTGCCTCACCCTCACGCGCGAGCGCTGCGCGCAACTGCGACTGCCACTGATGGTGAGCGGCTCGAGCGATCATCAGGGCACCAAGTTCACGGTCAGTATCGAGGCGGCACGCGGCGTTAGCACGGGCATCTCGGCGGCCGACCGGGCCCGCACCATCCAGGCGGCCGTGGCACCGCAGGCAAGCCCCGAGGATATCCTCCAGCCCGGCCATGTCTTTCCGCTCATGGCCGCGCCGGGCGGCGTGCTCACCCGCGCAGGCCACACCGAGGCGGGCTGCGATCTGGCCCGTCTGGCGGGCT